>SVLN01000028.1 GCA_015067925.1 Oscillospiraceae bacterium
TGGCCTCCGTCAGCCAGGTCATCGACTTTGACACCGCCTCCCTGGTGGCCATGGAACTGGGCTGCAAGGTGGAGAAGGAAGTCATCGTCACCATCGAAGAAAAGCTCATCGACGATCACGAGGACAACGCAGACGATCTGCAGCCCCGTTCCCCCGTCGTTGTTGTTATGGGTCACGTTGACCACGGCAAGACCAGTCTGTTGGACGCCATCCGCAAGACCAATGTGGTCTCCGGCGAGGCCGGCGGCATCACCCAGCACATCGGTGCTTACACCGTACAGGTGAACGGCAGCCCCATGACCTTCCTGGATACCCCGGGCCACGCCGCTTTCACTTCCATGCGCGCCCGCGGCGCCATGTGCACCGATATCGCCATTCTGGTGGTTGCTGCCGATGACGGCATCATGCCCCAGACCGTCGAGGCGATCAACCACGCCAAGGCCGCCAATATCCCCATCATCGTTGCCATCAACAAGATGGATAAGCACGGCGCCAACCCCGAGCGCATCAAGCAGCAGATCATGGAATATGAGCTGGTGCCCGAGGAATACGGCGGCGACACCATCATGTGCCCCATCTCCGCCAAGACCGGCGACGGCATCGATTCCCTTCTGGAAATGGTGCTGCTGACCGCCGAAATGCAGGAGCTCAAGGCCAACCCCGACCGCGCCGCCAAAGGCGTCGTTCTGGAAGCCAGACTGGACAAGAACCGCGGCCCCGTTGCCACCCTGCTGGTGCAGAACGGCACCCTGCGTCAGGGCGACGTGCTCATCGCCGGCACTGCTGTCGGCCGCGTGCGCGTGATGACCAACGACAAGGGTCAGCAAGTCAAATCTGCCGGTCCTTCCATCCCTGTGGAGATCACCGGCCTGTCCGAGGCTCCCGGTGCGGGTGACATCTTCAACGCCGTTGAGGATGAGCGCATGGCTCGTCAGCTGGTAGAGCAGCGCAAGGACCAGGAGAAGGAGGCCGCTGCCAACGCCGCCACCAAGATCACCCTGGAGAATCTGTTCAGCCAGATGCAGCAGGGCCAGATGAAGGAACTCAACATCATCGTCAAGGCTGACGTGCAGGGTTCCGCCGAGGCCGTCAAGGCCAACCTGGAGAAGCTCACCAACGAGGAAGTGCGCGTGAGAGTCATCCACGCCGCTGTCGGCGCCATCAACGAGTCCGACATCCTGCTGGCCAGCACCTCCAACGCCATCATCGTCGGCTTCAACGTCCGTCCGGACAACGCCGCCCAGGCCAGCGCCGCCCGCAACAAGATCGACATGCGTATGTACCGCATCATCTATGAGTGCATCGAAGAGATCGAGGCCGCTATGAAGGGTATGCTGGCACCCAAGTTCCGCGAGGCCGTCATCGGCCACGCCGAAGTGCGCCTGACCTACAAGGTCTCCTCCGTGGGCACCGTCGCCGGCTGCTACGTCAAGGACGGCAAAATCACCCGCGACGCCAAGGTTCGCGTGCTGCGTGACAACATCGTCATCTACGAAGGCGTTCTGGGTTCGCTGCAGCGCTTCAAGGACTCCGTCAAGGAAGTCACCGCCGGTTATGAGTGCGGTATGTCCATTGATCGCTACAACGACATCAAGGAAGGCGACATCTTCGAGTGCTACGTCATGGAGCAGATCAAGCAGTAATCTAACTTGCGCGAGGGGGAAACCGGGTTTCCCCCTCGTTTCACAAAAGGAGGCATTTTTATGGCATCCAATCGCATCGGCCGCATCAATGAAGAAATTCAGAAAGAGCTGGCCAACCTGATCCCCAATCTGAAGGATCCCCGGGTGCAGGGTCTGATCTCTGTCACCGGTGTAGATACCACCCCTGACCTGCGCTACGCCAAGGTCTATATCAGCGTGCTGGACAAGTCCACCGGCAAAGAGGTCATCAAGGGCCTGAAGTCCGCCGGCGGCTACCTGCGCCGGGAGATCGGCCGCAGCCTGCAGCTGCGCTACACCCCGGAGCTGGTCTTTGAAGAGGACACCGCCATGGAGCGCGGCGCGCGCATCTTTGATATCCTCAGCACTCTGGACATCCCCGAGGATGACGGCAATGACGAAAGCGCTGAATGAGGCGAAGGCTCTGCTTTCAGAGCGTGATCGGTTTCTGATCCTCTCCCACCGCCGTCCCGACGGCGACACCGTGGGATCCTCCGCCGCCCTGTGTCTGGCCCTTCGGGCGCTGGGCAAGCAGGCCGACATTCTGGAAAATCCCCAGCTCACGCCCCGCTACGCGCCCTACTGGCAGGGCCTGACCCGCACCGACGTGCCGGAAGACGCCTGCATCATCAGCGTGGACGTGGCAGCCCCGGACATGCTTCTGCCGGGAGCAGAGCACCTGGCAGATCGCATCGAGCTGTGTCTGGATCATCACGAAACCAACCCCGGCTATGCCGGAATCAATTGCATCGCTCCGGACTACGCCGCGGCGGGCGACCTTATCTATGAACTGCTTCAGTTCATGGAGCTTCCCCTGGACAAGACCATGGCAGAGGCCTTATATCTGGCCGTTTCCACCGACACCGGCGGCTTCCGCCATGCCAACACCGACGCGCACGCCTTTCTGGTCGCTGCCGCCTGCTGCGCTGCAGGTGCGGACATCTTCCCCATGAATCGCAGCCTGTTCGCCGTCAAGTCCCCCGCCCGCATCCGTCTGGAGAGCGAGCTGGGCGCAAGTATTCGATTCTTCTCCGGCGGTAAAATCGCCCTGTGCACCCTGAGCATCGCCACGATGCAGCGTCTGGGCGCCACGGAAGACGATGCGGACGATCTTTCCAACTATCCCCGCTCCATCGAGGGCGTGGAACTGGGCATCCTCATCCGCGAGCTTGCCGGCAATGTGGGAAAGCTGAGCCTGCGTGCAGGCGACGGCTTCAACGCAGCGGAGCTCTGCGCCGCCCTGGGCGGCGGCGGACACCGCGCTGCGGCGGGTGCTTCCATCCCCGGTGGCATTGAGGCCGCAGAAGAGGCCATTCTCCGTGTCCTGCGGGACGCCGGAGTAGAACTGTGAGGTTGCAATGGCAAACGGAATCATCATTGTAGACAAACCCGCCGGCTGGACCAGCCACGACGTGGTGGCCAAGCTACGCGGTGCGCTGCATGAAAAGCGCATCGGCCACGGCGGCACCTTAGACCCCATGGCCACGGGCGTTTTGCCCGTGTTTGTGGGCAGAGCCACCCGGGCGGTGGAGTTCTTTGAAGCCGCCGACAAGGCCTATGAGACCCTCTTGCAGCTGGGCACCGTCACCGACACGGACGACATCACCGGTGCCGTACTGGAAGAGAAAAGCGTTTCCGTAACGGAAGAGGCCCTTCGGGCCACCCTTCCTCGTTTTCTGGGGCAGCAGGAACAGCTGCCGCCCATGTACTCCGCCATCAAAGTGGATGGCAAAAAGCTCTACGAGCTGGCCCGGGCGGGCAAGACCGTGGAGCGCAAAACAAGAACCATCACCATTCACGCCCTGGAGCTGCTGGGCTTTGACGGTAAAAACGTCCGGCTGCACGTTTGCTGCTCCAAGGGCACTTACATCCGCACCCTGTGCCACGACATCGGCGAGGCCTTAGGCTGCGGCGGCACCATGGCCGCCCTGCGCCGCACCCAGGCGGGCGCCTATTCCCTCAGCGACGCAACGCCGTTGGAGGCCATCCTCTTCTCCGAGGATCCCGCCGCGCTGCTGCGCCCCGTGGACAGCATGTTCTCTGAGCATCCAAAAGTTGTCATCTTTGGCGAACAAGTGCGCCGCTGCTACAACGGCAACGATGTTTCCTGCCCGGAATCCCCCAACGGAACAGTGCGGGTTTACGACGAAAACGGTACATTTTTAATGCTGGGCCGCGCAAAAAACGGCACAATCCACACGATTAAGAGCTTTTTTGAGGTGAGATAAATGGCAAAACGAGTTGTGGCCTTGGGCTTCTTTGACGGCATCCATCTGGGTCACTGCGCCCTGATGCGCCGGGTAACGGAACTGGCCGAATCCCTGCTTGCCCAAGCTGCCGCCATCACCTTTGATCCCCACCCGGATGCACTGACTAAGGGTGCAGCGCCAAAGCTTTTAAGCACCGTGGCCGATCGTCGGGGTTTGATGCAGCGTGAATGTGGCATCGATGAGATGATCGTGCTCCGCTTTGACGAGGCCATGCGCACCATGGCCCCGGAAGACTTTGTGAAGGACATTCTTCATACGCAGCTGCAAGCCGTGTATGTGGTCTGCGGCGAGAGCTTCCGCTTCGGCCATCGCGGCCGGGGCAATCCCGCCCTGCTGCAGGAGCTCTGCTCCGCGCTCGGCATCGGCTGCAGCATCATCTCCCCCATCTCCAAAAACGACGGTCTGATTTCCTCTTCCCGCATCCGCGCTCTGGTGCAGGAAGGTCGGATTCAGGAGGCCAACGCCCTGTTGGGTCACCCCTACTGCCTGACGGGCGAAGTGATCCACGGCCAATCGCTGGGCCATACGCTGGGCTTCCCCACCGCCAATTTCGCTTTCCCTGAGGGCCTGATGTGTCCCCGTTTCGGCGTCTACGTCGGCCTGGCCCATCTGGAATCGGGCAGCTACTCTACCGTGACCAACATCGGCCTGCGGCCCACCGTAGGCGGCACTACCGTGTCTGTTGAGTCCTGGCTGCAGGGCTTCGAGGGTGACCTGTACGGCAAGACCTTCCGGTTGGATCTTCTTGACTTCCTTCGTCCGGAGCAGAAATTCGACTCTCTGGAGCAGCTGCAGCAGCAGATCCTTAAGGACAAAGAAGAAGCTTTGGCCTATTTTTCCAAATAGCATAAAAAACCGCTTCCAAAAGGAAGCGGTTTTTCTTTATACCTCGTTGATGACGGGCAGGATCATGGGATTGCGGCGGGTGACTTTATACAAATACTGGGAAAGGTCTCCCTTGACGGCAGCCTTGATGGCGCCGTAATCAAGTCTTCCGCGGCGCATGGTGTTCTCAATGGCGTTCATGGCAATGAAGCGCATCTCATCCATCAGATCGCCGGACTCTTTGACGTAAACAAAGCCACGGGTGATGATGTCGGGACCTGTAATGATGCCGCCATCCTCCTCAGAGATGTTGGCCACCACAACGATCATGCCGTCCTGGGCCAGATGCTTGCGATCACGCAGTACCTGGGCGCCCACGTCGCCCACGCCGGAGCCGTCCACAAAGACCTTACCGGCGGGCACAGTTCCGTTGAACTTCATGGTCTTGCTGCTCAGCTCAATGACCTTGCCCAGGTCGGAGATGAGCACATGGCTGGGCTTCATGCCCATACCGATGGCCAGTTTGGCGTGCAGCTGCAGCATGCGCTGCTCGCCATGCACCGGGATAAAGAACTTGGGCTTGAGCAGAGCATGCAGAATCCGCAGTTCTTCCTGGCAGGCATGGCCCGAAACGTGCAGGCCGGAGCTCTTGTCATAAATGACCTCCGCACCCTTGCGGTAGAGCTCGTCGATGATCTTGCTGACGGCCTTCTCGTTTCCGGGAATGGCAGAGGCGGAGATCATCACCCGGTCGCCGGGCTGCAGCTCCACCTGGCGGTGGCCGGAGAAGGCAATGCGGTACAGGGCGGACATATTCTCACCCTGGGAGCCAGTGGTGACGATGACTACCTTTTCTTTGGGCAGCGTATTGACCTGATTGATGTCAATGAGCGTATCCGGCGGCACAGTCAGGTAACCGAGCTCTGTGGAGACCCGCAGGACGTTTTCCATGCTGCGGCCGGTGACCGCCACCTTACGTCCATATCGATGGGCCGTGGTGAGGATCGACTGCAGGCGGTTGGCGTTGGACGCGAAGGTGGTGATGAGGATTCTCTGGCGGCAGTTGCGGAACAGGCCGTCGAAACCCTCTGCCACGGTGCGCTCGGAGGGGGTATAACCCGGGCGCTCGGCGTTGGTGGAATCGCACAGGAACGCCAGCACACCCTCTTTGCCCAGCTGGCCCAGACGGGTCAGATCCATGATGCCGCCCTCCACCGGGGTGGGGTCGATCTTGAAGTCACCGGAGAATACCACGGTTCCCACCGGGGTGCGGATGGCAAAGGCCACAGCGTCGGCGATGGAATGATTGACGTGGATGAACTCCACCTGGAAGCAGCCGGCCTTGACAATCTCGCCCGCCTCATGGGTGTGCAGTTTTGTCTTATCCAAAAGATGATGCTCCGAAAGCTTCAGTTTTACCAGACCGATGGTCAGGCGCGTGCCGTGCACCGGCGCCTGGACCTGCTGCAGCACATACGGCAGCGAGCCGATGTGGTCCTCGTGACCGTGGGTCAGGAAGAAACCGCGGATTTTGGAGGCGTTCTTCACCAGGTAGCTGACATCCGGCACCACCAGATCGATGCCGTACATGTCATCCTCGGGAAAGCCGATGCCGCAATCTACAACGATCATGTCCTTGCCGTATTCGAGCACCGTAATGTTCTTTCCCACCTCGTTCAGGCCGCCGAGGGAAATGATCTTCAGTTTTTCAGCCAAAGGTTTTAACACTCCTTTTTCGTCTAAAAGCAAGGGGCCAATCCTGCTTTTTGCTGTTTCAGCAACAATTTATCATATTTTCATGCAAATAAAAGACCAAAAAAGCGCACAAAAGCGCGCCGCAACGCGTATCGGAAACCGGCCCCGTTTCGCCGGAGGAACCGAATGCGTGCAGCTGGTATTCAGTTGGAATCTATCTGCTGCGCAGGGGCTGCGCTTAGCCATCTATAAAAGCACCTGATATTCTACTTATAATCGGCGCAAGAAGAAGTTATGCCATCGGCGGGCGCCGATTTTTTGCAAATATTGAACTTAGTATAGCACATTTTGCACAAATTGTATACCTCTTTTTCTACAGATCCCACAAAGCGTATTTTTTTGCAATGGAAATGCGTGGTTTCGGTTGTAAATCTCTGGATAATTTGGTAGAATAAGATGTTAAATTATATTCTGAGTTTTTATACCCTTTTGGTTTATTTGTCCCTTTTCTGAGAGGAGGCGCGCACCCTTGAAAAACCGCATCAAGCACATCTTAGAGCCCGGTATGGGGCTTTACTTTGCAATCATGATCGTCTTTACCGTGATTGCCCTGCTGCTCAAGCAGTATTTCTTGGCCGGCATTGAGGCGATCATCTCTCTTCTGATGCTGATCTATTATCGCACCGAGCGCGCCTGGCGCCAGAAAGAAATCGACCAGTATGTCCACACAGCCCTGGCCTCTCTGGTGGGCGCATCTCAGGACATGCTGTCGCTTCCCTTTCCCATGGCCCTTTTGAAGATCAGTTCCAGTGAAATCATGTGGAGCAACGATTCCTTCCAGGCGATCACCGGCCTGGGCAGCGGCGTTTTCGAAAAGAAGATCCATGAGGTCTTCCCCGGTTTCTCCACCACCTGGCTGGCCGAAGGCAAGTCCGAGCAGCCCGGCGAGGTGCAGTACAACGGCCGCCGCTATCGCGTGCTGGGCACCCTGATCCGCTCCGACACCACGGATTCTCCCGTGCTGATGGCCATGACCTTCTGGATCGACTACACGGAGTACCTGAACATCCGCGACGAGTATATCCGTTCCCGCCCCGCCATCGCCACCATCCTCATTGACAACTACGAAGAACTCATTACCAATCTCTCCGACAGTGCCGTTTCCTCACTGAACGCCTCACTGAACGAGAAGATCAATCATTGGTGCGAAACCTTTGGCGGCCTGCTGCGCAAGCTGGAGCGCAACCGCTTCATCTTCATCTTTGAGGCCCGCAGCCTGCCCGCCATTCTGGAGGACAAGTTCTCCCTGCTGGACACCATCCGGGAGGTCTCTTCCCCCTCCGGCATCTCCGCCACCGTCTCCATCGGCGTGGGCAAGGACGGCAATGGCTTCCAGGAAATCTATGATTATTCCAGTCTGGCCATTGAAATGAGCCTTTCCCGCGGCGGCGACCAGGCCGTTGTGAAGGATAACTACAACTTCACCTTCTACGGCGGCCGCACCAAGGAAACCGAACGCCGCACCAAGGTCAAGAGCCGCGTCATGGCCAACTCTCTGAAGGAACTCATTCGTCAGAGCTCCAACGTGTTTGTGGTGGGTCACCGCAACACCGACATTGACGCCATCGGCGCCGCCTCCGGCGTGGTTTGCATTGCCCGCAAGCTGGGCAAGCAGGCCCACATCGTCACCGATCAGCAGACCACCCTGGCTCTGAGCCTGATCGAGCTGCTGCGCCAGAAGAGTGAATACGAGGGTGTGTTTATCACCGAGCAGGACGCCCTGCTGCTCTCCGACAGCCGGAGCCTTCTGGTGGTGGTGGACACCAACCGTCCCGACCAGGTGGAAACCAAAGCACTTTTGGAAACCGTGCAGCGTATTGCCGTGATCGATCATCACCGCCGCGCTGCGGACTACATCGACCCCGTGGCCCTGAACCTGCATGAGCCTTATGCTTCCTCGGCAGCGGAACTGACCACGGAGCTGCTGCAGTACACCGCCGATCCCCAGGACATCCTCACCGAAGAGGCCATTGCCCTGCTGGCTGGCATCGTGCTGGATACCAAAAACTTCTCCGTGCGCACGGGCAGCCGCACCTTTGAAGCCGCTGCCTTCCTGCGCCGCAGCGGTGCGGACACTGTGGAGGTCAAAAAGCTCTTCCAGAACGACTTGCCCTCTGCCCTCTCCCGCTACAAGATCCTGCAGGCCGCCCGCCTGTACCGCGGCGAGATTGCCATCGCCGCCCTGGACGAAGCTGCCGACCGCGCCATCGCCTCTCAGGCTGCAGACGAGCTGCTGAATATCACGGGCATTACCGCATCCTTTGTTCTTTATCCGCTGGATGGCCGCATCTTTATCTCCGGCCGTTCCATCGGCGAAGCCAATGTGCAGATGATCCTCGAACCCCTCGGCGGCGGCGGCAACGCAGCCACCGCAGGTGCACAGATCTCCGAAAAGGCCATGAGTGAGGTTCTGAAGGATCTGGTCACATCCATAGATCAATACTACGAATCGTAAAGGAGTTTTTTCCATGAAAGTCATTTTACAGCAAGACGTCAAAGGTCAGGGCAAGCGCGGCCAGATGGTGGAAGTTTCCGACGGCTACGCCCGCAACTTCCTGCTGCCCCGCAAGCTGGCTGTGGAAGCCACCGCTGACCATGTGAACACCATGAAGATGAACGACAAGGCCAACGCCGAGCGCATCGCCCGGGAGAAGGCCCAGGCTGAGGCTACCGCTGAGCAGCTCAAGGACCTGAAGATCATCATCAATGCCAAGGGCGGTGGCAACGGCCGTCTGTTCGGCGCCGTGACCTCCGACGAAATCTCCAAGGCTCTGATGCAGCAGCACAAGATCTCCATCGACAAGCGCAAGATCGTCCAGGACGATCCCATCAAGAATGTGGGTACCTACACCCTCAAGGCCAAACTGGGCTATGAGATTACGGGCATACTGAACCTGGAAGTGCGCGAGGCATAATGTTCTCTCATTTAGATAGATAGAAACAGGAGGTGTGAACATGGAAGAACTGCTTGCCCGTCAAGTGCCCTATTCTCTGGAAGCTGAGCAGTCCGTGCTGGGCAGTATGCTTATCGACAGCCGCTGTATCGCGGAGGTCATCGGTATGCTGCGCCCTGAAGACTTTTACCTGACCCAGAACCGCGAGCTCTACGAGACCATGTACACCATGTTCAACTACTCGCAGGTCATTGATCCGGTCACCGTACTGGATAAGATGCGCGAGCGCGGCGTCTACGACGAGCAGAACAGCTCCAATTACCTGATGCAGCTGATGGACATCACGCCCTCGGCTGCCAACGTGGCTCGTTATGCCCAAATTGTACGGGACAAGGCCCTGCTGCGCAGCATTCTCTCCGCCTCCACGGACATCTCCGAGGCAGTGCATGAGGGCGTGGGCACGGCCCAGGACATCCTGGAACTGGCCGAGAAGAAGGTCTATGCCCTCTCTGCCAGCGGCCGCGACGACACCCTGGAGCACATCGGCACCATCCTTTTAAAGGTCTTTGACCGTCTGTCCGAGCTGTCCCAGTCAGAGAACGCCTTCCCCGGCATCTCCACGGGTCTGAAGGACCTGGACCGCAAGATCAACGGTCTGAACAAGTCGGACCTGATCCTTATCGCCGCCCGTCCCGGCATGGGCAAAACCTCCATCGCCCTGAATATTGCCCTGCACGCTGCAAAACATACCGACAAGGCCATCGTCTTCTTCTCCCTGGAAATGTCCCGGGAGCAGCTGGGCATGCGCCTGATCTCCAACGAGAGTTTTGTGGACAACCAGAAGCTGGTCACCGGCAAACTCTCGGACGACGAGTGGAACCGCATCGGCATCGCCTCTTCCGCCCTGAGCCAGACGGACATCCGCGTGGATGACAACCCGTCCCTGTCCGTGGCGGAGATGAACGCCAAATGCCGTCGCATTGATAACCTTGGCCTGGTGGTCATCGACTATCTGCAGCTGATGACCTCCGCTGGCAACGGCCGTCAGAGCGAGAACCGCGTCAACGTGGTCAGCGACATTTCCCGCGCTCTGAAGATCATGGCCAAGGAACTCAACGTGCCTGTCATCTGCCTGAGCCAGCTCTCCCGTGCCAACGAGAGCCGCGCCGACAAGCGCCCGATTCTCTCGGACCTGCGCGAATCCGGCGCCATCGAGCAGGATGCGGACGAGGTGCTGTTCCTGTACCGCGACGACTACTACAACGAAAATTCCGAAGAAAAGAACGTGGCAGAGTGTATCGTGGCCAAAAACCGCCACGGCGAGACCGGCACGGTCAAGCTGCAGTGGCTGCCTCAGTACACCACCTTTGCCGACCGGGAGTGGAAGCACAGTGAGGGATAAGGTCCTTGCCTTCTGCCGCGCGGAATTGCAGCCCGGTGACACTGTCTATTGCGCAGTTTCCGGCGGCGCGGACTCCACCGCTCTGCTGCACTGCCTACACAGTCTGAAAGACAAACTGGGCATTACCGTGGGCGCGGCCCACTTTAACCACGGCCTGCGAGGCGCAGAATCCGACGCGGACGAAGCCTTTGTGCGCGATTTCTGTAAGGCGCGCGGCATCAAGCTGACTTGCGAACGCGGCAATACCGCCGCCCGCGTCGCTACCTCCGATGACTCTCTGGAGGAAGCCGCCCGTCGTCTGCGCTACGCATTTTTCGACAAGCTGCCCGGATATGTTCTCACGGCCCACACGGCCGACGACAATCTGGAGACGTTGCTCATCAACCTGATCCGCGGCACCTCTCTGGCAGGTCTGGGCGGAATCCCGCCCAAGCGCGGCCGCATTCTTCGGCCCATGCTGCATGTCAGCCGGGATGAGGTGCTGGCCTATTTGCAGCTGCATGGGCTGGCCCATCGGGAGGACGCTTCCAACGCCCAGGACGAGCAGCTGCGCAATCGCCTGCGGCACCATGTGCTGCCCCTCTTGAAGGCAGAGAACCCTGCCCTGCTTAACTCCGTCAGCGCCTTAACGCGCAGACTTCGTCTGGACGAGGAACTTCTTCTCGCCCAGGCCAACGCGGCGCTCAGCGCCGCGCAAACAGAGGGCGGCTGGCTTTGCAGCCGTCTGGCCCCGCTGCCGGAACCCATTCTGCACCGGGCCGCCATCGAGCTGCTGCGGGACATTCCTGACAGAACCTCCCGCCATGTGGACGCCCTGTGCGCGCTGATTCGCAGCGCCAATCCCTCGGCTCATCTGGACCTGCCCGGCGGTCGCATCGCCCGGCGGGAATATGACAGGCTGCTGCTCGAGCCCGCGGAATATCCTCCGGTACCCACAACGCAGCTGCGTGTTCCCGGCATCACGGTTGCAGGACGGTGGCAGATCACATGCACGCTCTGCAACACGCCCACGGACGGTCTGTGCCTGCCCTACCGGGAAAGCGCATCCTATTTTGTCCGCACACGGCAGACAGGTGATCGTTTGACCCTGCCCGGCGGCAGCAAGACCATCAAGGATCTGATGATCGACCGCAAAATCCCCGCCGCCCAGCGGCAAAGCATCCCTGTATTCTGTGACGAATCCGGCCCCATCGCCCTCTGGGGCGTGGCTGCGGACGTCAATAAAACCTCCGGCAAGGATACCACTTATCTATCCATTTCCATGAAGGAGATATTCGATTGAAACAACAAAGACGATTCCCCAATTTCGGCGTCATTTTATTTATTCTGGCGCTGTTCATCGGCCTGTTCATGATTCTCTCCAGCGAAGCGGACAACCGGGAACCCACCTACTCCCAGGTGCGGGCCATGTTTGAAGCAGAGCAGGTCAAAGCCTTCTCTGTGGAAGACGGCCTGCTGATTCTGGATCTGCACAAACCCCTGGAGGACGGCCGTGACACCGTCACCAAAAAGCTTGCCAGCTTTGAGGTGTTCTACAACGATCTGCATGAACTGATCGACGAGCAGGTCGCCGCCGGCATCATCGAAGACTACGACTACCCCAAGGGCTATGAGAGTCCCTGGTGGGCCATGATGATCCCCTATGTTCTGGTGGGCGGTCTGTTCCTGCTCATCATGTTCTTCCTCATGAATCGAGCTGCCTCCGGCGGCGGTGGCGGCGGCAGCATGGCCAAGTTCGGCAAGGCCAATGTGCGCACCATCAATCCCTCTGACGAGAAGGTCACCTTCCGGGATGTGGCAGGTGCCGAGGAGGAAAAGGCTGAGCTGGCAGAAATCGTCGATTTCCTGCGCAACCCTGCCAAATACAGCGCCATCGGTGCCAAGATCCCCAAGGGTGTTCTGCTGGTTGGCCCTCCGGGCACCGGCAAGACCCTCATCGCCAAGGCCGTGGCCGGCGAAGCGGGTGTGCAGTTCCTCTCCATTTCCGGCTCCGACTTTGTGGAGCTCTACGTGGGCGTGGGCGCCAGCCGTGTGCGCGACCTGTTTGAGCAGGCCAAAAAGGTCGCTCCCTCCATCGTCTTCATCGACGAGATCGACGCTGTAGGCCGGCGCCGCGGCGCCGGCATCGGCGGCGGACACGACGAGCGCGAGCAGACCCTCAACCAGCTGCTGGTGGAAATGGACGGTTTCACCGCCAATGCGGGCGTCATCGTCATTGCCGCCACCAACCGTAAGGATATTCTCGATCCGGCGCTGCTGCGTCCAGGCCGTTTTGACCGCCAGATCTATGTGGGTACCCCCGATTCTAAGGGCCGCGAGGAAATCCTCAAGGTGCACGCCCGCAATAAGGCTCTCAGCGACGATGTGGACCTTAGCGTAGTCGCCAAGGCAACCTCCGGCTTCACCGGTGCAGACCTGGCCAACCTTTTAAACGAAGCCGCCCTGCACGCTGCACGCAACAACCGCCCGCTGATTCGCATGGCAGATCTGAACGAAGCCATGCTGAAGGTCATTGCAGGTCCCGAAAAGCGCAGCCGCGTGGTCACCGAGCACGAAAAGCGCCTGACCAGCGTGCACGAAGCCGGTCACGCCGTGGTGATGTACCACCTTCCTACCCACGACCCTGTGCATCAGATCACCATCATCCCCCGCGGCGGCGCGGGCGGCATGACCATCAGCCTGCCGGAGCAGGATCACAGCTACCTCTCCCGAAACGAGATGTTCGAGCAAATCGTCTCTTTGCTGGGCGGCCGCGTTGCCGAGCAGCTGCTATTGGATGATATCTCCACCGGCGCTTCCAACGACATTGAGCGCGCCACCGCCATCGCACGAGAGATGGTGGGCCGCTACGGCATGTCGGAGAAGCTGGGTACCGTTTCTTACGATTCCGGCAGCGAGATCTTCGTGGGCCGCGATTACGAAAAGACCAAGTCCTACTCCGAGCGCACCGCCGGCAGCATCGATGACGAGGTCAAGGCCCTGATCGACCGCGCCTACAAGCAGTGCCAGGCCATCCTCACCGAGCACCTGGATCAACTCAAGGACATCGCCGGCTACCTGCAGGAGAACGAGACCATGGCTCGCAACCAGTTTGAGGCCGCCATGCAGGGTCTTCCCATCCCGGCGCACGCCGATTCCATCCTGGCTTCCGCTGAAGATGAAGAAGCGCCCGTTACCATTGAGGCACCGGACGCGGACGTGGATCTGGATGAAGAGGACTTCGACGAATAAACAAAAAAAGACTCAGCGCAAAGCGGAGTCCGAACAAGAAAACATGAATTTTGCCCCACAGGCTTTCCTGCGGGGCAAAACTGTTTTACAGCCGAAAATGAAGGATTCTTTCGTCGGATCGAGCCGTTTTTTCGCGGTGCTACTTTGTGTAACACAAGGAAAAACGGTGATGCGTCCGGCGGAAAAGGCCAAATTTGCGGTTTGTGTTTTCTTGTGAGGACGCAGCGAATGGGAGGCCTTTCTTTCTCTTATTCTGCGGTTTGCACATCGGCGAAGTCGGCATACTCCTCGGGAACTTCCTCCACCGCGGGAACTTCCTCACAGCAAGGCTCTTCCACACATTCGCAGCAGCCTTCCTTGGACTTGTTCACCAGCTTCAGGATCACCAAGGTCACGGCGCTGGCCACAGCAGCCGCTGCCAGAACGATCGCGACGATCTTCAGAATCAGTTTCACACAATCTTTCATAATATAACCTCCAATTTGTTCCTTTTTCTTTATGATACCATGGGTATTTCTTCACTGCAAGAACTTTTTGCGGCAGATTGAACGGAAAACCAAAACTCTTTTACACTAAAGTGTTGAAATGTGCGCGCAATCATGCTATGATATTCATAACAATTGAAATGGCAGAGTAGGCCTCTGCGGGTCAAGTGCCGATGGGACGGGGAGTTGCCCATCGGACGAAGGATCTTCCGCCGTGCAGGGGCCGCATCCCGCTGCCGCATTGGAGCACGCACTCTGAATGTGGCAACCGCCATGGAAGGAGTGTGTCTTTTTATGTTAACCGCTTATCGTACCTTCAGCAAATCCTATTGGGTGAGCGCTGTGCGGGAACTTCGTTCACTGCGCCGCCTGACCCTGGCTGCTCTGGTGGCCGCCATCACCATCGTCATCGGTGGTCTGTTCATACCCGTCGGCGAGAATCTGCGCATCTATTTCACGTTCCTCGTCTGCAGCGTGGGCTGCGCTGTCTACGGCCCTTTGATGGGGCTTCTGGTGGGCGCTGCCACCGACACGCTGAATTTCATCATCTTTGGCGGCGGCGTGTACTTCCCCGGCTATCTCATCTCCGAGATGCTGGGCAACCTGATCTACGCCCTGTTCCTTTACCGCAAGCGCATCACCATCGCCCGCCTGGCAGGTTCTAAGCTGCTCATCAACGTGTTTGTGAACATCTTCCTGGGCAGCGTATGGAGCGCCATGCTCTACTCCAAGGGCTTCTACTTCTATCTTTCCCAAAGTGTTGTGAAAAATCTGCTGCTTTTGCCGGTGGAAATTGCTGCCATGGCGGCGCTGTTCCGTCTGCTGATTCCGCGCCTGAGCAAACTCGGCGCCCTGGTCCCCCACGATGCCACCAGAAATCGAATCATCCCCTGGTTTTAAGGAGTTTTTATGACGATGCAAGAACTGAGAATGCTGCAGCTGCAGCATTCTCATCTGCTTTCTCCCGTGAGCACCCAGCAGGTGCTGCAGGACCTGTGCGGTTTGCAGGCGCAGTTTTTTTCGAATGCCCTGCACGCGCTGCGCATCCGCAGCAGTGATGAACCGCAAACCACCGCGTTCATCAAAAGTTGGACCTTACGCGGCACCATGCATGTGTTTGTGCAAGAGGATCTGCCCCTGTTCTTCCACGAGGGCCGCACAATCTTCCTGCGAACAAAGGACACCATGCAGACGGATGAATGGATCACCTCTGCCCGCAAGTCCTATTTTTCCGCTCTGGTCCTCGATCTTTTGCAGCAAGGCGAGAAAACCCGAGAAGAACTCAAGTCCGCCTGCTTTGCCGCAGGCATGACGGAACGGGAAGCCGAGAGCGTTTTCGATCCCTGGGGCGGTCTGCTGCGTGCCCTGTGCGGACAGGGCAAAATCTGCCATGTGGCCCAGGAGAAGAAAGCCTTCCGCCGCTGCCCCGCCTTTGTGCCCATGGACGAGCAACGGGCCAAACGGGAGCTCTTTACCCGCTACTTTACCCACTACGGCCCTGCCACCATCCGCGATGCGGCCTATTTCTTCAAAACGACCCAGGCAGAAGTCAAATTCTGGCTCTCACTCCTGCCCGTGCAGACTGCCGAGGTCGATGGAAGAACTTATTATTGGCTGCCCGGCACAGAATCCGGCGCCGCGGAACTGCCGGAGTGCCTCTTCCTGGCGGGATTTGATCCGCTGCTGCTGGGTCATGAGAAGTCAGAAAGCCTGTTCCTTCCCCCAGAACACCTGCGTGGCATTTTTAATCTGGCAGGCATCGTAAATCCCGCCGTGCTTCTGCACGGCAGGGTTGTGGGAAAATGGAAAAGAACCGGCAAAAAGCTTAGCGTTACATTATTTGAACCCGTTTCAGAACGAGATCGGAAAGCCTTAGAAGAAGCCGCTCATCATCTTTGGCCTGATATCGCTTCTGTTTTATATCCATAAAATAAACCGGCATGGTTTCCCATGCCGGTTTTTGCTTATTTCATCAGTTCGTCCAGTCTTTCGCGGATGGCCAGGATAAAGTCCTCGGAGTTCTTTACCTGGGGGTTGCCCTTCTCCCACAGCAGGGACAGGTCCTTGGTCATGATACCGGCCTCGATGGTATCAATGCAGGCCTTGTCCAGCTTGTCGGCAAAGGTGCACAGCGCCTCGATACCGTCCAGCTCGCCGCGCTTGCGCAGGGCGCCGGTCCAGGCAAAGATGGTGGCGATGGGGTTGGTGGAGGTCTCCTCACCCTTGAGGTACTTGTAGTAGTGGCGGGTAACGGTGCCGTGGGCAGCCTCGTACTCGTAGTTGCCGTCCGGAGAGACCAGCACGGAGGTCATCATCGCCAGGGAGCCGAAGGCCGTGGAGACCATGTCGCTCATCACGTCGCCGTCGTAGTTTTTGCAGGCCCAGATGAAGCCGCCCTCGGAGCGGATCACGCGGGCAACAGCGTCGTCGATGAGGGTGTAAAAGTACTCGATGCCTGCCTTTTCGAAGGCTTCCTTGTACTCGGCGTCGTAGATTTCCTGGAACTTGGCCTTGAACTCGCCGTCATACTTCTTGGCGATGGTGTCCTTGGTGGCGAACCACAGGTCCTGCTTGGTGTCGATGGCGTAGTTGAAGCAGGCGCGGGCGAAGGACTCGATGGAGGAATCCTTGTTGTACTGGCCGGAGACCACGCCATCGCACTCAAAGTCGTAGATAGTCTCACGGGTCTCGACGCCGTTTTCATCGGTGAAGACCAACTCGGCCTTGCCCTTGCCGACGCGCATTTCGGAGGCCTTATAGATATCGCCATAGGCGTGACGGGCGATGGTGATAGGCTTCTTCCAGTTCTTGACCACAGGACTGATGCCGTCTACCAGGATGGGCGCGCGGAACACGGTGCCGTCCAGCACGGCGCGGATGGTGCCGTTGGGGCTCTTCCACATCTCATGCAGGTTGTACTCGCTCATGCGCTGCACATTGGGGGTGATGGTAGCGCACTTGACAGCCACGCCGTACTTCTTGGTGGCCAGGGATGCGTCCATGGTGACCTGGTCGGCGGTCTCGTCGCGGTGCGGCAGGCCCAGATCGTAATACTCGGTGTTGAGCTCCACATAGGGCTCGAGAAGCTGCTCTTTGATCATTTTCCAGAGAATTCTGGTCATTTCGTCGCCGTCCATTTCGACCAGCGGGGTTGTCATACGAATCTTTTCCATGGGTGCCTCCTTGCGCAGGGTCTTGTCGCCGATCAGAATCTCGCAGCGGTAGATCGGCTGACCTAAGTTGTAAAAGCGTTCTTCGTAGCCGGTCATGATGCCCACCGGTCCGTTTTCGTGCAGGTTGCGGGTGACGTTGCGGGTTTCCAGGCCCACCACCTCAAACTCGTGCAGGGAGAAGTCAAAGAGCTTCTCGTTGTCGGTTTTGAAGTGGATCTGGCCGCCCGTGCGCAGTACCTGCAGATATTTCTCCAAAAAGCCGCGGTAAGTCAGCCGGCGGTCGGCGTTCTTGTTGCGCGGCCAGGGGTCACAGAAGTTGATGTAAAGAAGATCGGCCTCGTCCGGGGCGAAGATCTCCACCAGTCGGGCCACGTCCTCGGAGATGAAAAAGACGTTCTTCAGCTCCAGGCGCATGGCGCTTTCCATGGCCATGACCAGGGCGTCGGGCACCTTCTCGATGGCGATGATGAGCACATCCGGCTCCGCTGCTGCGGTTTCCACAGTGAACTTGCCCTTGCCGCAGCCGACCTCGATGCGCAGCTCTCTGGCATCGGGCATCAGATCGCGCCAACGGCCGTAATAGTCTCTCGGATTCTGGATCCAGACCGGGGCACAGCGCTCCATTCTGGGGCCCAGATTCGGTTTTTTCCGCATTCTCATAATCAGATCAGTCCATTTATCAGTTTTTCGCTGCAAAAGCAAATTTCCCACATATTATATCAGGATTTCTCCCTTGCGTAAAGATATTTTTTGTCTTGAATTAATACGTTAAATCGGTTAGAATATATGCACCTCCCCGGGTGTAGCTCAGATGGTAGAGCGCGTGGTTTGGGAGTATTCAAAGCGCTAACCATCGTGTATAATGGTAATGCGCAAACCCCTTGAAACACTAAGCGAAGCTCCGTTGCACTTATTTTCAATTTCGTGTATAATCTGTCTCATACCACATTTCACCTACTTCAAGAACCATTTTCAATTTAATATCCGGGTGTAGCTCAATTGGTAGGGCGCGACATTTGGGATGTCGAGGTTGGGTGTTCAAGTCACCTCACTCGGACCAAAATCCTCTGAAATCGTTGATTTCAGAGGTTTTTTCTAATTTTTTGACAGGATTGGCTCTGCGCCTATTCTTTGTTATTAGCAATATATTATTTGCACAAAACACCTGCCGCCATTCTTTTTCTCAAACGGCGGCTTGGGTGTTATTTTTTCTTTGATTGGCGCTTTTTCGGCTTTGCTTCGGTTGCTTCTTTCTCAGCCTGCTCCTGGGCAGCTTTCTCGGCCAGCAGTCTTTCTTTCTCTGCTTTGACCTCTATGATCATCGCTGCCAGCTTTTCTTCGCACTCCTCGCGGGTCTTTGCGTAGACATTTATTGACCGCTTCTTGCCGTTCACCCACATGGGTGAATACCGACCTTCGAACAGATGGTCATTGATTTGCGTGATACAGCCGGTACCTGGTCTGCGCACACTGAATTTCGTCGGTTCGAAGTCTGTCATTGTAATTTCATCTTTTGCAGATTCGCCTGTGTCATCGGCATCTGTTTCATTACCTGCAATTCTGCGCTCGATATTTGAAGCCGCCTGACGCTGCATACCGTCAGTTGTGTGGGCATAGATGTCCAGCGTGGTTGCGGAAGACTTGTGACCAATGACGGCGGAGAGCGTTTTTATGTCCATACCGTTTTCCAAAGCCATGGTCGCAAATGTGTG
>SVLN01000029.1 GCA_015067925.1 Oscillospiraceae bacterium
GTGCGCTCGTTGAACTCCTTAATGAACTGGGCGATGTTCACACCGTGCTGACCCAGAGCAGGGCCGACAGGGGGAGAAGCAGTCGCCTTTGCGGCAGGGATCTGCAGTTTGATATAACCAGTAACTTTCTGTGCCATGAAAAGCACCTCCTAAGATATTGTGGTGAATGCGCTTTCGCGCAGTTGGCGGGGTGTAGTACCCCTCCCACGTTTCGGACCGTAATACTACGGCAGATACGCTTAATCGGAAACAGGCTCGACCTGGTCGAGTTCCAGTTCGACGGGAGTTTCGCGACCGAACATGGAAACAACAACGCGAACCTTGTTTTTTGCGACGTCCAGCATGTCGACAGTACCGACAAAGCTGGTCAGCGGGCCATCGGTGATGGTCACGCTGTCACCGACCGCATAGGCAACCACGATCTCGTGTTTCTCAACACCGAGCTGGGCGACCTCTTCATCGGTCAGGGGCGTCGGTTTTGTGCCGGAACCGACAAAGCCGGTTACGCCACGGACGTTTTTAACAACGTACCAGGACTCATCGGTCATAACCATCTTGACCAGCACGTAGCCGGGGAAGACCTTACGCTCGACGGTCTTGGGGCCTGCATCGGTGATCTCAGTCACGGTTTCCATGGGAATGGTGACCGCATGGATCAGATCCTGCAGGTGACGGGTCTCGACATTCTTTTCAATGGTTGCCTTCACCGTATTCTCATATGCGGAATAGGTGTGGACAACGTACCATCTTGCTTCCGCCATTTGCGTGCCCCTTAGCCTTTGACCAGGGAGATGATGCCATTGACGAACAGACCGGCAACGGCGTCGAACACCCAAATGAAGATGCCGACGGCGATGCAGCAAGCAATCACGATCAGAGTGTTGTTGATGACCTGCTTCTTGCTGGGCCACACAACCTTCTTCAGCTCGCTGCGCATTTCACGGAACCAGCGCTTCATACGTGCGAACAGGTTCGGCTTGACGTTGGCTTCTGCCATTTTGTTCACCCTTTCTGCCTTGGACGGCATGTCCTTGGACTTACTTCGTCTCGTTGTGCACGGTGTGCTTTCTGCAGAATCTGCAGTACTTCTTCATTTCAAGACGATCGGGGTCATTCTTCTTGTTCTTGACGGTGTTGTAGTTTCTCTGCTTGCACTCGGAGCATCTGAGAGTGATCTTAACGCGCATTTCGGCACCTCCTATTCATTGCCTCCCTGTATAACCGCCGGCTAGAAAAGATTTAGTGTACGCCGGAACTACTTCGGCGTCCGGGACTGAAAAGGGCATAAAAAGAAAGCCCTTTTTCACAGGTAAAGCTATTCTAGCACACCCGTGGGGCTTGGTCAATCATTATTTTGTACTTTTTCCAAGAAATTCTTTCAATTTTTTGGACAATATGATATACTTTTGGGGATCGAGCGGAAGGAGGAGTCGAATATGCGGATTATGGCCATTGATTACGGCGATGCCCGCACCGGCGTGGCAATTTCTGATGCTTTGGGCATGCTGGTGGGACAGACGATGGTGGTGCGATCCTGGGATCGGGAGAAGGCTGCCGAGGAAGTGGCTCGCATTGCCAAGCAGGCAGGTGCTGAGGAACTGGTGATGGGTTTCCCAAAAAATATGGATGGCACCGAAGGCGCCCGAGCAGATCTTTACCGAGAGTTTGCCGCCAGACTGGAAGAACTGACCGGTTTGAAGCCTGTGCTCTGGGATGAGCGCCGCACGACCATTGATGCCCATCGGATCCTGTCGGAAAATGGAAAGAAGATGAAGAAGCATCGGGAAAACGTGGACGCGGTGGCGGCCAGCCTGATTCTCGAGGGCTACCTGCAGTTCAAAGTCAATCGCTTCTGAGACACTATATTATATTACCCGCCGGAGGTCAAGCCTTCGGCGGGCTGTTTTTTTCTTTTGGGTGCCAGCGGAGCTCCAGAAAGGCAATTACGATCAAAAATGCGCCAAAGAGCCGCTGCAGCCATGCGCCCTGCAGCTTTGTGCACAAAAAGGCGAACAGACCGGCGCTCACACAGCCGCACAGGGCGGCGGGCAGCGCCTTGTGCCAATCCACCAGACGGTTTTTGCTGTGTATCAGCACAGCGGCAAGGGCTGTGGGGAGGAAATAAAGCAGATTCATACCCTGGGCGGCCCGCTGGGTGTAGCCGGCAAAAAAGGTCAAATACAACAAAAGCAGTGTACCTCCGCCGATGCCGAAGCCGGAAATGACGCCGCAGATGAGACCTGCCAGAACGGAAAAAAGTGTGCTCATCCCAGCAGCTTCCGGATTCCGCCGTAGAGGATCAACACGCCCAGGGCGCGGTGCAGCCATTTGACCGGCACTTTGCGAAAAAAGATTCCGCCCAGCAAGCCCCCGGCAAATCCGCCCAGCAGGTAAGGAATGCTGCCGTAAAAGTCCACAGCGTCATGCAGCGCATAGACAAAAAGCGACACAAGACACATGGGCAGAATGATGGAAAGGCCCGTGGCAAAGGCTCTGCGATCTTCCAGATCACACCAGCCGGTGAGTAGGGGAACCAGAACCATGCCGCCGCCGGCGCCGAACAAGCCATTGAGCACACCTGCGGCGGCGCCTGAGAGTGCGCATTTGATCGTGGCGTTTTGTTTCAAAAAAATCCCTCCCGGAACAGTATGCCCGGGAGGATGATTTTTATTTACGGCCTGAGAGCTCCATAATGACGTGGCCTGCCAGCATTAAGCCGGCGGTGGAAGGAACCCAGGAAACGGAGGCGGGAACGCTTCGGCGGCCGGGAGGCGGCGCTTCCAGTTCCAGAGGGGTGATGGCTTCTTCCGTGGAGAAGAGCACCGTGTGGTGGTCGATGCCCCGGGCGCGCAGTTCCTTGCGCATGACCCGGCACAGGGGACACACGCTGGTCTTTGAGATGTCCGTGATCTGGAACAGCTCCGGGTGGAGCTTGTTGCCGGTGCCCATGCAGCTGATGATGGGGGTCTGTCGTTCCAGGGCAGTCTCAATCAGGCTCAGTTTGGCAGAGACCAAGTCAATGGCATCGACGATATAATCGTAGTGGCAGCCATCATGGAAGAAGCGTTCTTTAGACTCCTCATTATAAAGAAAAGGCAGGGAGGTGACGCGGCAATCGGGGTTGATATCCTTCACACGCTCAGCCATCACATCGGATTTCATCCGACCCACGGTGGAGGACAGGGCGATGAGCTGGCGGTTCCGGTTGGACACAGAGACAGCGTCGCTGTCCACTAGGGTGATGGTGCCGATGCCGGCGCGAGCCAGGGCCTCAGCGGCAAAGCTGCCGACGCCGCCGATGCCGAAAACGATGACATGGCTGTCCTGCAGACGGCGTACTGCTTCGGTGCCCAGCATCATTTCTTCACGAATCCATGCTTCCTGCATCATTGATTCCTCCTGAAAAGGAAGAGGCCACCGCAGCCGCGGCGGCCTCTTATAAAAGTTCATTTAGCGGGTGGTCACGTGACGCATGCCGGACTGCTCGGTAACGGGGTAGGCCTTGGCAAGCTCGGTGTACCAGGTGTTGTAGGTATCGGTCAGCAGATCGCCTTCTGCCAGGGCACCCTGGGCATTTGCGCTCTCGCCGACGTAGTAGATGATGAAGCAAGAGGTGCCGGCGTCGGTGAAGTACTTGCAATCGCCGCTCATACGCTTGGCATCATACAACCATTCGGAGACAGCGTCGGTGAAATCACTCTTCAGAACGGTTTCGATCAGGCCGTCGTTCTCCTTGGAGGTGGCATCATCGGAGTTGGCCTTGACCATTTCGATGAAGGTTTCCTCAGTGGCGTCGCCATCCTGCCAGCTCTCGAAGAGCTTCTTGGTTTCCTGGGCAGCAACCTCATTGAAAGCTTTCTGGGCTTCCTCGGTGGCGGCGGCATCCTTTTCACCGGCAGAATTCAGAACGTCCTTGGCGGTTTCAGCGTTGATCTGGACCAGGCGGATGCTGCGGGCCAGGTAATCATGATTGTCGCGCTCGGCAAAGCGGACAACGTAGACGTTGGCGGTGTTCTCAAAGATCTTCATGTCGCCTTCCACACGGGCGGTATCGAACAGCCACTCAGCGGCTTCTTCCGGCAGAACATAAGAAACGGAAGACTTCAGGTAGTCAACCATATCTCTGAGGTCCTCGGCCTCATCCATGGCATCGGAGCCGCCGGCGAGCATTTCCTCGGCTTTGGCGCGGGCTTCTTCCATGGCAGCGGCGTTCTGCTCTTCGGTGGGTTCCACGATGGTTTCCTTGCCGTTCTCATCAGTGGTGATGGTGGCGTCGGCAGTACCCTTCAGAACAGCGTAGTCACCGGAAACAGTGTCATACATTTCTGCATGGTCGTTGTAGTAGGCGATCTTTTCATCCTCGGTGAAGGAGTAGCTTTCGACCTTATCGGCATAGAAGCTGGAGGCCAGGTACTGCACTTCCATAAATTCACGGTACAGCTTGGCGTCAACGCCCTTGCCGAAGGCAGCGGACAGATAGCCGTCGATGGAGGCAAAGCCGGCCTCGGTGGCGTACTGCTTGAAGGCGGAGATATTCTCATCGATGGAGGCCTTTTCTTCGTCGGTGAGCTTCATGCCGGCCTGAACAGCCTGGTCATACAGGGTGTAGGCCCAGGTCATGGATTCCTTGGCGGATTCCATGAAGTAGTCGCTCCAGGACTGACCGGTCGTCTCATCATAGACCTGCTCGCTCAGGGGCTTGCTGGAGTCAAAGAAATAGCTGACATAGTCGCCGTAAGAAGAGTAGAAGTTGTTGTAGGCACTGTTGTAGTAAACGCTGACCATGGCGGGGGAGAGTTTGTGCTCGCCGACGGTGACAGCAGTGCTGCGCTTGGCAAAGAAGCTGCTGTTGAACAGCATAACAAGGACGAAGGCAACGACAAATGCAATACCGATCAGCCAGTAAACAGCGACCTTCCATACGGGAGTTTTCTGAGTAACCGGCTCAGTGTTCTTGGTTACGCCGGCAACATTCAGTTCCTGACGCTTTTTCTTTTCACGCGATGCGCTCATTGTGGGTCAATCCTCTCATTTATTGATAATTCCTGTGTACTGCCGGATGGCATCTGACACATTATACAGGAAAGAAACCGTAGTTTCAAGTGCGAACCGGAAATCCGGTGCAAAAAACATAAAAAATTCACAAATTGTCGAAAGACAAAAAGAAAACGCCGCTGCCAAAATGGCGGCGCGGCGTTCAAAAGTCCCGCTTTGGCCGTGTGGGCCCAGTTATAACCTGCACAAACATGCAGGTGGGTTGCCTCCCCATGTTTTAGCTGCTTCCAACGTCCAACCCGGCGCGAAGCCGAGCCGGGAGGCCTGCAATCCAACAATGGGAGTTTCCGGCATCCCAAGAATAAAATGTGGGTTTAAATGGATCCATCACGCACCAAGCAGGAAAAAATCAATCCTCGTCCTCTTCTTCGTCGAAGAGTTCGTCCTGCTCTAAGAACAGCTCATAAACGGCTTCTTCCTCATCCTCGTCATCCAGGGTGACCAGGAATTCTTCGCCGTCTTCTTCCTCGACCTTGAGAATGGTGACTTCCAGCGGCTCATCATCATCGCTGTCGGCGCTGCCGGCAGGGATCAGGGCCTTGTAGGTGGCGCCATTGTATTCGACGGTGGCCAGGATCTCCAGTTCGTACTCCTTGCCGTCTTCGTCGGTCAGAATGACAAAATCATCACCGTATTCGTTCATGGCATGGGCTCCTTTCGTGTGTATCTTTCTAAACATAGTTTAATCGAGCCTCGCCATAAAATCAAGAGGAAAAAAGGGCGAAGAATCAGCTTGTCAGATCTTCCATCAAATGGGTGGCAGCTTCCAGACTGGGAAAGTACAGGCCGTGGCGCAGAAGCGCCCGGTCGGATTCCGGAAGCAGAGAAACGGAGGTGGTGCTTTTTTGCACAAGCGTGCCATCTTGCAGCAGGGCCACACAGCCGTCCTGTAGGCCCACCTGCCAGGCAGCGGAGCAGGGAAGGGCGAAGAGAATACAGGCCGCTGCGGCGAGGATCAGTTTTCTTGCGCTCATGTGTATCACTCCGTACGAAGTATATGCATTTTATGATGCAAATATTGGTGGAAATTGTTTTAAAATTGTTCACCGTATCATTGACATTTATGCTATAATGACCCTAGCATGGAAAAATGTGCATATTTTTGAATTTGCGTTTTCATTGGTGCAATTTTTTGGCAGCCGATGGAATACTATTATAATTATTGTAGTGTCAGAGGCGTTGGAGGGATAACATGACAGCCAAACGCGTAATCAAGAAAATCTTTAAAGTCTGCGGCACGGTGATGCTCACCGGAATTCTGGCCGCACTGATCTTTGTGTGTATTTTTGCAGTTTACGTCAAGACGTATCTTCAGAGCCAGATCGATTTCTCAATTGAGAATTTTGCCCTGGATCAGACTTCGGTTATCTACTACTGGGATAAGGAAACCGCCAGCTATCAGGAGTATCAGAAGCTCTACGGTTCCGAAAACCGCACCATCGTGGATTACGACAAGATCCCTTCGGATCTGGTCTTTGCCACGGTTGCCATTGAGGACCACCGCTTTTACGAACACGCAGGTGTGGACTGGGTGCGAACGATCAAAGCAGGCGTGGGCCTGTTTATGGGCAAGGCTGAGTTCGGCGGTTCCACCATAACCCAGCAGCTCATCAAGAATCTGACGGGTAAGGAAGATGTTACGGTCCGAAGAAAACTGGTTGAAATCTTTACCGCTCTGGAGGTTGCCAAGCAGTATTCCAGAGATGAGGTGCTCGAGGCCTATCTGAACACCATCTTCCTGGGCAGAAACTGCTACGGTGTGCAGTCCGCAGCCCAAAAGTACTTTGGCAAGGATGTCAGCGACCTGTCCCTGGCCGAGTGTGCCAGCCTGATTTCCATTACCAACAACCCCTCTATTTACGACCCGTATATTAACCCGGAGAAAAACCGGGAGCGTATGCTGAATGTCCTGTGGGCCATGTACGACCAGGGCTATATTGACCGCTCGGAATACGATGCGGCCAAGGCAGAGGAACTGGTGTTCCAGTCTTCCGGTTCTACGGGGGAACAGAATGTCAATCAGAAGTACTATTCCTACTACGTGGATCAGGTGATCTACGATGTGGTAAACGATCTGATGGGAAAGACCGGCTACAGCTACAAAGAATGCTACGAAATGCTTACCAAGGGCGGCTACAAGATCTATGCCAATGTGGATCCTGTACTGCAGAGCATTGTGGATGAGGTCTATTCGGATCTTTCCAATGTTCCAAACACGACCAGCAAGCAGCAGCCCCAGTCCGCCATTGTTCTGATCGATAACGAAACCGGCAATATTGTGGCCATGGCCGGCGGCGTGGGCGACAAGGGAGGTTCCCTGGTGCTCAACCGTGCTACCCAGAGTCAGCTTTCTCCGGGTTCCACCATCAAGCCGATCTCGGTTTATGCTCCTGCCCTGGAAGCCGGGATCCTGACGCCTGCCACGGTGTATGACGACACGCCTTACTCCTTTACTGACAACAACTACTGGCCCAAAAACGAGGATCGTACCTTCCGCGGCCTGGTTTCCGTCAATCGCTCCATGGAGCTGTCGCTGAATACGGTGTCGGTCAAGATTGTCGACCAGCTGACACCGGAATACTGCTTCAATTATGCAAAGAATGTCATGGGCCTGTCCGGCCTGGTGGAGCAATACGAGGAGAACGGCATCAATTTCTCTGATATCGATCTCTCTCCCATGGCCATGGGCAGCTTGACCAAGGGCGTTACCGTGGCGGATATCACCGCTGCCTATGCGGCCTTTGCCAATCAGGGAACCTACCGTGAAGCCCGCACCTATACGAAGGTGACCAACTACTCCGGCGATGAGGTCATCCTGGATAATACCCAGGAAAGCCATACGGCCATGTCCCAGACCAACGCCTGGTATATCACCTATATGCTGGAGAATGTTGTGAAGAACGGTACCGGCAAAGCAGCGCAGCTTGAGAACATGCCCACGGCGGGCAAAACCGGTACCACTACCAGTGACCATGACCGCTGGTTTGCCGGCTACACGCCCTACTATACCGCTTCCGTTTGGTTCGGTTTCGATGAGCCGGAGGAGGTCAAGCTGGCAGACTCCACCACCAACCCTGCCATTGTGCTGTGGAAAAAGGTGATGGAACGGGTCCATGAGGGCTTGGAGCAGAAGGAATTTGTCCAGCCGTCCGAAATTGTTTCGTGCACCTATTGTGTCGACTCCGGTCTGATGGCCACGGAGGCCTGCAAGGGAGATCCCCGCGGCAGCCGCGTGGTGGAGGCAAAGCTCAGTATCCATGATGTTCCCACCGAATACTGCACCACCCATGTCATGACCGAGATTTGCCTGGCCTCCAACAGTGTGGCCAATCAGTACTGCAAGCTTGTGGAGGACAATCCTCTGACGCTGGCAGGTCTGTTGAAGCTGGTGCGCGCCTATCCCATCAATGGCATTGTGGTGCTCGATCAGCAGTACTGCATCGAATCAAATCAGATCCCCGCCGGCTACTACAGCGCTGTCAGCAGCGCGGTGGCTCCCATCGGACAGCGCTGCCTGGTGCACTCGGAAGATTCTGTCCGGCAGGAAGAGGAACAAAAGCCTACAGACGAGGACGACCCCAATGGGGAGCAGTCAGACGATCAGGACTGGGAATGGTGGAATCCTTTTGATCCCAATGATACAGGAGAGTAAGAAATATGTGGATTTCCGATCAATGGAAAGATTATGAAGTGCTCGATACCTCCAACGGTGAGAAGTTGGAGCGTTGGGGCAAGTATATTCTGGTGCGCCCGGATCCGCAGGTGATTTGGTCCACGCCCAAGAAGCATCCCGGCTGGAGAAACTTTGACGCGCGCTATGCCCGTTCCAACACCGGCGGCGGACATTGGTCCGAGCACCGTCTGCCGGAGCGCTGGCAGGTCAGCTATAAGGAACTAACCTTCAACGTCAAACCCATGAACTTCAAACATACGGGCATTTTCCCGGAGCAGGCTGCCAACTGGGACTTCATCGGTGAGAAGATCCGCGGTGCGGGTCGGCCCATCAATGTGTTAAATCTGTTTGCCTACACAGGCGGCGCCACCCTGGCCGCCGCCGCTGCGGGGGCATCTGTTTGTCATGTGGACGCAGCCAAGGGCATGGTGGCCTGGGCCAAGGAGAACGCCAAGTCCTCCGGTCTGGAGAATGCTCCCATTCGCTGGATCGTGGATGATTGCGGCAAGTTTGTGGAGCGGGAAATTAAGCGCGGACGCCGCTATGACGCCATCATTATGGATCCGCCCAGCTACGGCCGCGGCCCTTCCGGTGAAATCTGGAAGCTGGAGCAGAACCTGTATCCCTTTGTGGAGCTGGTTTCCAAAGTGCTGACGGATGATCCGTTGTTTGTCATCATCAATTCCTACACAACGGGCCTGGCCCCGTCGGTGGTGGGCTACATTTTGAATTCCGTGATTGGCAGCCGCTTCGGCGGCCACTGCCAGAGCGAGGAGCTCGGCCTGCCGGTGACGCAGTCCGGACTGACACTGCCATGCGGCGCCGCAGGCAGATGGATGCGCTGAAAACGAAAGGAACTTATTCATGGAGCATGCAGTTATCGCTGAGAAACTGACTTATACCTATCCATCCACAGAAGAGAACACGCTGTCCCTTCCGGTGTTTGAGGAGCTTACCCTTCAGATCGAGCAGGGGAGCTTTGTGGCGGTGCTGGGCCGAAACGGCTGCGGCAAGTCTACCCTGGCAAAGCATATGAATGCCGTGCTGCTGCCCTCCGGCGGCAAGATCTGGGTCTATGGCATCGATACGCAGGAGGAAGATCGCGTGATCGACGTCCGCCGCTCGGTGGGCATGGTGTTCCAGAATCCGGACAACCAGATCGTCTCCAACGTAGTGGAAGAAGATGTGGCCTTCGCCCCGGAGAATCTGGGTGTGGAACCGTCCGAGATCCGCACCCGCGTGGATGAAGCGCTGAATACGGTGGGCATGTACGACTACCGCGACCGCGCGCCGCACCTGCTCTCCGGCGGTCAGAAGCAGCGCGTTGCCATCGCCGGCGTCATTGCCATGCAGCCGAAGTGCATCGTCCTGGATGAGCCTACTGCCATGCTGGATCCCCAGGGCAGAAACGACGTGCTGGATACCGTCCGCCGCCTGAACAAGGAAAAGGGCGTGACGGTGGTGCTGATTACCCATCACATGCGCGAGGCCGCCCTGGCTGACCGTGTGATCGTCATGGCTGACGGCGGCATCCGTGCCGACGGAACACCGAAGCAGGTGTTCTCCCAGGTGGAGCTGATGCACTCGCTGGGCCTGAGCGTACCGGACACGGTGGAGCTTCTGCATGAACTGCGGCAGCGGGGCTTTGATCTGCCCCTGGATGCCATTTCTTCCAAAGCATGTGCGCAGGTACTTTCCGATTTCCTGAAGACCTGACGTAAGGAGGAACCACATTGACACCGATTCTTGAAATCAAAGATCTGCGGCATGTCTACTCCGAGGGAACACCCTTTGAGCAGGTGGCGCTGCATGATGTGAATTTTTATGCCGAACCGGGCGAGTTTATTGGCCTCATCGGCCACACCGGTTCCGGCAAATCCACCCTGATCCAGCACCTGAACGGCCTTCTGAAGCCGGACGGGGGCGAGATCCTTTACAAAGGGGAAAATATCTACAAATCCAAGGAATTTACCCGTTCCATCCGCTTCCACGTGGGTCTGGTATTCCAGTATCCGGAGTACCAGCTTTTTGAAGAGACGGTCTATCAGGACATTGCCTTCGGCCCCAAGAATATGGGCCTGAGCAAGGACGAGATCGATCGCCGGGTTCGTGAGGCTGCCGCCTTTGTACAAATTCCGGAGGAGGCCCTGCAGAAGTCGCCCTTCGACCTGTCCGGTGGCCAGAAGCGCCGTGCGGCCATTGCCGGCGTGATCGCCATGGAGCCGGATGTGCTGATCCTGGATGAACCGACCGCTGGCCTGGATCCCGTGGGACGAGAAAGCCTGCTGAACAATATCCTGGAGTACCGGGAAAAGAAAAACGCCACGATCATCATGGTCAGCCACTCCATGGAGGAGATCGCCTCCACAGTGGACCGCCTTTACGTGATGAATCACGGCACCGTGGCCATGAGCGGCAAGCCCCAGGAGATTTTTGACCGTGCCGATGAGCTGGTGCAGATTGGCCTGAATGTGCCCCAGATCACCACGGTGTTCCGTCATCTGCGGGAGCTGGGTGTGCAGGTGCCGAATGTGTACACCATAGAACAGGCACTGGATGTGCTCCTTTCCATGAAAGGAGGTGCGGCCTCATGCTGAAAGATGTGACGCTGGGTCAGTATTTCCCCGGTGATTCGCTGCTGCACCGCCTGGATCCGCGCACCAAGTTAATCATGGTTGTGTTCTATATTGCCGCGCTGTTTACGGCAAAGTGGTACATTTCCTATGCGCTGGTACTCATCTTCCTGGCTGCGGCCATCAAGATTTCCACCGTTCGCCTGAAGGTGATTCTCAAGGGCGTGAAGCCTCTTCTGTTTGTGATTATTCTCACGGCCCTGCTGAATTTGTTCTACACCCCCGGTCGGGAGATCGTGTCCTTCTGGATCTTCAAAATCACTTGGGAAGGCATCCAGAGTGCGGTGCTGATGGCCCTGCGCATTGTGATGCTCATTGCCGGCACCTTCCTTCTGACCTATACCACCTCGCCGATCCTTTTGACCGACGGCCTGGAAAACCTTTTGAATCCCCTGAAGAAGATCCGCGTGCCGGTGCATGAACTGGCGATGATGATGTCCATCGCTCTGCGTTTCATCCCCACGCTGATCGAGGAGACGGACAAAATCATCTCTGCCCAGAAATCCCGCGGCGCGGACTTTGAAAGCGGCAATCTCATCAAAAGAGCCAAGGCTCTGGTGCCGATCCTGGTGCCGTTGTTTATCTCTTCCTTCCGCCGCGCCGATGAGCTGGCGGTGGCCATGGAGTGCCGCTGCTACCACGGAGGCGAGGGCCGTACCCGCCTGAAACAGCTGCGCTACGAAATGCGCGATTGGCTCACCCTGACGGTGGGCGCTGTGCTGATGGCAGCGGTCATTGCCCTGCGTATTTTTGGACTTTAAGAAAGGAGGCGCTGTCATGCGCAACATTGCACTCATTTTAATGTACGAAGGCAGCGCCTATCACGGCTGGCAGGTGCAGAAAACCCAGGTCACCATCGGCCAGACCCTGGAGGATGCGGCAGCTGCGGTGGTGGGTCATCCGGTGCATATGACCGGCTGCGGCCGCACCGACGCGGGTGTGCACGCAAAAAAGTATGTGGCAAACTTCCACACCACCTCCACCATTCCCTGCGAGCGCCTGCCTTACGCGCTGAACACTCATCTGCCCATGGATATTGCGGTGCTCAAGGCCTTTGAGGTGCCGGAGAGCTTCAACGCCATCGGCTCCTGTGTGCGCAAGGAATACACATATCTCATCTACAATTCGCCCATCCGCGATCCGTTCTATGTGGGCCGTGCCTGGTTCTACCCGCGGCATCTGGATGAGGAGATTATGCAGCGCGCCGCCCAGCAGTTTGTGGGTACCCGTGATTTTGCCGCGGTGCGCAGCGTGGGCACGGAGGTCAGATCCACCGTGCGTACGGTGTACTATTACGATGTGGCCAGGGAAGGGAACCTGATTTCCCTGAAGGTCTGCGCCAACGGCTTCCTTTACAACATGGCTCGGGCCATGGCAGGGACCGTAGTCTACGCAGCGGAGGGCAAGTTTCCGCCGGAGCAGATTGCAGATATTCTGGCCGCAGGCAACCGCACGGCTGCGGGCCCCACGGTTCCGCCCGGCGGCTTGTACATGACTCACCTTTGGTATGACGACGGGGAGGTGCAATTCGATGTCGGATAACGTGACGCCGATGCATCCGAAGAAGAAAAATCTGCGCAAACTGATTGTTCGCATCGTTGCTGCTGTTTGCGTCCTTGCCCTGGTGGCTGCAGTTGTTGTGGTGGCTGTGCGTAATGATCTGACAGATTTCGGCGCGGTGCGCCGCTATTTCCGCTACCGCAACGCTTCCGATACGGAGACCTTCGGTCAGTATAGCTATGATGCCCACAACGCCAATCGCTTTGCGGCCTACGATGAAGGCCTGGCTCTGGCATCTGTCGGTGGCCTGCAGCTGCTCGATGACTACACGGGCGAAATTTACAGCTTCCATGAGAATATCTCATCCCCCAAAGTCCTGACGGCAGGGGAGTTTGCCCTGATGTACGATGTGGGTGGAACCAGATTGGTGCTGGCCCACGCGACTCGTGGTGAGCTGCTGAGTCAGAAGGCGGCTGAGCCTGTGCTGGATGCGAACCTGACCTCGACGGGAGCAGTTTGCTACATTGCCTCCGAGGGCAACTACAAAGCTGTGATTCCCGTCTATAATGCCGATCAGCAGCAGATCTACACCTGGTATTCTGCCTCGGCCTATTTCAATCAGGTTGCACTCTCGCCGGACGCCAAAACGCTGGCTGCGGTTTCCATCGGCCAGACCGGTGCGGTCTTTGGCTCCAGCCTGGTGATCCTGCACACGGATTCCACCGAGATTCAGGCAACCGCGTCTCTGGGCGATACCCTGGTGTATGAACTGGACTTTTTGAGCGACAATACCCTCTGCGCCTGGACGGAAAACGGCCTGGTGTTCTTCACAGAAGAAGCTGCGGAACGCGGCCGCTATGAGCCCGGTGCGCAGATTGAAAAAGCCGATCTGAATGGCAGTGGCTTTGCGGCGCTGTGGCTGCAGAGCGATCTGGCCGGTGAGGAAGGCTTTGTTGTTACCATCGGTGCCGACGGCACGGAGAAGGGCCGCCTGGCCTTTGAGGAACAGATCCTGGATCTGTCGGTTTGCGGCGGCTATGTTACGGTATTGACGGCGCAGCGCCTGTGCGTGTTTGACGAAGCAATGCAGCTTTACGCCGAGACCGATGTGACCTACGGCGCAACCAGAGCCCTGCAGCGTGCGGACGGTTCCGTGGTGCTTACTGCCAGCAGCAACGCAGTGTTGTACCTTCCGTAAAACTGTAGATTCCGGTAAAAGAACCAATTGTTTTCCCTTGGAAAGGATCAAGCGTGATGGTATACTGTGAAAAAACAGAACCATAAGGCATAAGGAGAATGAAGCATGCAGCCTACCCTGTGTTCCAAATGCAAAAAGAATGTAGCTGTGATTTTTATCACGAAAATTGAAAACGGTAAATCCGAGAACGAAGGCCTGTGCCTGAAGTGCGCCCGCGAACTGGGCATCAAGCCCGTGGACGATATGATGCAGCGCATGGGCATCACCGACGAAGATCTGGAGAGCATGAGCTCTGAGCTGGCCTCTGCCTTGCAGAGCGGTGATCTGCTGGCTCCCATGGAGGAGCAGGATGCGGATTCCGATGAGAACGAAAGCCAGACCGCCACGTTCCCGTTCTTGAACAAGCTCTTCGGTGCCTCCGACCGTGCGCCCCAGCGCCAGGAGCCGCCGAAGCAGCAGAATCCCTCTCAGCAGGGTCAGAATCCCAAAAAGAAAAAGTTTCTGGATACTTACTGCACCAGCCTGACCAAGAAGGCCCGCGAGGGCGGCCTGGATCAGGTGATTGGCCGCGCCGAAGAGACCGAGCGCGTCATCCAGATCCTCAACCGCCGCCAGAAGAACAACCCCTGCCTGATCGGCGAGCCCGGCGTTGGTAAGACTGCCATCGCCGAAGGCCTGGCCCAGAAGATCGTTGCGGGTGAAGTGCCCGTGAAGCTGCAGGGCAAGGAAGTCTACCTTTTGGATATGACTGCCATGGTGGCGGGGACCCAGTTCCGCGGCCAGTTCGAAAGCCGCATGAAGAGCCTCATTGAAGAGGTCAAGAAGCTGGGCAATGTGATCCTGGTGATCGACGAGGTGCACAACCTGGTGGGTGCCGGCGACGCTGAGGGCAGCATGAATGCTGCCAACATTCTTAAGCCGGCCCTGTCCCGGGGCGAGATCCAGGTCATCGGCGCCACGACCTTTGCTGAGTACCGCAAGTATATCGAAAAGGACGCCGCGCTGGAGCGCCGCTTCCAGCCCGTCACGGTCAATGAGCCTTCTATTGAAGAGGCCATTGAGATCATGAAGGGCGTGGCCCATTACTATGAGAATTTCCACACCGTGACCATTTCTCCGGAGATGGCCCGTCAGACCGTCCTGCTCTCCGAGCGTTATATCACCGATCGCTTCCTGCCTGACAAGGCCATTGACCTCTTAGACGAGGCCTGCTCCGATGTGAACCTGAAAAACAAGACCCTGGCAGAACTGGCCCAGGCCCAGAAGGAGCTGGACGACATTGATGTGGAAATTGAGCTTCTGACCGAGCAGGCGGAGCAGGACAGCCACGTTTATGAGCGAATTGCGCACTTAAGAGCGGATCGTTTCCGCGCTGAGGGACGCGTCACGGCTCTCAAGGCCATTCCGGCCCCGGCCCTGACCATTGAACATCTGGCTCGCATCATTGAGCTCTGGACCAAGATTCCTGCCAGCAAGATCCAGGCCCAGGAGTTTGAACAGCTGCAGAACCTGGAGCAGCGGCTCAAGCAGCATATTGTCGGCCAGGACGAGGCCATCAGCGCTGTGGCCACGGCCATCCGCCGCAGCCGCGTGGGTATTTCCCCCAAGCGTCACCCGGTGTCTTTCATCTTTGTCGGCTCCACCGGCGTGGGCAAGACAGAACTGGTCAAGCGCCTGGCGGAAGAGCTGTTCGACGCCACGGAATCCCTGATCCGCCTGGATATGTCTGAGTATATGGAGAAGCATTCGGTCTCCAAGCTCATCGGCTCGCCTCCCGGCTACGTCGGCTATGACGAGGCAGGGCAGCTGACCGAGAAGATCCGCCGCAAGCCTTACTCCGTGATTCTCTTTGACGAGCTGGAAAAGGCCCATCCGGATGTGCTGAACATCCTGCTGCAGATTCTGGACGACGGTCGCATCACCGATGCCCATGGCCGCGTGGTGAATTTTGAAAATACCGTCATCATCATGACCTCCAACGCCGGCTCTGATCGCAACGATGCCTCTTTGGGCTTCGGCCGGACCGAGACTCAGCTGGCCAAAGACAAGGCGATGCGGGCCCTGAGCGACTTCCTGCGGCCTGAATTCATTAACCGTGTGGATGAGATCGTTGCCTTCAATAAGCTCTCGGAGGAGCACTTCCGCGGCATCGCCGATATTATGCTCTCCGAGCTCAAGGATTCTCTGTCTGAGCGCAGCATCGCCCTGAGCTGGACGGGTGAGGTGATTGACTTCCTGGTGAAGGAATCCTATTCCGCTAAATTCGGCGCGCGTAACCTGCGCAGAACCATCCAGAAGCACATCGAGGATAAGATCGCTGAGCGCATCATCGCCAGCTACATGGCGCCCATCAGTCAGATTGTGCTGCGCGCAGACAAGACGGGCATTGCTGTAGAGGCATACTAAAAAAAGAAAAATTTTTGTCTGAAACTGCTTGACAAAACGGCGCTTGCATGCTAATATATGCAAGCAGTCGCGCGAGTGGTGGAATTGGCAGACTCGCTAGATTCAGGTTCTAGTGTGCATTACGCACGTGCGGGTTCAAGTCCCGCCTCGCGCACCAAAAAAACCAGACCTCTTATGAGGTCTGGTTTTTTTATACCCGGGGAGATTCGAATGGAAGCGGAAGAAATAGGGACCCCCATAAAAACGTAGTTTTTGTGGGGAAAGGACGAGCAGCGGAATGAATGAGCCTTGCCGTACATGGCGAGGCGAACGATATGAAGCTTGCGAGGACGCCGTCCCGCCTCGCGCACAAAAAAAGAGACGTCCGATCGGACGTCTCTTTTTTTGCTTTCTTTATGAATCCAGCGCCGTGATGGCGGCGGTCAGGCCTGCTACGATCCTATCCAGCGGCAGGCTGGGGATGTTCTCTTTGGCCTGCTCCGGCAGGTAGGGGACATGGATGAAGCCGACCTTTACTTGCGTTCTGTCGTGGTGATGCAGCAGTGTGTAGAGCACGTCGTTGCAAACGAACGCGCCCGCAGAATAGGAAAGGGAAGCGGGCAGGCCGAGTTCCCGAATGGCAGCCACCATCGCACGCACGGGAACGGTGGAGAAATAGGCTGCCGGGCCGTCAGAGACCACAGGGGCGTTCTGGGGCGCATTTCCTGCATTGTCCGGGATGTTAGCCTCGCGGAGGTTAATGCCCACCACCTCAGGCGTGATGCCCCGTCTGCCGCCTGCCTGTCCCACGCAGAGAATGACATCCGGCTGAAGCATTTCAGCTTGCTGCAAAACAAGCTGTGCGGCGCGGTCAAATACCGTAGGAATCTGCAGTTTTGTTACCTGCCAGCCACCAATGAGGTCCGGCAGAAGGCGCACAGCCTCCCAGGATGGGTTGATGGCCTCGCCGCCAAAGGGGTCGAAGCCTGTGATCAGAAGTTTTTTCATAAGGATCCCTCCAATGTTATCTTAGCTGCTTGTATCACCCTTCGTCAAGGAAAAAAGTCCCCGGACCATTGGTCCGGGGACTTTTTGCATCCTTGGGATTATTCGATGATCAGATCATAGTAGACGACGGTGGTGACGGGAGATCCGCCAAAGACTTCGTCCACCTCAATGACGATGCGGTAGCTGCCCTTATTCAGGCTGCCACGCAGCGTGCCGGTGTAGTCGGTGTTGGACAAAAGCTCCACACCAGCCGGCAGCGCAGATACTGCGCGGTAGGAGAACTGGTTGTTGAAGCCGCCTGCGGCGCTCAGGGCGATGCTGAAGGTCTCACCGGCAGCAAAATGGAACTGCTTGGTGGGCTGGGGCTCAACAGTCAGCAGACCTGCGATATACAGATCCATCTGCGCTTCCACGGTGGAGCCGATCTCATCGGTTACCTGAACACAGACGCTATATAGGCCGGACTCGGAGGCCTGAGGTGCGCAGCGGATCTCGCCGGTTTCGCTTAAGCAGAAGTCAGCAGGCAGATTGACACTGCTCTTGCCGGGCAGCAGAGTGAATTTCTTCACACCTTCGCCGCCGGAGACGCCGATCTGCGCGGTGTAGAGCTCTGCAACCTTGCCATAGGGCAGGCTGCCGTCCACACTCAGGGGTTTACCGCCGCTTTCCAGCACGGTGATGGTATACGGTGCATCCACGATGATGGCGGGCAGGGAGTCTTCCACCTGTGCATGCAGGGCGAAGGTGTAGACGCCGGGCTGCAGCAGGACGCCTTCGATCCAGTAACCAATGAAACGCATACCGGCCAGATGGATGCCCTCCGGTGCGCCAATCAGGGCGTACTCGTAGGTAGCGGCGTGGATACCGCGGGTGGTCTTGAAGGGAATACGGATGGGGCTACCCGCTTCCACGGTGATGCCGCCGGCGGGCGTGAAGGCCACGTCGATGTAGTTTTCGGTGCGCAGCTGATAGGTGCGCTCACCGTGCACGGTCTCGCCGTCGGCAAAGATGGTGAAGGTGCAGGGCTCGTACATGCCTGCTTCCTCCGGCATGCCGGAGAGCAGGCCGGTTTCAGCATCGAAGCGCAGGCCTTTGGGCAGCTGACCCTGAACGGAGAGCCTGACATTTTCTTCGCCGCAGAAGGCCTGGATGGTCTCTGAATAGGCAATGCCCAGACGAACCTCCGGAAGAACTTCCGGCATAATGGTGATCTCGCGGATGGAGAAACTCAGCGTCTTGTCAGTATAGCCGAGATCGCTGGTCACGCGGAAGGTAACATCGTACTCGCCCGCGGTACCCGCCTTGGCGCAGCCGGTGATGCTGCCGTTTCCATGCAGAGTCAGGCCAAAGGCTGTAAACTCCTCAGCGCTGACGGCGCTGTTGGGAGAGATGGACCAGGTGTAGCGGGTGGTATCCTCGTCACCGGAGACGAACATGGGGGTCTTTTTCAGTTCTTCGTAAGGACGGCCGATGATGGCAGGCGGCATCATGGTGGTCTTGATCTGCAGAGCGGTGGTCTTGTGGTACTGCACCTCGGATTCACCGATACAGGAGGTGCGGAACTTGCCGTCTGCGAAGATGTTCTTACTGTGCAGAATGGTACGGAGCAGGTTCTCGGCGTTGTTCAGCAGCTGCTCACGCTTCAGAGTGCCGTCGGCAATGCCGGCGAAGACTTCCTCAGCGATGGAGTAGCGGGTATGCACGCCGGACATGATCACGTCGTTGCCGGCGGCCATTTCCTTGGCGCCGTTGGGGATCTCATCATAATCGCCCCAGTCGGTGACAACAAAACCGCGGAAGCCCCACTCGCCGCGCAGAATGTCGGTGAGCAGCTCACGGCTGGAAGAGCAGTACTGGCCGTTGATCTTGTTGAAGGCGCTCATCACGCTGTAGACCTTGCCGGTACGAACAG
>SVLN01000030.1 GCA_015067925.1 Oscillospiraceae bacterium
GAGAAGAACGCCTACGAGCTGCTGGCTCAGCCCGACATCGACGGCGGCCTGATCGGCGGCGCTTCCCTGGTTCCCGAAAAGTTCGTGGCCATCATCGAAGCTGCCAACCAGCCCACTGCCTAAGTTCCAACCACATAAAAAACGCCCTGGGGATTTTCCCCGGGGCGTTTTGCCGCAAAAAAGCAGATGCGAAAGCATCTGCTTTTTCTCTGTATTTACAGATTGTTGGTGAAGCCCAGGCGGTTTTCTTTGCAGAAACGCTCCAGGTCGGCCTTGTATTCGGCCCAGTGTTCGCCACACTCGCTCTCCAGCAGATAGGGAGCCGGATGGATCTTGCGGATGTTGATGGTAATCTTTTCGCAGGTGATCTTCTTAAACAGCTTGCGGATCTCGGCCTTCTCCAGGGTGATGCCGGCCACCTGGTCCTGGGTGATGTTCATCTGACCGCGCTTGGTGTGCAGGTCGATATAAATAATCTCGGTTTTGTCAACGGAAAGAATTCTCTTGGTTGCCATGGTGTTCCACCTCTTTCAATCATTTCTACAATTAATATGTTAACGGAGAACCTGGTATTTGTCAAGCGGGTTAGTGACAAAATGTAACTAATTTCTTGCTGCTATTTTACAAAAAATTCAAGACAAGGACGCGCTGGTCGTGTATAATAAAAGTGCATGAAAGGGGGAGCGTCATGAACATCCTGTTTTTCCTGACACCGAAGGCAAAATGCGCCTATCTTCGCACCGAGGACAGCCTGCGCCAGGCCATGGAGCGCATGGATCATGCCGGCTTTACTGCCCTGCCGATCCTGGCTGCAGACGGTTCCTATTGCGGCACCCTCACCGAGGGCGACCTACTGCGGGCGTTCCGTGATCTTGCTTTGATGGATATGCGCCAGGCGGAAAAGCACAATATCATGGAGTGCACCATTCGACGCGAGGTGACGGCGGTGCCCGTTACCACACAGATTACCGATCTGCTCAACACAGCCATCGACCAGAATTTCGTCCCCGTGGTGGATGATAAAAACGCTTTTATCGGTATCATCACAAGACGCGTCATCCTGCAGTATTGCCTGGAGCGCTACATACAGTCTGAGTCCGATACACGCAAATCTGAAGCATCATAAAAAAGCTGCATGACTTTCGTCATGCAGCTTTTTCTTATTTCAGTTCGTTCGCTCTTGCCAGAGCCTCGTCAATGTGCTCGCAGAAGTTTTCCTGGCCGACTTTTTCCACGAAACCGGCGCGCTGCATGACGTTCATGGGCTGTTCGTTCACGTGGGAGAGGATCAGCGTCACGCCCTTCTTCCGGCAGCGCTCGAAGAGCTCTTCCAGAGCGCTCATGGCAGTGAAATCCAGGCTGGGCACGCCGCGCATGCGCAGGATCAGAACCTTTGTAAAGTCTTTGGTGCGGATGGCAGACAGGCGATCCGCCGCGCCGAAGAACATGGGGCCGGAGATCTCATACACGCGCACGTGCAGAGGAACTTCCCGCAGGGCGATGTGGTCGGGATCGTTTTCTTCCTCGGTGTAGCGCCAGGAGTGCACGTCCGCGCGCTCGCTCATGCGCTTGATGAGCAGAATCGCTGCCAGCAGCATGCCGAACTCAATGGCGATCACCAGGTCGAAGATGACCGTCAGGAAGAAGGTTACCAGCAGCACTGCCACGTCGCTCTTGGGAGCGGTGCGCACCTGACGCACGAAGGGACGCCACTGGCACATGTTGTAGGCCACCATAAAGAGAATGGCAGCGATGGTGCTCATGGGAATCAGGGCTGCGTAGGGCATCAGCACCACCAGGATCAGAAGAAGAACCAAGGCGTGCACCATGCCGGCGATGGGGGTACGGCCACCGTTGTTGATGTTGGCGGCGGTACGGGCGATGGCGCCCGTGGCGGGGATGCCGCCGAAGAGGGCAGAGGCGATGTTGCCGGCGCCCTGGGCCACCAGTTCCATGTTGGAACGGTGACGGGTGCCGGTCATGCCGTCGGCCACCACGCAGCTGAGCAGAGACTCGATGGCAGCCAGCACGGCGATGGTGAAGGCGTCGGGCAGGACGGTGCGGATGGTCTCAAAGCTGAAAGCGGGCAGGTTGGGCTTAGGAAGATCGCTGGTGATGGTATACAGGTCACCGATGGTGTTCACCGGCAGGAAACGGGCCAGCACGATGCCCGCCAGAACCGCGATCAGGGAGGCGGGGATGGGGATCTTCTTGCACACCATGGGCCAGACGATCAGAATGGCCAGGCTGATCAGGCCCACCACAACGGCCCAGAGATTGATGCTGGAGAAATTGGAGAACACCGCGTGCAGCTTCTCCATGGTTTCCACAGGGCTCAGACCGGCGGGGTAAGTAAGGCCGAAGAAGTCCTTCAGCTGGCCGATGACGATGGTCACGGCGATGCCCGCGGTGAAGCCGGTGGCGATGGGGGAGGGGATGAACTTGATGAGGGTGCCGAAGCGGAACACGCCCATCAGGATCAGAATGATACCCGCCAGAATGGTGGCAATGACCAGACCTTCGAAGCCGTTCTTGGCCACGATGCCCGCTACGATGGTGGCGAAGGCCGCCGTGGGGCCGGAGATCTGCACGGTGCTGCCGCCCAGGAAGGAGATCACAAAGCCAGCGACGATGGCGGTGTAGATGCCCTTCTCGGGGCCGACGCCGGAGGCCAGAGCCAGGGCGATGGACAGGGGCAGGGCGATGATGGCCACGATCAGACCGGAGACCACGTCCTTGATGAACTGCTGACGGGTGTAGCCCTTGAGAGTAGTAAACAGCATGGGCTTGAGGGATTTCACGAAAATGCGCCTCTTTTCTCTTTCTTCTTACATTGTTTTCACGCCGCAGGGCGTGCAAACGGGTTGACCCGCCTTTGGCGTGCCAACCCGTTTATGCATTTATCTGGACTTCATAACCGCCTTCATGCGCTCGCCATGGTCCAGGATTCGCTTGCGAATGCGGATGTTCTTGGGGGTGACTTCCAGCAGCTCGTCGTCTGCCAGGAACTCCAGGCTCTGCTCCAGGGAGAGGACCTTCGGTGTGGTCAGGCGCAGGGCCTCGTCGCTGCCGGAGGCGCGCATGTTGGTCAGCTGCTTGCGCTTGCAGACGTTGACGCTCATGTCCTCATTGCGGGAGCACTGGCCCACGACCATGCCGGCGTAGACGGGAGTGCCCGGGCCGATGAACAGGGCGCCGCGCTCCTGGGCGTTGAACAGACCGTAGGAAACGGCTTCACCGGTCTCGAAGGCCACAAGAGAACCGATGCTTCTGCGCTCGATCTCGCCGCGCATGGGCGCGTAGCTGTCGAGAACCGAGGACATGATGCCCTCGCCGCGGGTGTCGGTGAGGAACTCGGAACGGTAGCCGAACAGACCTCTGGACGGCACCAGGAATTCAATGCGCATGCGGCTGCCCACGGGGGTCATGGAGACCATGTCGCCCTTACGGGAGCCCAGCTTTTCGATGACCGCGCCCACGTTCTCTTCGGGCACGTCGGCCACCACGCGCTCCAGCGGCTCGCAGAGCACGCCGTCAATCTCCTTGGTCAGCACGCGCGGGGTGGAGACCTGGAACTCATAGCCTTCGCGGCGCATGGTTTCGATCAGGATGGAAAGGTGCATCTCGCCGCGGCCTGCCACATTGAAGGAGTCGGTCTGGCCCATCTCGGTCACATGCAGGGAAACGTCCTTCAGAAGCTCCTTCTGCAGGCGGTCACGCAGGTTGCGGCTGGTGACGTACTTGCCCTCGCGGCCTGCGAAGGGGGAGTCGTTGATGGAGAAGGTCATCTCAATGGTGGGATCGGAGATCTTCACGAAGGGCAGGGGCTCGGGAGCCTCGGGGGCGCAGATGGTGCGGCCGATGGTGATGTCCGAAATGCCGGAGAAGGCTACGATCTCACCGGCGGAAGCCTCGGTGACGGGGGTGCGGCCCAGACCGTCGAAGGTGTACAGGGCCACGACCTTGGCTTTCTGGCGGGAGTCGGGATTGTAGTAATCACAGACGGTGACTTCCTGATTCTGGCGGATCACGCCACGCTCGATGCGGCCCACGGCAATGCGGCCGACAAAGTCGTTGTAGTCGATGGAAGAGACCAGCAGCTGCAGGGGAGCGGTCTCGTCGCCCACGGGAGGCTCGATGTAATTGACGATGGTCTCAAACAGGGGCTCCAGGTTCTCGCCGGCAACATCCGGAGAGTAGCTGGCAGTGCCCTGGCGGCCGGAGCAGAACAGGGTGGGGGACTCGAACTGCTCGTCGGTGGCGTTCAGGTCCAGAAGCAGCTCCAGAACCTCGTCGCAGACCTCATGGATGCGCTGGTCGGGGCGGTCGATCTTGTTGACCACCACGATGACCTTGTGGCCCAGCTCCAACGCCTTGCCCAGCACGAAGCGGGTCTGGGGCATGGGGCCCTCGGCGGCGTCCACCAGAAGGATAACGCCGTTGACCATCTTGAGGATGCGCTCCACCTCGCCGCCGAAGTCGGCGTGGCCCGGGGTGTCCACGATGTTGATCTTGGTGCCCTTGTAGTGCACGGCGGTGTTCTTGGCAAGAATCGTGATGCCGCGCTCGCGCTCCAAGTCGCCGGAGTCCATCACGCGGTCCACGGTGGCCTGATTTTCGCGGTAGATGCCGCCCTGCTTGAGCATCTCATCCACCAGGGTGGTCTTGCCGTGGTCAACGTGGGCGATGATGGCGATGTTACGAATGTTTTCCTGGGCCATGAAAGGCACTCCCTTTCGTCAAAACTGGTAAAAATGCTGCGTCGAATTTATGCAATCTCACAAGAGCTATTTATATCACATTCGACAGTTGATTGCAAGGTTTTTGTGACTTTTCTACAAAAAACAGTGCCGATTTTTGGGCAGAAAGACGGGAAAAAACTGTGCATTTTTCTTTTCAAATTCCGGAGCGGGATGTATAATAAAGAAAACGCCTGGAAAGGGAAGATGTAGTATGAAATTTGGCACCATCGGCACGGGTATGATCGTGCAGCGCATCATTGAAGGCATTCTGGATGCCCCCGGCGCCTCCTGCGAGGCCGTCTACTCCCGCACGGAGGAAAAGGGCCGTGCCCTGGCCTCTCAATACGGCGTGAAAAAGGTCTACACGGATCTGGACGCCATGCTCTCTGACCCCGAGATCACCTGGATCTACGTAGCATCCCCCAACAGCCTGCATTACAGCCATACCATGGCGGCTTTAGAGGCCGGGAAGAACGTTCTGTGCGAAAAGCCCTTCGCCTCCAACGCCCGTGAGGCCCAGGCCATGGCGGACAAGGCAAAAGAAAAGGGCCTTCTTTTGTACGAAGCCCTGACCACCACCTTTTTGGGCAACTATTCTCTTCTCAAACAGCAGATGGAGAAAATCGGCCGTCTGCGCCTGATGCTGGGCGGCTACAGCCAGTATTCCTCCCGCTACGATCAGCTCAAAGAGGGCATCGTCACCAACGCTTTTGACCCCAACTTCTCCGGCGGCTGCCTGATGGACATCAACTATTATAATGTGGCCTTTGCCGTCACCCTGTTCGGCGAGCCGGAAAAGGTCCACTACGCCGCCAACATTTATAGAAACATCGACACCTCCGGTGTGGTTCTTCTGGAGTACCCGGACTTCGTCTGCCAGTGCACCGGTGCCAAAGACACCTGGGGCGAGAACACCGTGCAGCTGCAGGGCGAGGACGGCTACATCGTCATCACCGGCGGCAGTAATGGCCTGACGGGCATCCGCCTGGTCACCCGGGATGGGGAGGACTTCTCCGGCGAGGCGCCTCCTTTCGGCCGCTGGCGCGAGGAGATGGCCGAGCTGTGCCGCATCGTCCAGTCCGGCGACCGGGCAGATTGCGAAAAGCGCATGGAGTGGACCCTGGCCACCATGCGTACCATCGACCGTTTAAGAGCCTCTGCGGGTATCGTTTTCGCAGCGGATAACGAATAAAAGGGACGAAACGCACCGTATCAGGTGCGTTTTCTCCATTCTGCGCTTCTGTTGCCCATGGTATAATTTTTTCATCAAATACTGCGACCAAAGGAGGACGCATGAATATGGAAAACTATATCAAGCGTGGTATGACCATTTACAGCTTCAAGCAGCTGGTTGCCGAAGGCAAGCTGACCTGGGGCGAGGCCATTGGTAATGCCGCTCACCTGGGTATCACCGGCATGGAGCTGCTGGGCCAGCTCTTCTTCCGTGACTGCCCGGAACCCCATGAGGACGACATCAAGGCCTGGAAGGACCTGATGTGGAAGTACGGCACCAAGACCGTCTGCCACGACTTCTTCGTGGACAAGACCATGTACAAGGGCCGCAACGTCACCCTGCGCGAGGCTGCCGACATCGTCCGCCGCCACCTGAAGTTCTCCGCTGCCATCGATTGCCCCATCATGCGCATCGGCGGCACCTTCGACCCGCGTCTGTTCGCTGAGGTCGCTCCCATGTGCGAGGACTACGGCGTCAAGCTGGGCGTGGAGATCCACAACGGCTCCTCCAGCTGGCTGCTGCCCGACATTCAGGAAACCATCGAGACCATCCGCCAGAAGAACAGCCCCTATCTGGGCATCATCCCCGATATGAGTATGTTCCAGCTGCACATCCAGGATGCAGCTTACTTCGTGGCCGGCGCCCGCCGTCAGGGCGTCAACCCCGCGCTCATTGAGCAGATGAAGGCCGCTTACGAGACCGACACCATGGAAGAGTACGTCGAGCGCTGCAACCGCATGCTCAACGAAACCTCTGATCCCGCCGAGCAGAGCTTCCTGATCCAGTGCCGCCGCACCGAGTATCATGATCCCAAGACCCTTCTGGAGCACATGCCCTACATCGTGCACATCCACGGCAAATTCTGGGAGATGGACGAGAACTGCGAAGAGACCTCCATCGACTATCCGGGCGTTCTGCCTGTCCTGGTCGAGGGCGGCTACGACGGCTACATCTCCGCCGAGTACGAGGGCGGCGCCCCCAATGGCGACTACTTCGAGCCCCAGCGCCGCTTCCAGAAGATGCTCGACAAGTACCTGGGCACCTATCCCAGCTACCCGACTGTTGAGCCTCGCGTGGTGGAAAATGGCGATACCCTGGTTCTGTCCAACAAGGGCTTCAAGAACCTGAAGAACGACGCCGGCGAAGTCACCGGTTTCGAAGTCTACGGCCGCAGCTACTACTACCGCGGCATCCCCCTGTGCCTGGTCAACGACTGCTCCGTCACCGTCGACGGCGTCAAGTACGGCACCGACAAGATCAGCTTCTGCGTCGATGGCGAGACCTTCACCTTCGAGCAGATGGCCACCGTTCAGGCCTTCTACTGGAACTACGGCTACCTGGCAGGCATCCAGGTGGACCTGCCCGGCGGTCTGGATGAGTCCGTTGAGCACGAGATCACCCTGCAGTACGAGCTGCGTACTTATTATCTGCCCTTCAACTCCGGCGGCAAGGCAACCCTGAAGCTGAAGGCCATCCAGGACTAATTTGTTTCAAAGCCGCTCCTTCATTTGAAGGAGCGGCTTTTTCTTCTGGACAGGCTTTTCATTGTTTGCTATACTTGACTTATGCAAGAAAAGAGGAGGTAATGACCTATGGAAATCAAAAAAGGCCGTCCGCGCAGAGGCATCAGTGTCTACAGCTATACGGTCCTCCTGGGCAAGACCATGTCCCTGGAAGACTGCTTCCTGGAGATGTACGACACCGGCGCGACCTGCTTTGAATTACTCACCAGCTACATTGACAACTACCCCAATCCCTCCAAGGAGTGGATCGACAAGTACTGGCGCATGTGCGAAAAGTACGACCTGCATCCGTCCGAACTGGGCCACTGGGCTGAGAACCATCTGCATCGCGGCCCCGGCGCCACCGATGAGGAGATGGTGGAGCAGCTCAAGCAGGACTTCCGTCTGGCAAACCTCTTGGGCTTCACCACCCTGCGCACCAAGATCACCTGTCTGAACGACATGTGCGACCCCGAACCCGGCTGGCAGTCCTACATCGAAAAGGCCCTGCCTTTTGCTGAGAAGTACAACGTGCGCATGCAGAACGAGGTGCACTCTCCCACCACCCTGCACACGCCCCACATCCGTGATGAGTACCTGGAGTTCATCCACCGCACCGGCACGGAGCACTTCGGCTTCAACATCGACTTCGGCACCTTCCAGACCAAGGCCCCCAAGGGCATGGAATGGCGCTTTGGCCCGGATAGCTTCCAGGACGTGACCAAGCCGGAAGAGATCGTGGACTTCCTGCCCTACACCTGGAGCTGCCACACCAAGTTCACCAACATGTCTGAGGACTTTGAGGAGACCACCATCCCCTACAAGGAGATCATCGGCTATATGGTGGACAACGGCTGGTCCGGCGACCTGCTGAGCGAGTACGAAGGCCCTGTGCGCTTCACCGCTGAGAAGAGCTACCAGGACTTCGGCTTTGCCATGCAGGAGATCCCCGAGCAGATCCGCCGCCATCAGATCATGATGCGCAACCTGCTCGGTTATTAAGAAGGAGGCGACGAATAATGGTAGAATTTCAGTCCATTCAGCAGCGTGGTTTCCACAACACCTATGATGCCGACGGCAACATCAACGGCTTTGAATTCCGTTTCGTGCCCGTTTACTACAAAGGCTACTGGTTCACCCAGTGCCGTTTCGGCAATGTCGTCGTCGACGGCGAAGAGTTCGACCGCGACACCCTGATCTTTGAGTATGACGGCCTGGAGTACAGCCGTGAAGAGATGTTCGACCTGAAGAAGTACTGGCAGTTCCGCGAGCCGCTGATCATCAAGATCCGCAAGCCCGGCGGCCTGAGTATCGGCTATCACGATGTGAGCCTGCAGTACGGCTGGGTCATGAACTACAACGGCGGCCCCGAGAAGGAGTTCGACGGCTCCGGCCTGGGCAACACCATCTTTGCCAAGGATCACCAGCGCAGAATGCTTCTTTGCAGATAAAATGTTTACAGCCGCTCCTTCATTTGAAGGAGCGGCTGTTTTTTTGCACAAAAATGAGGGGCGAAACTTGTTGTATTTGTCAATTGCCTACCGTGTGATGTTTCGTTTATAATGATATTAGAGTAAAAACAGAAAGAGGTGAGAACCATGCAGGCCGATACGACGAAAGAACACACCTTCTGCCGCACCTCCCTGCGGCATACAAACGAAAGGAGCGAATGAAATTGAAAGTGAAACTCTTACGCCGCGTGTTTTGCTTTGTGTTAGTAATTGCTGCGGCCTTTTGCCTGAGCACGTCTGCTTTTGCAGTTAAGTGGGTCGTGCAGAACCAATATCATGCGCCACATATTACGTGGACGTATGTACTTAATTATTCGTTTCACGCGCCTATCCAAGCAAACATTGCTGATGGACAAAACTATTGGCGTGACAGCCGTATTACCAACAAACCTTCTTTTACTCAGCGAACTGATGCAACAAATGTAATGTTTACGATTGGCAGTATTACTCACACGTCTACTAGTGAGCCATCGTGGAATAATTATTTTCCTCTCTTTTCTGGAATGGAAAATTCGACATATGCTGTGTCCAGAATTGTTCTAACTGATGGAAACATTCTGACAGATTATGACTCGGATGATTTTGTTAGTTACGCAATTATCGAATACAACCCAAAGGAGACCAGATTCTCAGGCTTAACCTCGATTGACTATCAATGTCTAGTCGCGCATGAAATTGGTCACTGTATGGGTTTGGATCACGTAAGCAATGGCACTGTAATGAAGCCTGTGGAATTAGGAGCAGCAGAAATAAACAGCCATGATGCAACAGCGTACAATAATAGATATAACTAGGAGGTTTTGTATGAAACGGTTAGTTAAATTATTGCGTTTTATTGTTTGCTGCGCATTCCTTTTCTCGTGTATTACATCCTGTTCAATAGAACCACTAGATCAGAGAGTATCTGCCGATGAGTTAGAACAACTTCGCGTACAGTATCCATATAATGATAGCGTCCCACCGATGGCTTCAGTGAGTTACAGCCATTTGCAAACCTGGGAACAGATATCATCAACTCTTCGCGTGTACGCTGTTGTATCTTTAACTTTGACAGATGAATGGTTTTCGTCGGATGCACCACATTCTCCGATTCAAGGTGTAAAGCCACAGGATGTTCCAGCTCCGTTGAATTCCGTAACTGGAATATTCCATCCAGCTGTTGTAGACAAAGTTCTATGGGGAGGGCCTGATTTAGAGGATGGAGAAGAAATCACTCTTTTCTTCAGCGCGATTATGCCATTAGATGATTTGAAAGAAACTTTCAAGTCTGACGAGTCTTACGTTTGCTTCTTGTTTGACTATAGAGAAAACAATTACAATATACCGTCTTTCTTTGTAGAAAAAGAAGATACTTGGCATTTAACTGACTCAAATGTTCTTGTTGCTGCAAGTAGTCATTTTGCGTGTATCGATGAATGTTCAGGCATGTATCTTGATGCATTCCAGAGTGAAATTGTTACTTATCTCGGCCCGCCCGATGCCGAACTCACCCCGGTGGAACCGGAGCTGCAAACCGAATGATCCCGCAGGCGCCCTCTTATGAGGGCGCCTTGTTCGTTTCCTATCGGAAAAATCCACAAAAAATGCCCCAAAAATCAGCCTGAGGGTATCTGTTTGGAGAAAAGTGAAAAAGTGCGGAAAAATGCTTGCAAAATTGGGGAAAATGTAGTTCAATAGGTGCAATACTTTAAATTTTATGGAGGCGCGATATGGCTTTTTATTATTCCGAACCGTCCCGTACTTTTAATGAATATCTGCTGGTGCCCGGCTACTCCTCCAGTGAGTGCATCCCGGCCAACGTCAGCCTGAAGACCCCGCTGGTGCGCTTCAAGAAGGGCGAAGAGAGCGCCATCACCATGAACGTTCCCATGATCTCCGCCATCATGCAGTCCGTTTCCGGTGACCGTCTGGCCATCGCCCTGGCCCGCGAAGGCGGCGTGAGCTTCATTTACGGCTCCCAGACCATCGAGGATGAGGCTGCCATGGTTGCCCGCGTCAAGGGCTACAAGGCCGGCTTTGTCACCAGCGATTCCAACCTGCGCCCCGACCAGACCCTGGCCGATGTGCTGGATCTGAAGGATCAGAACGGTCATTCCACCGTGGCCATCACCGAGGACGGCACGCCCAACGGCAAGCTCCTGGGCATCGTCACCGGCCGCGATTATCGCGTCACCCGCATGAGTACCGATGTGAAGATCTCCGAGTTCATGACCCCGCTGGAAAAGCTCATCACCGCACCCGAGGGCACCAGCCTGAAGGAAGCCAACGATATCATCTGGGATCACAAGCTCAACTCCCTGCCCATCGTCTCCAATGACGGCCACCTGCTGTACTTTGTCTTCCGCAAGGACTACGACGAGCACAAGAAGAACCCCCTGGAACTGCTGGACGAGAAGAAGCGCTATGTGGTCGGTGCGGGCATCAACACCCGCGACTTCGCCGAGCGCGTTCCCGCCCTGGTGGAGGCCGGCGCAGACGTGCTGTGCATCGACTCCTCCGAAGGCTACTCCGAGTGGCAGAAGCTGACCATCGAATGGGTCCGTGAGCACTACGGCGACGCTGTCAAGGTCGGTGCCGGCAATGTTGTCGACGCCGAAGGCTTCCGCTTCCTGGCCGACTGCGGCGCTGACTTCATCAAGGTCGGTATCGGCGGCGGCTCCATCTGCATCACCCGCGAGACCAAGGGCATTGGCCGTGGCCAGGCCACCGCTCTGATCGAGGTCTGCAAGGCCCGTGACGAGTATTTCAAGGAAACCGGCGTGTACGTTCCCGTCTGCTCCGACGGCGGCATCGTCCACGACCATCATATCACCCTGGCTCTGGCCATGGGCGCTGATTTTGTAATGCTGGGCCGCTACTTCGCCCGCTTCGACGAGAGCCCCTCTGCCAAGGTCAACGTCAACGGCACCATCATGAAGGAATATTGGGGCGAGGGCTCCAGCCGCGCCCGCAACTGGCAGCGCTACGACCTGGGCGGCAAGGGCAAGCTCTCCTTCGAGGAAGGCGTTGACTCCTATGTTCCCTACGCCGGCAAGCTCTCCGACGGTGTGCAGCAGACCCTTCTGAAGGTCCGCTCCACCATGTGCAACTGCGGCGCGCTGACCATCCCCGAACTGCAGGAAAAGGCCAAACTGACCCTGGTCTCCTCCGTCAGCATCGTCGAGGGCGGCGCTCACGACGTGGTGCTCAAGTCCTCTACCCAGCAAGTTCGCTAAATCATTCAAAGGCTCTGAACGTTTTGTTCGGAGCCTTTTTTGATTTGACATTCCGGCAGTGGCTTGTTAGAATAGTGGAGGTTCCGGAGTGTGTCGAATCATGCCGGGACGTTTTCCTGCAGATCACCGCGCAATTATCAAAGCTGAGGAGAGCGATTGTCGTGGATAAAAATCTTCTGTACGGCGAGATCAAGCGCATGGGCCTGGTTATGTTGGGCGCAGCCATGTATGCGGTGGGCGTCAATCTGTTTGTGGTGCCCGCTGGCTTCTTTAACGGCGGCGTGCTGGGTCTGTGCCAGCTACTGAAGGTCATCCTGGTGGATTGGATGCACCTGCTGCCCGACACCTTTGATCTAACGGGCGTGCTCTATTACCTGATGAATGCGCCCCTGTTGGTCATGGCCTGGCTGCGGGTGGATCGCCGCTTTGTGGTCAGAACTCTGGTGAGCGTTACCACCATGTCCCTTCTGATGTCCGTGATCCCTGTCAAGAGCCTGTTGGGCACGGATGCCATCACCAGCTGCCTGGTGGGTGGTCTGGTGGCCGGCTCCGGAACGGGCATCCTGCTGCGCGCGGGTGCCACGGGCGGCGGCATGGATATCGTGGGCGTGATGATTACCCAGAAGCAGCACGATTTCAGCGTGGGACGGGTGAATCTAACCTTCAACGTGGTGCTGTACCTTCTGTTCCTGGTGCTCTTTGATGCCCAGACGGCTATCTACTCCGCCATTTATTCTGCCATCTACTCCATCGCCCTGGACCGTCTGCACTATCAGAATATCAATGATGAGATCATCGTGTTGACCAAAGCGCCGATAGAGCCTCTGAAACAGGAGATCCTCAAGACCATCGGCCGCGGTGTGACCACCCTGAATGCCTCTGGCGGCTACACCGGCGAACCGGTGACCATGCTCTACATCATCGCCTCCAAGTATGAGACGTTGCAGCTGCGCACGCTGATTCACAAGTACGATCCCCATGCCTTTGTCACGATCAAAGAGCATGCCAATGTCTACGGCAATTTTCAAAAAAGAATATAAGTAAACAGCCACCCTTTCGGGTGGCTGTTTGCAACTGTCAAAAACGATGGTATTGTTTTCTGCGACAGAGTAGCGGGGGAAGGGAGAAGGGGGCAAAAAGCCCCCTTCTCGTATGATCAAACAGGTTTTCAAATGTTTTGAAAACCGCACAGCGGGGCGAAAATGCTTTTTCGACACGCTGAACAGCCACCCTTTCGGGTGGCTGTTTTTTATTCTGTTATGCTCCGATGTCCCGGCAGCGCATGTAAGGCGCGCGCTCGTCGGTGAGACCCAGCAGATAGTCGATGCTGGTGTTGTGCAGCTGGGAAAGACGGATGAGCGTGGGGATGGGGATGTTCAGCTTGCCGCGCTCGTAGTCGGAGTAGGTCGTCTGCGCAACACAGAGAATCTTTGCAACAGCGGCCTGGGAAAGATGCCGATCTTCCCGAAGCATGCGGATTCGTTCATACATGTTTATTGCGGCCCCCTTTCCGGCACTGTGATTTCTAAGTGCCATTATATACGCTTTTTCGGGGGAAACCTTAAACAAACTGTAAATAAAAAGCAAACACTTGGTATCATTCCAGAGGCGTGAGCAGCAGAAGCTCAATCTCATTGTGGCGGAGCTGAGACTGTAGATGCACGCTGCCGTTTTCTTCTTCTACTGTGCCCACGGTGATACCGGGCACGCTGGCCCGGGCCAGGTCGGCCAGCTCCTCGCGGCCGGGCTGGCAGGGACAACCCATGTCCTGCCAGGCATCCTGAACGCTGCCGCAGCCGCGGCCCACGCGTCGCCGCTTCAGGCGGAAGCGCTGACCCGCTTCGACGGGCAGCTCAAAGACCAGATTCAGGGCCGAGGCGTCTGCCAACAGGCTGTCGAGCTGCTGGGCGTTAAGCTGGGCGTCCTCATAGAGGTAGTACTGGTAATTGAAGTGCTTGAAGTTGTGGCAGAGAATGCGCCAGGAGCCCTGCTCATCCCGGGTGACGATGAAGTTGTCGCCCCGGTGGTAGATCTCGCTGCCCAGTTCGTTCAAAAATTCCAGGGCGTACCAGGCGGGTTTGGGGATGCTGTCCCGGGTGATCAGGCCGCAGCCGCCGAAGATGGGAGCGGGTGCGTCCGTGCCCTCGGAGAACAGATCCGAGGCCACCCAGTAGCCGTAAAGGTCAGCCTGGCCGATGGTGTCAATGAGGTTTTTGACAATGTAAGCGCCTTTGAAGTAGCTGTCGTTGAGCACGCTGCGGTTGATGATGGAGATGTTCCATTCCGTAACGTGCACCTCGCGGCATTGCAAATCGCTCTTCTGCAGCAGCGAGCGCACCAGCTCCAGGGTCTTTTTGATAGAGTTGGGGTTGACCAACTGGTTTTTCAGAATAGCGGCCTTTTCGTTGCTGCCTGTGAAGGGGTAGCAATAAAGACTCAGAAAGTGGGGCTGCTGGGGGTGCTGGGGCCAGGTGCTCAGCAGATGCTGCAGGGCATCCTCCCCGTAGCGCAGGGAGAAACCACCGCCGCCAATGCGGATCCCGGGCACGGCCTGACGAAGGATCTCAGCCACCTCGTCAAAGCGATCCAGATAGGCGTCCAGCTCGTCATCCGTGGGATCGTCCGAGTCCTCCATGCGCCAGTATTCAAAGAACCAACTGCCCAGTTCCTCTGCGCCGTAGCGGTTCACCAGGTGACGGATGAGCTGCCGCAGAAAGGCGTAATATGCCGCGTCCGTGGCAAAGGTTTGTTGATAGGGACGCGGGGAGTGGGAGCGGAAGATGACGTGGCGGGGTTTGTCCTCAAGCTCGATGTAGGGTTTCAGAGCGCTGCTCAAAAGGAAATCCAGAACCTGGTCCAGGCGGGAGAAGGTGTAGAGGCCTGTGGCGTCCGGGGCGTCCAGGAGCATCTCCGGAGAGAACAGATCCCAGAATCGGATATAGCGGAAATGCAGCTGATCGCGCATCAGCAGTACCTGCCGCTGCACGTCCGAGCGCAGCAAGTCCGCTGCGGCGCCCACGTTGATCATCTTGCTCCAGCTGTGCTCCAGCGGCTCCGGCCGCTGCTGGCGCAGAGGAACGGAGAGATAGATTTCATTGTGTTCCACGGCAGGGACAGGAAGCTCCTGCGCTGGGGCGGGTTCCGCCGGGGGAAGGGTCACGGGGGTGCTGGGCGGCACGGCGCCGGGGTCAGTCACTCGGTGCTGCTGGCGGTAGGCCGAGGGCGTCATATGGTATTGCTCCCGGAAGGCCTTGTTGAAGGCTGACAGGTTGGCAAAACCGGTGTCCATGGCGATGTGCGCCACGGAGGCGTTGGTGTGCACCAGGGCCGTGACCGCGTGGCTTAGGCGGATGGAGCACAGATAATCCAGAAAGCTCATGCCCAGGTTTTTCTTGATGTACTTGGAAAGATACGCCACCGACAGATGCAGCTGATCCGCCAGATCATTCAGGCGAATGGGTTTGTCGTAATTCTTGCGGATAAAGTCCGCAATCTCGGCAGTGCGGCTGTCGGTGCGCACCGGCTCGGCGGTCTCGCTGGCGTTGTCGTAGTGCAGGAAATTGGCGCTGAGCAGATGCAGAAGGCGATAGTAAAGCGAGTACATGCGCAGCATGTCGCGCTCGTGGTTATTGTGGTAGCGGGAAAAGATCTCCTTCATGACCTCCCGGGGCGCCTCGTATTTTTCCGGCGTGGCGGTCGCTGCGCTGTTACAGCGCAGCTGGGGGTTGGCTACGCCCAGGACCTCCGCCAGCTTGTCGGGCTGAATACGAAACTCTCCAAGCAGCAGATGCTGCCCGGAGAGTTGTTCAAAAACCTCGCCGGAGTTGATGACGCAATAGTCGTCGCGGAGCAGCTCAAACTCCTGCGTACCGATACGCAGGCGCATGGAGCCCTCCACCACGTAAAGCAGTTCGATCTCGGCCTGTGCGTGGCTGGCAATGGATGGATTTGTCAGAAACTGAAAACTGATCACGGAAGATCCTCCAGAATCAGATGGATGACCTTGTCGGTCTCCTCATCGTTGAAGTAGGTGGTGGGAATGCCCAGGTAGCAGTTGTTCAGGTAATACAGGTTCTCGCCCACGGGATGGGTGGTGGGAACGATGATGCCGCAGGCCATCTGTTCACCGGTTTCGGTGTCGGTGACGTAGAGGATATAGTCGGCATAGCGCTCCAGCTCTTCCTCGGTCATATACTCGCGCACATCCCGGAAGGCGTGCTGATTGGCGTAGGAGGTAAAGATCTGGCCGTCGGCGAAGAAGAGGTCAATTTCGCCGATGAGCAGTTGGGCCGCGACGATCTCGTAGTAGTCCCAGGCGCGCACATCGGAGCCGTCCAGGTTGATCTGCCAGGTGTTGCTGACTTCGGCGCAGTTCTCCTCGATGTCGTAGCCAGCCTCTTCCAGGTAACGGTCGAACAGATCCGTTTCCGTGACGGTGATGGCGTTGATCATGGTCACGTTCAGGATGGGGTTGCGGGAGGGGCGCACATTCAGGTAAATGATATAGCCTGCCGTCACCAGAATCACCAGAACGGTGAGAATGGTCAGCCGGTAATAGGTCAGGCACCAGACAAGGCGCTTCCAGAAACCCATTTTTTCGTTCCAGTAGGGGTTTTTCTTTTTGAAAATCTTCATATCAGCTTGTTAATCCTCGTGAGGGTCGCCGGGAGTGTAGCGGCGGCGTTCAAAATCCTTGTCCTCGTCGGACATGTACTTGAGATAGATCTTCTCCATAAAGTTGCTGACCTGCCACATATATATGCCGGGGATGATGATGATCGTGATGGGCAGCAGCCACACCAGGAAGCAAGCAGTGGCAAGGAAGAGCATAAACAGCAGGGTCTTGCCCGGATGGCGGATGATCAGCAGGGTGGAGTTGATGAAGGTGTTTTTCACAGTGTTTTTGAAGCGGGCCAGATACGGGAACAGGTAGATGAAGTAGATACCCTCAATCACCAACAGCGCAATGAACGGATAGCGCAGGTAGTACATAAGGGGGTGACCGTCGTTGCCGTAGTTGGTGAAGAAGGTCATGTCGAAGCTGAAGAGCAGGCACAGGGCGAAGAGAATCAGCCACACAACGGTGCTCTGCTTGAAGTTCTCCTTGAAGCCGCGGAAGAACTGCTGGGTCGCGCTGCCCAGATCGTGGTTGATGTTTTTCTGCACCGCGTAGTAAAGGGCGGTGGTGGATGCACCGATCGTAAAAATGGGGATGCAGCACATCAGCCAGTAGAGGCTCAGAAGGATCAGGTTGATGATCTTCGAGATAAAGCTGAAGAACGGATTATCAACATTCAAAAAATTCATGCGAACTAACACTCCAGACGGCCGGATGGCCTGAAATCTACCTTATTATGACATTAGAATATGAATAAATCAAGAAGAGCGGGGGCTTTCGGCCCTGTTTGAGCCAAAATTTACGATTTGTTCATGTCTTAGCGCTGGAATGGGGTGCCGTCCTCGGGCATGCCTTTGATGAGGCTGTGGTCCATGGGGCTGAGCAGGTAGTCCGAGGGACTGAAACCGGTGATCTTTTTGAACACCCGGGAGAAATAATAGGGGTCCGGGAAGCCGGCGGAGGCTGCAATCTCCTTAATGGAGAGGGTGGAGTCCTGCTGCAGCAGGGTCTTGGCGTACTCAATGCGCATGCGATTGAAGTACATGATGGGACTCAGACCCGTGACCTCCTTGAAGAGCTTGCGGAAGTAGCTGGAGGAGTAGCCGGTCTGGGCGATGGCCAGACTCAGATCAAAGTTGCAGTTGCGCACGTTGTCCAGAAGCAGGCTCTGGAACCGCTCCACCGGCGGGCAGCTGGGGGAGAGGGTGCTGCTCCAGCCCACCAGAAGCTGATACATCACATCGGCAATGGAGTTGACGATGGCAGTGTGGTTGGCCGGCTTCTGCAGCTGGATGCGCAGGGCAGTGTCGTAAAGGTGCTGGAAGGTGTGCTCCGCATCGTCCTGATAGATCAGGATGCTGCGGTTATCCGGCGGCAAAAAGTCCATCAGCCAGACGCTGCCGTCAGAAAAGCCGTTTTCCGCTTCTTTGCTGTGGGGGATCCCGGGCGGGATGCAGAAAATGGTTCCGTCCGTGAAGGGATAGGATTCCTCACCGATCACGGCAACTCCTGTGCCGGACAGACAAAGCAGGATCTCCCAGCATTCATGCCGGTGGGTAGGGAAGCGGCGGAAGACATTGGAAGGAGCACTCAGCGTGGCACGCACAGCAAATCACCTCAATATAACAAAAAGATTATTACATAAGGTAGTTTATCACAAAATGAGCGATTTGTCCATCTGCAATTCTGGAAAAGGTATTGCAAGCAGTGGGGTGAGAGGATATACTGAAAGTGTATTTTCCTGCAAGGAGGTAACTTTATTATGTATGATGCACATATTCTGACCCCGAACAATGCCCGCAGCGTGTGGGCCAACGGCAAGAAGTATGGCTATCAGTTCCAGATCACCATCAACTACTACCGCGGCCTGCCGCTGTGCTGTGTTGACCAGATCACCATGGAAATCGACGGCAAGGAAGTGG
>SVLN01000031.1 GCA_015067925.1 Oscillospiraceae bacterium
AAACGGGAGCATAGCTCAGCTGGGAGAGCATCTGCCTTACAAGCAGGGGGTCACAGGTTCGAGCCCTGTTGTTCCCACCACCATATGGCCCGGTGGTGCAGTCGGTTAGCACGCCAGCCTGTCACGCTGGAGGTCGACGGTTCGAGTCCGTTCCGGGTCGCCATTTTTCAAGAGCCGAGCCTTAGGCTCGGCTCAATATGCCTCGGTAGCTCAGTTGGTAGAGCAGCGGACTGAAAATCCGCGTGTCGTTGGTTCAATTCCGACCCGAGGCACCAGATTATGCGGGTGTAGCTCATCCGGTAGAGCGCCACCTTGCCAAGGTGGAGGTAGCGAGTTCGAGCCTCGTCACCCGCTCCAATTTGGCAATCAAGGAGTGCTTCAGCGCTCCTTGATTTATATGGTGCCATGGCCAAGTGGTAAGGCAAAGGTCTGCAAAACCTTCATTCCCCAGTTCAAATCTGGGTGGCACCTCCAAACAAAAACGACTTGTTTCGACAAGTCGTTTTTTTTATGAGTTACTGGATAGAAATAGAGAGGTAGAAAAGATGAACAAAATCAAGGACAACAACAAACTTGCCATTCATATGCTCATCGCTATGATTCTCGGCATCCTGGTGGGCCTGCTGTTCATGGCTGGCCGCGAGGCCCTGGGCGCCGACAGCACTGCCTGGACGACGATCAACAAAATCCTGTTTCAGGACATCACGGCCAAAGGTGCCGAGAGCGCCATCGGCCTGTTTTTTATTGGTGGCCAGCTGTTCATCCGTGCCCTGCAGCTGATCATTGTGCCTATGGTGTTCTGCTCCGTGGTCATGGCCATCAGCGAAATCAGCGAGGCTTCTACTCTGGGCCGCGTGTCTGCAAAGACCATTGGCTGGTTTATGATGACCAGCAGCATTGCCCTGGTGACTTCTGGCGTCATTGCCCTGTTCTTCTACAAGGTGGGCCTGTTTAATGCCCATGTGGAAGGCGTTGCCGCAGGTTCCGGTTCTACCGGTTCTAACCCTCTGATGGTGATCCTGAACATTGTTCCCAGCAACATCGGTGCAACACTGAGCGTCAACAACGCCGTTCTGGGCGTTGTGTTTATCGCTGTGGTTGTGGGCCTGAGCATGAACAAGCTGGGCCTGGGCAAGGAAAGCGTCATCTACCGTTTCTGTGACGAAGTCAGCAAGATCATTGTGGTTTTCCTGAATTTCGCCGTCAAGAAGTTTGGCCCCGTGGCCATCTTCATGCTGCTGTGCCGCACCTTTGCCACTTACGGCATCGATTACCTGAAGCCCGCGCTGGGTTACTGTGTGCTGACGGTGGTGTTGCTGCTGGCCTACCTGTTTATCGGCTATCCGCTGTATATCGCTCTGATCTGCAAGCTGAACCCCTACACCTTCATCAAGAAGATTTTCAAGGTGATCGTGTTCGGCTTCTCCACCTCTTCCAGCGCAGCAACCCTGCCCCTGAACCTGGATACCACTTCCAACGAGCTGGGTGTTGACCGTCAGATCGCATCCTTCGTCCTGCCCCTGGGCATGACCATCAACATGGACGGCACCGCCATCATGCAAGTGGTGGCAACCCTGTTCATTGCCGGCTGCGGCGGCTACGACGTCTCCGTATTCCAGTTGGTGATTATCATGGTCCTGGCGCTTATCGCCTCCATGGGCACTCCGGCAGCTCCCGGCGCAGGTGCGGTGATTCTGTTCACCATTCTATCCGGCGTTGGCTTCACCGGCGAGCAGGCCCTGATTGCCTATGCACTGATTCTGGCCATCAACCGCCCCATCGAGATGCTGGTTACCTCTTTGAACTGCGTCGGCGACTCTCTGACTTCCATTGCTGTTGCCAAGAGCGAAGGCAAACTGGATACGGACGTCTATAACAAGTAAAATAATAATTGACAAGCCTCGAAAGAGGCTTGTTTTTTTGTTTCGGGAGCATGAAAAAAGCAAAGCGATCTGTTGCCTTGCTTTTCTAACGAAAAAAAGGTATGATTCTGTGGAAAGGGAGGGAATGCTATGGCTGTGCAAGTGTTCTTCTGCAGCATTGAGCCGCTGCGTGATACAAAGCGATATGAGCATTACTGTGCTCTTGTTCCGAAGCCGCAGCAAGAGCGCCTTTCCGGGCTGAAAAATGAGGAGGACCGACTGCGTTCCCTGGCGGCGGGGTTGATGCTTCATTGTGCAATGAACGCCCTGGCGGTGCCGCTGCCGTTACGCCGCGTAGAACGGCTTGCCGGCGGCAGGCCGATCCTGCCTGAGATACCATTCCAGATCAGCCTGTCCCATTCCGGACACGTGGCCCTGTGTGCAATCGCCGAAGAAGCGGTTGGTGCAGATGTCCAGCTTCCCAAGACGCCAAAACAGACCCTTCTGGAGCGTGTTTGCTCGCGCGCTGAGCTGGATTGGTTGGCATCCCAGGAGGAGAATCTTGCGCAGGCGTTTGCCATCCTCTGGACGCGCAAGGAGAGCCTTCTGAAGGCTCTGGGACGAACCATTGCCGAGGATCTGCGGCAGCTTTCCTGCCTGGGTGACGCCGATTCGCCCTGGCGATTCTCGGAGCGTACGCTGTTCGGCCTGCCTGCTTGCGCGTGCTGTGGCAAGACAGATGCGGTCACCTGGAACGAAATTGACCTTGCTGCGGAAGAAATTCAAAATTCCTTTGATTCTCGGTCACAATTTTGACATAAGTTACTTGTATGCTATATCCAGATTCCAAGAGAGGAGCATTACCATGAACGACAGCAATTATTCCGGTTTTTCCTTTGAACCGATGGACGAGAATTCTTATCGTCATATGCAGTCCTACGGCGGCGGCAACACCCCGCAGGAACCGAAAAAGAAGAAAGGCATGGCGGTGAAGATCGTCGCCCTGGCCCTCAGTTGCGCCTTGCTGGGCGGCGTTGGCGGTGCCGGCGCGGTGGCGCTGGCTTTCCGCAATGATGTGCCGCAAGATTCCACCATGCAGGATGCACAGCAGAATGATGTTGTGGGTGAGGAAAGCCAGGATCCTGTGATGATGACGCCCGTGACCTCCGGTGTGATCCATGTGGCCACCAATGAAGAGTCCAAGGGACTGTCTCCCGCCGATGTATACGCCTCTTACTCCGGCTCCGTGGTGGGTATCAGCTGTGAGACGACCATGAACGTCTACGGCCAGATTTCTACGGCGGCGACCGCCGGTACCGGCTTCATCCTTTCCCAGGATGGCTATATTCTGACCAACAACCATGTCATTGCCGGCGCCAATGCCATCCGCGTCAATCTGTTGGACGGAACCAGCTACGATGCTGTGGTGGTGGGAGCCGAGGCGGACAACGACCTGGCTCTTTTAAAGATCGACGCCACCGGCCTGAAGCCTGTGGCCATTGGCAAGAGCAGTTCCCTGGTGGTGGGCGAGATGGTCTGCGCCATCGGCAACCCCTTGGGCGAATTGACCGATTCTCTGACGGTTGGATACGTCAGTGCCCTGGATCGTGAGATCAACACCGACGGCACGCCCATCAACATGCTGCAGACCGACTGCGCCATCAACCCCGGCAACTCCGGCGGCCCCTTGTTTGATATGAACGGCAACGTCATCGGCATCACTACCGCTAAATATGCCAGCGATGAAATTGAAGGCCTGGGCTTTGCCATTCCCATTGATGAGGCCATGGCCATTGTGGCGGACCTGCTGCAGTATGGCTACGTGACTGGCAAGGCTTATCTTGGCATTACCCCGGTCACCATTACGGAGACCTACGCCTACTATTACAAGATGCCCGTGGGCGTGTACGTTTCCTCCGTTATGAAGGACAGCGCTGCAGAGAAAGCCGGTATGAAGCAGGCGGATATCATCCTGAAGCTGGGCGAGTATGAGGTGGAAACCATTACAGACCTGTCCTCGGCACTCAAGAAGTTCCGTGCCGGTGATACCAGCACCATTACCATTTGGCGCAGCGGCGAGGAAATGACCCTCGACATCACCTTTGACGAAAAGCCTGCCGATACCACGGTGGAGCAGCCTGCTGAGCAGCCTGAACAGGGCCAGCAGGGCAATGGGCAGTATCAGCTGCCTGAAGGCTATGACCCCTTTGGCGGATTGTTTGATGGTTTCTTCGGTTTCGGCGGATAAAGAAAATGCAAGAGCGGACATCAAAGATGTCCGCTCTTTTTTGTAGTATTAGACCAGAAGCAGTCTTCTTGTATGCCGCCCGTTGCCGCTGAGCATACCGCCGCTGCCTTCAACATCGGGATCCAGATTCGGCTGCAGCTGAGGAGGAAGATACGAAGAGGAGAAGTTGAACCGTACTTCCACATCGTGATAGCCCTGCTCCAGACCGCCGGGAACGTAGACCTTGAGGGTTGCTGCTTCGCTGGTGCAGTTCCAATGCACATCACCGCGGGTCTTCATTTCCTCACAGGTGTATTCTGTGCCGGCGACTTCCCAAATGACCTGCTCTTTGGGGTATGCCTTGCCATCCACAATCAAAGCACCGGTAAACATTTCAGAAAGATAAATGCCGCGATAATAGGTGGCACGGACGCGAACCTGGAAACCAATCACTTCGCCATCCTTGACGATGTTGCGGAAACCGCGCTGCTGAATAATGTCTTTTTCCAACATGTTCGTTTCCTCCTTAATAACCCAGAATGCGCTTCATCATGATGTGCTGACGGCGCAGCTGATCGGTGACAAAACCGGGTTCGTCTTTGCGAGCGCCCTCATACTCAGAGAGCATATAGCCGTTGTAGCCATTATCTTTCAGAACCTGGATGATTTCCTCATAGGGAATGGTGACTTCCTGGAAATCCTCGCTCATCTGATTGAACTTGGCGTGACAGCAGTAGACATAGGGGAGGATGGGGATGATATCTTCGGGCATGCTGCAGGGGCCGCCGTCCTCGGGCATGCCGGGCAGACGGAAACTGGACTGGAACACGTTCTGGAAGGTGCCGAAGTCCACGTTGAAGCCGAAGTACTTGGTGCCGGTCTGCAGGATGAATTCCATGTAGTCATCCACATACTGGCTCTTCAGGCGCGTTGGCATATGCAGCTCAGGGCACATGCGCACGTTGCAGTCTTCAGCCAGAGGAAGGGCCTTGCGGATGATCTCACGCCAATTCTTAACCGGGGTGTTGAGCGGGTCAATGACGCCCATCTTGGTACGCAGGACGGTAAAACCCAGCTTGTGTGCCAACTTGATGTCGCGCTCGAGCTGCTCATAGGATTCATCCACATTCAGTTCGCGTCCGGTGGCGTAATAGTCGTGGGAGTACAGGCGCGAGTCGATCCAGTGACCGTATTCCACCGGGATAATCTCGTACTTGTCCAGCAGCTCGAACCAATGATCCAGCCAGGCGTCGGTGGGGTTGGGATAGTTGTCAATGTGGCCGTTGGCCAGAATTTCCAGACCATGGGCGCCCATATCGTACATGTCGGCAAAGCAGTCCTCCAGCGTCATGGACCAGCCATATTCGCCGGAGTAGCTGTAAACCGATACGCCGCGCTTGGGGCCAATGTGCGTTTCTTGATACATGTTGTATTCTCCTTTCTTGTGTGGTAAAATTATAACATGGATGTTCAAAATAATCAACATGAGCACATAAAATGATACACAAGCGGACGGCGATGTATTGAATTAAGGGCATAAAATTGACTTTGTGCTCAATTATTTATACAATGTGATGGAAAGTGATCAAAAAAGAGGAGCTATACTATGAGCAACGAAGCACCGGTGAAAAACCTGGACAAGGTTCTGGATCTTTTAACTTACCTTTCTCAGCAGGATGAACCGCAAAATGTGGCACAGTTGAGTCGTTATCTGAATGTCACACGTAATACCATTTATGCGATGCTGGCCTCGCTGCAGAGCAGGAACTTTGTGGAAAAGTCCTCTGACGGCAGATTCTCCATTGGTTATGGTCTGCTGCAGCTGGTTTCCAACTATAATCACCAGTATCCCTTCCTTTACACGGCCCAACGCCATATGCAGGATCTCTCGGTGCAGATGGGGCTGCCGGTTTCGCTGTTTGTGTACAAGCCAGGACTGAATTGCCTGCGTCTGAGCTCCACGGAGCCGACTGCTGCCCTGTCTCCCGGCGGCCTGGTGCACGCCTGCACCACAGCGCCCGGCAAGCTGCTTCTGGCAGCCCAGCCGGATGAGGTGATTTGGGAAGAATTAAAGACGAATCCCATCGAGAAGTACACCGAAAAAACCATTACCAAACCGGAGCAGATCCTCGCTCAGATTCCCACCTATCGGAGTGCAGAGTATGCCGTGGAGTTTGGCGAACGTTTCTCCAACAGCGGCACTGTTGCGGCATCGATCCGCGACCGTGCAGATCATGTTGTGGCAGCAATCAGTGTATTTCTGGGCGCCATGCCCTCGGAAGAGCGTCTGCAGAACTATGTGGGGCAGCTGCGATTGACCGCCGCGCGGATTTCTGCGGAGCTGGGTAATTTCCGAACGATCCTCATTTAAATAGAAAAAGCGGAACTGATGGCAAACAGTTCCGCTTTTTTCTCTTGACAGAGATGCAGCACTATGATACACTTTAGCTATGCTAAATACATTGCAAAACGGAGGCGGTGGCGTGGAGGATAAATTCCTGCAGCAGATGAAAAAAGGCGTGCTGGAGCTGTTGGTACTGCAAACAGTCTGCACAAAGCCTGCCTACGGCTATGAACTTCTGACTCACCTGAAGGATTGCTCCGACGGCCTGTTTGCTCTCAAGGAGGGCACGCTCTATCCCATTCTTTACCGCCTGGAAGATGACGGCCTGATCGAATCCAGCTGGACAGCAGGCGAGGGAAGGGCCGCGCCGAAAAAAGTATACGCGCCTACGGAAAAGGGGCGCGAGGAATGCGCGCGGCGCAGGCAGCTCTGGGGTGCCTTTGCTGCCACGGTCGATACGATTTTGAAGGGAGAAACGGAACATGAAGTTTGAATATCAGGGCAAAGAAATCAAGCCTGACGGCGCTGTGCGTCGCTACCTGAAGTCGGTGGAGCGAAACCTATGCCTGCCGAAGGGTCTGAAAAAGCGCGTGCTCAGCGATCTTCTGACCACCATCTGTGCCCGGCAGGAGCAGGGAGAGACGGCGGAAGCCGTTCTGGCCTCTCTGGGCACACCCCGTCAGACGGCAGAGGAGTTCAACGAGCAGCTGAAGGAATATACATACAGAAGAAGTCCCTGGCGTTTTGCCTTTCTGCTCCTGGCGGTGCTCTCGGCCCTGTGGCTTGCCGGTTGGGGCCTGGGCCAGGCTTTTATCTGGTCGCTGACCCGTCAGAATGCCAGCGTCGGCATCATCGGCGGCGCCGATGGCCCGACGCAGATTTTGGTTGCAACCAGTACAGGCGCATTCCGGGAGGGCGTTGCCGCGCTGATTCTTTTGGTGATTGGTATTGTGGGGTTTGTTCTGCTGCGGCGCATGAAGAAGAAATAAAGAAAAGAGGTTCGATCAACGATCGAACCTCTTTGTTTGTTACTCAGCGGAGATCAGGAAGTAGTAGACCGGCTGGCCGCCGAAGAGCAGATTCACTTCTGCATCGGGGCAGGCGGCGGAGAAAATCTGCTGGGCTTTCTGGGCCACCTCTTCGGCCACATCCTGACCGTAGTAGATGGTGATGAACTCACGATCTGCCCGGGCGGTGTGCTCAGCCAGCTGACCTACCAGTTCCAGCATCTCGGTGGAGGTGCCGAACAGGGCGGAGCCATTGAGGGCCATGTAATCGCCTTCGTGGATCAGGAAACCGTCGAAGTCGGAATCCCGGGCGGCGTAGGTGATCTGCATGGTAGCCACGGTGTCCAGAACGCTTTCCATGGCGGCCTGGTTGTCGTCGATCTCACCTTCGGGATCGAAGCTCAGCATGGCAGTGACGCCCTGAGGGACGGTCTTGGTGGGAATGACGACGACCTTTTTCTCCGTCAGGGGAATGGCCTGCTCAGCGGCCATAATGATGTTCTTGTTGTTGGGCAGAACGTAAACGATCTCGGCAGGAACCTTATTGATCTCCACCAGGATATCCTGGGTGGAGGGGTTCATGGTCTGTCCGCCCTCGACAATGCGATCAACGCCCAGGTTCTGGAACACTTCCGCCAGACCCTTGCCGGCACAGACGGCGACAACACCGCTCTTTTTTTCGGCTTCGGCGAAGTCGGGCTCTGCGGGAGCAGCGGCCTCGTCCATGTCCAGATCATCGGTGCTCTGGGGCTTACGGCCGGCGGCCATGTCTTCGTACTGAGTGCGCATGTTTTCAATCTTTGCAACTTCCAGCACGCCGTGCTTCTGGGCTTCGTTCAGGGCTTCGCCGGGGATATCGGTATGGACGTGAACCTTGAACACGTCGTCATCTTCGCCGATGACCAGGCTGTCACCGATGGAGTTCAGGTACTCGCGGAAGGCATCCAGATCGGTGTTTTCGTTCTTGCGAACGATGAACACGGTGTCAAAGGTGAAGGTGATGTCCTCATCGGTCAAGTTGGCGAAGTCTGCAGCGTCATTGGTGCTGCCTGCTGTATTGAGGAATTCCACATCGTTACCCTGCAGGGAGGCGAGCATGCCTTCGAGAATCTTCAGGTAACCCATGCCGCCGGCATCCACAACGCCCGCTTTCTTCAGGACGGGGTTCTGGTTGGTGGTTTCGCTCAGCGCCTTTTTAGCGGCTTCGATGATGTGCTCCAGGACGAATTCCACGGCAGCATCTTCTGCGGCGGCTTCCACACCGGCGGCCGCGGAGACGCGGGACACGGTGAGAATGGTGCCTTCAGCGGGCTTCATGACGGCCTTGTAGGCGGCTTCCACACCGTCGGACAGAGCCAGGGCGAAGTCGAAGCCATCGGCGGAAGTCTTTTCCTTCATGCCCTTGGCAAAGCCGCGGAACAGCAGGGAAAGGATGACACCGGAGTTGCCGCGGGCGCCGCGCAGCAGCGCGGATGCCACCATATCGCAGGCCTTGGTCAGCGTGGGATTGTTCGCACGCTGCAGGTCGGTCACGGCATTCTGGAACGTCATGGACATGTTGGTGCCGGTATCACCGTCCGGCACGGGGAAAACATTCAAGTCGTTGATTGGCTGTTTGTAGTTTTCAATTGAAGCGGCTGCGCTGATGGCCATACGGCAAAACGCGGCGCCGTCAATAGTCTGCCTCATTTGGCGTACCTCCGAAACTGGGCGAGGCCCGAATTAGTCCATCGTGACAGAGTCGACCATGACGTTGACGGACTGCACCGTCGCACCGGTCTGTGTCTGCACGATATAGCGCACCTCTTCAATGATCGAGGCGGCCAGAGCGGGAATGTTGATGCCGTGATCCACAACGATGTGCAGATCAATGGCGATGGTGTTTTCTTCCAGGAAATGGACCTTGATGCCCTTGCTCATGGCCTCCCGGCGGAGCAGGTGCACAAGGCCGTCGGTCATGGAGCGAACAGCCATGCCCTTTACGCCGAAACAGTTGGTAGCTGCCGCGCCGGCGATGTTCTTAAAGATGCTGTCGGAGATGGTGATCTCGCCTTTTTCCGTAAGATGACGAATCATAAAAGAACCTCCTTCGAAAGCGGAATGCAAATGATTCCATTTGCGCGCAGTTGCGCATGCTACCGTGTATTTTAACCTATTTTCCGCAAAAGCTCAAGCGAAAATTGGAAAATTGCAGAAACAACCGCAAATTCCGTGGGATTTCATGGAAAAATTGGTAAAAACGACAAAAAGCACCCGATGCAGGAAACTGCATCGGGTGCTTGCGAATGATTAGATCATGCTCTCTTCCCAGCAAGCGGGGGCCTGCAGGTCCATCAGCTTAACGATGGTGGGAGCAACGTTGGCCAGGCCAAATTCGCCTTCCTTGAAGGTGACGTCCAGATCCTTGTCGTAAACGATGAAGGGGACGGGGTTCAGGGAGTGGGCGGTACGGACGCTGGTCTTACCCTTCTTGGTCTCGGTCATCTGATCGGCGTTGCCGTGGTCAGCGGTAATGAGCAGGGTGTAGCCGTACTTGTCGGCAGCTTCCATGATGCGGCCCAGGCCGGCATCAACGTACTCCATGGCGGTGATAACAGCTTCCATCACGCCGGTGTGACCGACCATGTCGCCGTTGGGGAAGTTGCAGCGCAGGAACTCGAACTTGCCGCCGGCCATCTCTTCGACCATGCGGTCGGTGATCTCAACAGCCTTCATGGCAGGAGCCTGATCGAAGGGGATGACATCGGAGGGGATCTCCTCGTAGACTTCCAGAGCCTCGTCGACCTTGCCGGAACGGTTGCCGTTCCAGAAATAGGTGACATGGCCGTACTTCTGGGTCTCAGACAGGGCGTACTCGTGGATGCCGGCCTGGCAGAGGACCTCGGTCAGGGTGTTGGTGATCACGGGCGGCTCAACCAGATAGCGGGAGGGGATCTTCAGGTCGCCATCGTACTCCAGCATACCGGCGTACAGGGTGCCCTCATAGTCGCCGCGGTCGAACTTGTCGAACTCAGCGCGGTCAAAGGCCAGGGAGATCTCCTGGGCGCGGTCGCCGCGGAAGTTGAACAGAACGACGCTGTCGCCGGTGGCGATCTTCGCAACGGGCTCGCCGTCACGGGCGATGACGAAAGCGGGCAGATCCTGGTCGATCATGCCTTCGTTCTCGGCGCGGTAGGTTTCGATGGCCTTCTTGGCACTCGGGAACTGACGGCCCTGGCCATGAACGTGGGTGTTCCAGCCGGCCTCGACCATCTTCCAGTTGGCCTCGTAACGGTCCATGGTGATGGCCATACGGCCGCCGCCGGAGGCGATGGCGTAATCGCAGCCGTCGGTGGACAGTTCAGCCAGAACGTTCTCCAGCTGCTCGACATACTCCAGAGCGGAGGTGGCGGGGACGTCACGGCCGTCCAGCAGGATGTGGCAGTAAGCCTTCTTCACGCCGGCCTGCTTTGCGGCACGCAGCAGGGACAGCAGGTGGCTGATGTTGGAGTGGACGTTGCCGTCGGAGAGCAGGCCCAGGAAATGGAAGGCCTTGCCGCCGTCGACGCAGTTGGCAACCAGTTCCTTCCAGGTCTTGGAAGAGAACAGCGTGCCGTTTTCAATGCTTTCGCCAACCAGCTTAGCGCCCTGGGAGTAGACCTGGCCGCAGCCGAGGGCGTTGTGGCCGACTTCGGAGTTGCCCATATCATCGTCAGAGGGCAGGCCGACGGCGGTGCCGTGGGCCTTCAGCCAGGTGTAGGGGCAGGTGGCAAAGAGCTTATCAAGGTTCGGGGTGTTGGCGACCTTCACAGCATCGCCGCTGCCGCCGTCGCCGCGGCCGACGCCATCCATGATGACAAGAACGATCGGTTTTTTCATTTGCATTCATCCTCCAGATATTGGGCTGCGAACCGGATGATCTCCGGGCACAGCTCTTTCTTTTTTTCGCCGTTGGGGCCGACGAGGGCCGCGCAGTCAATGGAGCCGAAGCGCTCCTCAAAGGCTTTGAGGAAGGCCAGGGAGGCGCCGCACTGACGGTTGTTCTCGTCGCCGTATTCCATGCCCAGACCCTGCAGAGCACCCAGCACGGCGCCACAGACGGAACCGACCCGCAGGCCACCGTTCAAAAAGGCGCCCAGACGGTAAGCCTGTTCGAAACTCAGACCGTACTTTTCACAGCAGGATCCGAACACGGACTGGCAGCAGTTGCAGCCTTCGGCGTGAAGGCGGTTGGCAGTATCAGCGTAAGACATGGAATTCCTTCTTTCTTTCAAACTTCCCCTATCTTACACCATTTTTTTCGCTCACACAACCCTAATTTTGAATTTTCTCAGCCAATAGCCAAACTGCACAAAATAGGCGATGGTTTGAGGGGTGGTCATGAGCTGACCGTACCAAGGGATTGCACGGGAGTCGGATAAAAGAGCCTCCAGAGCGGTGCGATCCATCAACTCTAAAAGGGGTGAATGGCCGTCCTCCAGCTCCCGGCGCAGCAGCTCCGATACCGACTGCAAATAGTCCGGCCGCCAGGTTTTGGGATAAGGACTCTTCTTGCGCCAAAGGATCTCATCGGGCAAAATACCCGTGAAGGCCTCCCGCAGCAGGCCCTTTTCCCGTCCCTCGTAATCCTTGTAGCTCCAGGGCAGGGTGTAGAGGTATTCCACAATGCGCTTGTCACAGAAGGGAACGCGCACCTCCAGGGAGGAGTACATGCTCATGCGATCTTTGCGGTCCAAAAGGGTCTGCATGAACCATTGCAGGTTCAGCACCATCATTTCTTTCATGCGTTTTTCCGTAGCGTCGAGGCCCGGCATCAAATCTACTCTTGCCAAAGTGTCGGTGTAGCGGGTATGCACATACTCTTGGGGTGTGAGATCGGTCAGGTAATCCTTCTTCAGAAACTCTGCGCGATAGGCTGTGGTCTGGCTCCAGGGGAAGCCGTCTACTGCGCGGATTTCCGGATCCCGGTACCAGGGATAACCGCCGAAGACCTCATCTGCACACTCGCCGGAGAGGATCACGGTTTTCTGCTCCCGGGTCGCCTTGCACAGAAGCAGCATCGATGCATCGATATCTGCCATGCCCGGCAGATCCCGGGCGTCCACGGCGGAGAACAGCGCCTGGGTGAGGGCGGGAGTATCCAGCACCACGCGGGTATGCTCGCTGTGAAGGAACTGCTGCATCACGGAAATGTAATGATTGTCCGAATTCGGCTGGAATTTGCCTGCCTGGAAGTACTTCTCGTTTTCCGGGTAATCCACCGAGAAGGTGCTCACGCCGCCCAGCTCCCGGCAGGCCACGGTGGAGATGATGGACGAATCCAGCCCGCCGGAGAGGAAGGTACCCAAAGGCACGTCGGAGACCAACTGGCGGCAGATGGCATCAGAAACCAACTCACGCGTTTTCTCCGCAGCCTGCTCAAAAGTGTCCGTGCAAGGTCGGTCGATGAGCCGCCAGTATTGGCGCAGGGCAAGACCGTTTTCGTCGTAATAGCCGCATTGACCGGGCAGCAGCTCGGCCACGTTCTTGAAAATGCCGAACCCCGGAGTCCGTCCCGGACCCAGGAACAGCAGATCATACAGGCTCTGCCGAGTGATCTCCGCTTCAATCAGCGGGTGTGCAAGAAGCGCCTTGAGTTCGGAGCCAAAAATGATGGAATGTCCCCGCCGGGTGTAGAATAGCGGCTTTACCCCCATGGGATCCCGGCAGAGAAAGAGTCTGCGACTTAAGTGCTCATAAACACAGAAGGCGAAGATGCCGTTGAAGCGCTCACAGCAGCTCTCACCGTAGCAATGGTAGGCCTTCAGAACCACTTCTGTGTCCGAATGGCCCAGGAAGTGATAGCCTTTCTGCAAAAGCTCCTCGCGGATTTCCTCCGTATTGTATAGTTCGCCGTTGTAGACAATGGACAGGCCATTGTAGTGCATGGGCTGGGAGCCGCCCGCGGGGTCGATAACGCTGAGTCTGCGGTGCAGCAGAGCGCAGCCGGAAGCAAAGAAAGCGCCGTGCTGATCCGGGCCCCGGGGCGAGAGCGCCTCCTGCATGGCCTGAAGATAGCTTGCGCCTGGGTCCACGCGGCGGTCAAATGCCAGTTCACCGGCAATTCCACACATAAAAAATTCCCCCATTCTGCTCCTATGGTATGCAGAATGGGGGAAAAAGTTCAGTTTAAAACAGGCGGATCGTCGTGGAACAGCATCCGCATGCGCTGGAGCAGCGGATGATCGGGCTCCGGGGTTTCGGAAAGCTCGCTCAAAAGCTCGGCAGCAGCCTGCTGGGCCAGCTGCAGGGTGGGAATGTCCAGAGAGAGATTCGCCACCTTGAATTGGGGCAGGCCATGCTGTCTGGAGCCGAAGAAATCGCCTGGGCCGCGCAGGGCCAGATCCTGCTCGGCAATTTTGAAGCCGTCCGTGGTCTGGCACAGAGCCTTGAGGCGGGCGCGGGTCTGCTCGTTGCGGTTGGAAGAGAAGAGCACGCAGTAGCTCTGCGCCTTGCCGCGGCCGACGCGGCCACGCAGCTGATGCAGCTGGCTCAGACCGAAGCGCTCAGCGTTCTCAATGACGATCAGCGTGGCATTGGGAACATCCACCCCCACTTCGATGACGGTGGTGGCCACCAGAATATCGGTCTGGCCGGCGGAGAAGGCGCGCATCACAGCGTCCTTTTCTGCGCCTTTCATCTTGCCGTGCAAAAGCGCCACCCGGTAGTCCGGGAAGATGGCACGCTGCAGGGTTTCTGCCCAGAGCTCCGCGGATTTCATGGAGCCGGTTTCGTCCTCTTCAATGGCGGGACAGACGATATAAACCTGATGGTTTTCGTCCACTTGCTTGCGAATGAAGTTGTTGATGCGCGCCCGCATCTGCTCGTCTACAAGGAAGGTTTCAATCGCCTGGCGTCCGGGCGGAAGCTCATCGAGAATGGAAACGTCCAGATCGCCGTACAGCAGCAGGGTCATGGTGCGGGGGATGGGGGTGGCGGACATGAAGAGCATGTGCGGATCCCGGCCCTTTTCGGCCAGGGCGCCGCGCTGAGCCACGCCGAAGCGGTGCTGCTCATCCGCAATCACCAATCCTAAGTCGGAGAATTCGGTGGTGTCGGAAATCAGCGCGTGAGTGCCGATGACCAGCTGAATCTCCCCCGCGGCAATGGCGGCGCGAACGGCGTTTTTTTCCGATTGCTTCATGGAGCCGGTGAGCAGCACGGTGCGGATGCCAAAGGGCTCCAACAGGGGAGCCAGAGATCTGTGGTGCTGCTCCGCCAGAATCTCCGTGGGCGCCATAAAGGCGCCTTGACGACCATTTTGTGCAGCCAGATACGCCGCTGCCGCGGCGATGACCGTCTTGCCGCTGCCTACATCACCTTGCAGCAGGCGGTTCATGGTGCCGCCCGAGGCGAAGTCGACCTTTAAATCCTCCATGGCCCGCCTTTGCGCGCCGGTGGGGGTGAAGGGAAGCTGTGCAAGAAACGCGGATAGGTCCAGATGGGTGAACGGTGTGCAGTATCTTGCTGTGCGTGAGGCGCGCAGCAGCTGTAAGCCTGCGGCAAAGATAAAAAACTCTTCGAAAATCAGCCGTTTTCTGGCTCGCTCCAAAGACGGCATGTCCTGGGGCTGATGAATGTTTCGGTAGGCTTCCTGCACGGAGCACAGCCCGTAAGTCAAGCGCAGGTGTTCCGGCAGGATCTCCGGTACGTCCTGCAGACAGGAGTCCAGCGTGTCGGCGATGAGCTTAATGAGCACCTTGCCGGAAAGGCCTGCCGTCAGGGGATACACCGGCACGATGCGTCGGGTGGCGATGGGTGCAGAGGTTTCCGCCTCGAAAACCGGGTTGGTGAACTGACGGGTAGGGGAGTCCGAGGAGATGCTGCCGTAGAAGTAGTACGTCTGCCCGTAGTGCAGGGAATTGGAAATGTAGCTCTGGTTGAAATAGCTGATGTTTAGCCGGGCGGAGTGATCGGCCACGGTGAGCCGGGTGATGTCCATGCCCCGGCGAATATGGGCCGTGCGCGGTGCGGAGGCCACAATGGCCTCAATGCAGGCCGGCTCATCCGGCTGCAGATCGGCGATGGCAGTAATTTTGGTGCGGTCTTCGTAGCGCCGGGGAAAGTAGGAGAGCAAATCGTACAGGGTGCGAATACCCAAACCTTCCAGCTGCTTGCATCGGGACGGCCCGACGCCGCGCAGGACGGAGACAGAGTCAGTCAATTGAGCCACGTTCGGGCCTCCTTTCGTATGTATGTTCAGATGCGGGCCACGCCGCTCTTCCGGGCGGCCTCGGCCACGGCTGCCGCTACGGCGGGGCAGACCCTGGGATCAAAGGCGGCGGGGAGGATGTAATCGGCACTGAGATCTTCCGGAGAGACCAGCGCAGCCAGGGCATGGGCGGCGGCGACCTTCATCTCGTCGTTGATGTCGGAAGCGCGTACATCCAGCGCGCCACGGAATACGCCGGGGAAGGCCAGGACGTTGTTGATCTGGTTGGGATAATCGCTGCGGCCGGAACCCACCACGGCGGCGCCGGCTGCGTGGGCGGCCTCGGGCATGATCTCGGGGGTGGGGTTGGCCATGGCGAAGATGATGGGATCGGACGCCATGGAGCGCACCATCTCTTCCGTCACAATGCCGGGGGCAGAGACGCCGATGAACACGTCTGCACCCTTGAGCATTTCTGCAAGTGAGCCGCGGCGATGATCGCGGTTGGTGAGGGCGGCCATTTCCGCCTGGGCGGGTGTCATCCACGCTTCGCCCTCACACAGGGCGCCCTGCTTGTCGCACATGATCACGTCTTTCAGCCCGGCAGCCAGCAGGAGCTTTACAATGGCGGTACCTGCCGCGCCTGCGCCGCAGGTGACCACCTTGGTCTCGGAAAGCGTGCGACCGGTGACCCGCAGAGCGTTCATCATGGCAGAGAGCACCACAATGGCGGTGCCGTGCTGATCGTCGTGGAAGACGGGAATATCGCAGCGCTCTTTGAGCTTACGCTCAATTTCAAAGCAGCGGGGAGCGGAGATATCCTCTAAGTTGATGCCGCCGAAGGAACCGGCCAGCAGGGCAACGGTGTTCACAAATTCGTCCGGGTCCTTGGTGCGCACGCACAGGGGAATGGCATCCACGCCGCCGAAAGCCTTGAAGAGCACACACTTGCCCTCCATAACGGGCATACCGGCCTCTGGACCGATGTCACCCAGCCCCAGTACGGCGGTGCCGTCGGTGATGACGGCGACGGTGTTGCCGCGACCGGTGAGGGTGTAGCTCAGTTCCGGCTGCTTTTGAATTTCCAGACACGGCTGGGCCACACCGGGGGTGTAGGCCAGGGAGAGTTCATCTTTATTGGTCACTGCCATCTTCGGAACAATCTCCAGCTTACCGTGCCAGAGTGCGTGAAGACGCAGGGATTCTTTTGCATAGTCCATGGTTGTGCCTCCTGAGGAAAAATCTTCTTCTATTATATAGTGAATGCCTCAAAATCGGAAGAGCGGATTTTGTCAGATAAATGAAAAAGCCCTCCTGTTCAGGAGAGCTTGATTTCATGTAATTAAGCCAGCTTGTTCAGCTTCAGGGTGACGCTGCTCTTCTTGCGAGCGGCGGTATTCTTGTGAAGAATCCCCTTGGTCACGGCCTGATCAATGGCCTTGAC
>SVLN01000032.1 GCA_015067925.1 Oscillospiraceae bacterium
GGCGTGTCCCGGGCTCTTTTGGCAGTCGGCACCTTATATGCGCCAGTAGCTCAGCTGGATAGAGCAACTGCCTTCTAAGCAGTAGGTCAGGGGTTCGAGTCCCTTCTGGCGTGCCATTTTCCCGGCGCGCGGAAGACCGCCCGGGCGATGCGCCTTTCAAGTGGATATGGTGGGTATAGCTCAGTTGGTTAGAGCGCCAGATTGTGGCTCTGGAGGCCATCGGTTCGAATCCGATTACTCACCCCATTCTTCCTTTGGAAGGTTCCCATGCGGCATATGCCGGTCACACATTGGGATGTCGCCAAGTGGTAAGGCACCAGACTTTGACTCTGGTATTCGTAGGTTCGAGTCCTGCCATCCCAGCCAGACGACCCGCTAGCTCAGTTGGCAGAGCAATTGCCTTTTAAGCAATGGGTCTGGAGTTCGAGTCTCCAGCGGGTCACCATGTATATTCGAATTACCCCGAATCGGTTGATTCGGGGATTTTTGTTGTTTTTTTGAAAGGAAAACCCCGCCTTCCCGGTCAGGAAAGCGGGGTGATTTGTTTTTAACCCTTGTAGGCGATGACTTCTACTTCCACCAGGGCTGCCTTGGGCAGATCCTTGACGGCCACGCAGCTGCGGGCGGGCTTACCGGTGAAGTACTTGGCGTACACTTCGTTGAAGGCGGCGAAATCGCCCATGTCAGCCAGGAAGCAGGTGGTCTTCACCACATCGGTGAAGCTGCAGCCGGCTTCGGCGAGCAGTGCAGCGATGTTCTGCATGACCTGCTCGGTCTGGGCAGTAATGGTGGCCTCAGCCATCTCGCCGGTGGCAGGGATGATGGGGATGCTGCCGGAGAAGAAGATGAACGGACCAACCTGAATGCCCTGAGAATACGGGCCAATGGCGGCGGGAGCCTTGTCGGTGGAAATATAGTTGAGCATGAGTAATTCCTCCAGATTTAGATTTTCTGAAATTATGGTATCACTTCGCTTTTGCGATGTCAACTGCGTGCATCATTGAAACAGGGGGCAAAGTGTGATAAAGTGAGAAAGAAAATGCGGAGGTGGTATGATGAACTTTGATGTCAACGGATTAACCTGGACGAGAGAGCCTGCAGCTTATACGATATCCGAGGATCAGATCGTGATTGTCACCAAGCCGCACACCGATCTGTGGCAGCGGACGTATTACCATTTCCGTAACGACAACGCGCCGGTTCTGCAGATGCAGACGGAGGAGAAGTTTTTCTCCTTTACAGTCAAGACGGACTTTGACAGCAAGCACAGATTTGACCAGTGCGGCATTGTGATGTACCTGGACAGTGAAAACTGGCTCAAGGGCTCCATCGAGTATGAAAACGAAACCTTTCAGCACCTGGGCAGCGTGGTGACCAACAACGGATATTCCGACTGGGCCACCACGGAAATCGATGCTGCGGTCAAGTCAATGTGGTACCGACTCAGCCGCAGAGAGGACGATTACTGCATCGAGTGCTCGAGCGATGGCGTGATCTTCCGCCAGATGCGCGTGTGCCATATGTGCAACGGTGCCGGAGCCATCCGGTTCGGTGTTTATGCCTGTAGCCCCGAGGAATCCTCTTTCACGGCGACCTTTACCCATATGCAAATCACCGAGTGCAAGTGGCGCGCCCACGACGGGCAGCTGCCGGATCAGGAATGATAAAACCCCGGACAGAGAATCTGTCCGGGGTTAACACTTTATTTGCGGCGCAGCTCGCCGAGAATAGAGGCGGTGGCGCAGGCGGCGGAGGCGCCGTCAGTATGTGCGCTGCCGCTGTTGGGCGCGGAGCTGATGGATCGGTCTTCCACAGGAACGTAAGTGAGCACAACCTCGCGGGAAACATTCTGTGCCAGGTCGGCCAGACTGATGAGGGCCTGCTCGACAGTGAAGCCAGTGGAAGGGTCGAAGCGGTCCTCCTCGTGGGTCATCAGGCCCAGGCTCACAGCTTTTGCCACGGCAGGACGCAGTTTTGCGCTGATTTTACAGGCGTCGGTGAAGCGGTTGAGCACACTCAAATCGGTTTCGGGCTGGGGCTGCAGCAACTCTGCCAGTCGAACCAGAATGACGGCAGCGACCTCGCGGGTCAGGGTATCACCCTCCTGCCAGGTGCCCGGACTGATCAGACCCAGCTGTTCGGCAGCGGCGAGGGGAGCGTCCGTTTCGGCATAGAAGCTGTTGCCCGTGGCGGCGCGGATGGTGTTGCAGCACCAAAGAAGCAGCTGCTCAATGGTGACGGTCTTCTGGAAGTTTTCGAACACTGTGGCGATGCCCAGACGGGAAGCGGCATCCACAGCGGTATGGCCTGCCTCTGTCTGAATGGTGTGGATCTCCGGCAGATTGAACTCTGCCTCGCCCGCGGGGGTCATCAGACGGTAGAGGTAGTAGTACTTTGTGGGGTAGTCCAGCTGACGGCCCACGCCGGCCTGGCCGTTGTAGCGCCAGTTCTGCTCGAAAATGGTGATTCTTCCGGTGTACTGGTCATAGGACTTGACCATGCACCAGTGTTCCATGCCGTAGCCACGCAGGGAAGCGGGGCCAAAGAGAATATCACCGGTCTGGGGAATGGCGTCTTCGGGCAGCTTTTCAAAGTAGTATTTGACGCCCGTTTCGTTTTTCAGAATCACAGGGCCCTGCCAGGAGCAATGCATCTCGATGCCAATGGTGGTGTTGTAGTAGCGCTCGATCAGGTAGTTGCACCACTGGATGCTCTGGCCGTCCAGGTTGTAGTAGGCCTTGATGTCGTGCAGGGAGTCCACCACCTGATTGTTGCGGTAGATGGGGACATATTCAATTTCCGGAACGGGCTCGGCTGCCCGAACGTGCACACCGCCTGCCAGCAGCAAAACAATCAGCAGCAGGATCAGAATGCGGGTATAAGTACGTTTTTTCAAGAAAGTTACACTCCTGTAAGCAAATCTCAGGCATTGTAACAAAATGTAACCGATTTGTCAACCGAAAAATCGTGATTTCTGGTAGAAACCCCAAAAAGAAAAAAACCGTGCCATTTACCTGCAATTGTGTTAGAATAAACTTGACCATGACCCAACGGAGGGATCGACTTGATTGACTTATGGCATCCGCAGCTGAATAAGACGGAGCTCAACGCCATTTCCGCCCTGGCTTTGGCCCATGTGGGCGACGGCGTGTATGAGCTTCTGGTGCGCACCTGGCTGATTACTGCCGGCCGCGCCACCAACGGCAGCGTCCACCAGGCTACTGTGCGCTATGTCAGCGCTCCGGCCCAGGCGGAGGCAATGGATTTCCTGCTGGGCCTTCTGAGTGAGGAGGAGAATGCAGCCTATCGCCGCGGCCGCAACGCCCATGTGCGGGCCATCCCCAAGAACGCAACCCACGAGCAGTATTCCAAGGCCACCGGCCTGGAGGCTCTGTTCGGCTACCTATATTTATCCGGGCGCAGCGAGCGGGCCCAAGAGCTCTTCCGCGCCCTGACGGAGGAACACTATGCCCTTTGATGCAGTACTTCTGCGCGCGGTGCGGGAGGAGCTTGTCCAGCGTGCCGTGGGCGCCAGAATCGATAAGGTGCAGCAGCCGGAGCGCGATGCGCTGGTGCTGACCCTGCGCGCGCCCGGTCTGGACGGCGGCAAGCTGCTGCTGTGCGCCAGTCCCAACCACGCCCGTGCACATTTTACCAAAATGAATATGGAGAACCCCGCTCAGCCGCCCATGTTCTGCATGCTGCTGCGCAAGCATCTGTTGGGCGGTCGTGTGGTGGAGATCGAGCAGCCGCCCATGGAGCGCCTTTTGAAGCTGAAGCTGGAATGCACCGACGAAATGGGCGAGCGCACCGAGCGCATGCTGGTGGTGGAGATCATGGGCCGCAATTCCAATGTGATTCTGGTGGATCACGAAGGCCGCATCATGGATTCCCTGCGCAGAGTCGACTATGAAATGAGCGAAAAGCGTCAGGTTCTGCCGGGCCTGTTCTATCACGAGCCGCCCCAGCAGGAAAAGCTGGACCCCCTGGCATTGAGCGAGGAAGAACTGGTGCAGATGCTCCTCTCTCAGCAAGGCCAGCAAAAGACGGACGATTGGCTCCTAAAGAACTTTGCCGGCCTGTCGCCCCTGATCTGCCGGGAGCTGTCCTGGAGGTTCTGCGGCAGCACCGATGCGGACATGGGCCTGTGGACAGTCAAGGAGAAGGAGCAGTTCGCAGCCTTCCTGTTTGCGTTCTTTGAGGACATCCGCGCCGGAAAGTTCACCCCGGTGCTCTTAAAGAAGGAGGGCAAGCCCTCGGACTTTTCTTATACGAGCATTGGCCAGTACGGTGATTACATGGTGCTCGAGCAGCCGGAGAGCTTCTCGGAGCTGCTGGACCGCTACTTTGCCGAGCGGGATCACTCCGAGCGCATGCGCCAGAAGGGCCAGACCCTTCATCGCACGGTGCACTCCCTGCGTGAGCGCGCGGCCCGCAAGCTGCAGGTGCAGCGCAAAGAGCTGGAGGCCACCTACGACCGCGACCGCCTGCGTCAGTACGGCGACCTGGTGACGGCGAATCTGCACAATATCGTCCGCGGTCAGAGTAAATTAAAATGTATCGACTTCTACGACCCCGATCAGGCGGAGATTGAGATTCCGCTGTCCGTGACCCTCTCGCCCCAGCAGAACGCGGCGAAGTATTATAAGGATTACACCCGCGCCAAGAACGCCGAGAAGATCCTCACCGGGCAGATTGCAGCCGGTGAGCAGGAATTGGAGTATCTGGGCAGCGTTCTGGATGCGCTGAACCGCGCCGAGAATGAAAAGGACCTCAATGAGATCCGTCAGGAGCTGGTGGAGGGACGCTATGTGCGCTTAAACGGCGGCAAAAAGCAGATGAAGAGCCAGCCCAGCCGTCCCATGGAGTTCTGTTCCAGCGCGGGCGAGCGCATCTATGTGGGCCGCAACAACCGCCAGAACGACCTGCTGACCACGAAGGCGGCCTATAAGCGCGATGTGTGGCTGCATGCCCAGAAGATCCACGGCAGCCACGTAATTATTGAGTGCGCCGGGCACGAGCCGGATGAGCAAACCCTCACGGAGGCCGCCCAGCTGGCTGCCTATTACTCCCAGGCCCGGGAGGGCCAGAACGTGCCTGTGGACTACACCCAGGTGCGAAACGTCAAAAAGCCCAACGGCGCCAAGCCGGGCATGGTGATCTACGATCACTACAACACCCTCTATGTCACGCCGGACGCGGAGTTGGCCGAACGGCTGAAAGTCAAAAAATAAGCAAAAGAAGAGCCGACGCAGGATTCAAACTGCGTCGGCTTTTTTGTTTATTCAATCTATTCACTGTGCCCGAACAGGAGCGAGCGGACAAAATCATCGGCGGGGTGCGCCTGGATTTGTTCCGGCGTGTCCAGTTGGGCGATTCTGCCCTGGTCCATCACCAGCATCCGGCTGCCCAGCAGAAGGGCTTCCTTGATGTCGTGGGTGACGAAGATCACGGTGATGCCCAGCTCCTTCTGCAGGCGGAGGATCTCACCCTGCAGGCTGCGGCGGGTGATTTCATCCACAGCGCCGAAGGGCTCATCCATCAGTAGGATCCGAGCGCCGGAGGCCAACGCCCGTGCGATGCCCACACGCTGTTTCTGTCCGCCGGAGAGCTCATGGGGATATCGGGCAGCCATGTTGTGCTCCAGGCCCACGGTGTCCAGCAGCTGTTGCACCTTCTCGCGGGTTTCGGCGCGGCTCCACTGCCGGGACAGAGAGGGGACATAGGCGATGTTCTTCTCCACACTCATGTGGGGGAACAGGCCCACACCCTGGATGGCATAGCCGATGCTGCGGCGCAGGGCGATCAGATCGCAGGCAGCCACATCCTGTCCAAGGACGGAAACGGTGCCCTCGTCCGGGGTAATCAGACCGTTGATCAGGCGCAGCGCCGTGGTCTTTCCGCAGCCGGAACGGCCGATGATGGTCAGAAACTCGCCGGAATAGACGGTGAGGGAAAAATCCTTGAGGGCAATATGATCGCCGTAGCGTTTGGTCACATGGTCAAAGCAAATGCATTCTTCCAAAGCAAGCGCCTCCTTTTTTATGGGATCAGCCTTCCAGCAGGCCCTTTTCCACCAGATAGGCCCGGGCGACTTCGGCCTCATCCAGGCCTTCGACCTCCACCCGGTAGTTCAGCGTCGCCATTTCCAGGTCGGTCAGGATGCCGTCCATCAGCATCAAAGCTTCCTTCAGACCGGGATGGCTGGCCAGCGTGTCGTTGCGCACCACGGTGGAGCAGAAGTAGTTCACCTGCAGGTGCTTGTCATCCTGAAGAACCACAACGTCCTGGGCGCCCAGCTGGGCGTCGGTGGTGTAGCCGTTGATGAGGTCCACATCGCCGTTGGCCATGGCGGCGTACTTGATACCGATGTCGATGCTCTTGACATCCTTGAATTCGTAGCCATAGGTCTCGCACACCAGGCCCAGGCCGTCGGCACGCTCAATGTAGTCGGGATTGCTGCCGAATACCAGCTGGTCGGCCACTGCCGTCAGGTCGGAGCAGGTGACAAGATTGTACTGCCGGGCCACGTCGCCGCGGACGGTGAGGCAGTAGGTGTTGTTGAAGCCATACTGTCCGATCCAGGCCATCTGATACTTCTCGTCGTATTCTTTTAAAAGCTGCTGCCACATGGCCTCGTCGTCTATACCGCGGGCATCGTGGCCCAGAACCAGAACGTAACCGCTGGAGGTGTATTCCGGATACAGGTCAAACTCGCCGGACTGCATGGCGGGCATGATGTTGCTGGTGCCGCCGGCGATGCCCTTGGTCACCTCGCAGGTATAGTCGGTTTTGGCTTCGATGAGCTGCTTGAGCATTTCGCCCAGGATGTACTGCTCAGTCATGGCTTTGGTGGCGATTTTGAGGGGCTCTCCCGCCTTGGCGGAAGGCGTCTTTGCACAGGCAGCCAGGCTGAGAAGCACGGCCAGAATGCAAAGAAGGGCGAGCAGACGTTTTGCGTTGTTCATTGATCCATTCTCCATTTCTTTTTGATGTATTTCTCCACAAGGCCCAGGGAATAGTCGCAGATCAGCGCCAGAAGAACCAGCAAGAGACTTCCTGCAAAGGTCATTGCGGTGTTGTACATGGTAATGCCGCGGTAGATGGCCTCGCCCAGGCCGCCGCCGCCCACAAAGGCGGCTATGGAGCCGGTGGCGATGGACATGACCACCACGTTGCGCAGGCCGGCGATGATCATGCCGGTGGCCAGGGGAAGCTTGATACGGAACAAAAGCTGCGACTTCGTGCTGCCCATGCCGATGGCGGCGTCGATGGTGGCAGGATCGATGGAGGTGATGCCGGTGTAGGTATTGCGCACCATGGGCATGATGCCGTAAAGCACGATGGCCACAATGGCGTTTTTCTCACCGATGCCCACCAGCGGGATCAGAAGACCGATCAGGGCAATGGCGGGAATGGTGTAAAACACGTTGCACACGGCCATGACCGGCTCGGCAAGGCGCTTGTGCTGGGAAATAAAGATGCCCAGGGCAAGGCCGATGGAACCGGCAATCAGAATGGCAATGAGGGAAATGCGCAACTGCTCGGCCAGCAGTTCCAGGAACCAGGGCCACCGCTCGGTATAGATTTGAATTACTGTTTTGAAAAAAGCCATGCTGCAGACCTCCGCGGATTGCATAGGGACTCAATTGGTTATTCTTCCATATTTTACTCCATTTGACGGAAATTGACAAGGGCGCACATTTTGCCGCGGCAGTCAGGAAATTCGCACCTCGGAATAAAAACCGGGATAAGCGGGAATGATTTCTGCAGAAAGGAGTGAGCATGATGGAGGAAAAGGAAAAAAAGCCTGCCGTGCCGGATGTGGCAGACCCTAAGGTGCCGCCGGTAAACAGCATCCGGCCGGATCTGCCGCAGCAGCGCAATATTGTGGATGCTTATACCGATACGGTGCTGAGCATTGCCTACTATGGCAAGCTCAAGGCTCGAAAAGGCATCCTGGACAGTCATATGGATGAAGTGTCGGAGGGCACCTACGAATTCTGAACCCTTCCGACCCGAAGGGCATAGAATGAGCTGGGAGTGATCCCAACCTTTTCGGGGAGGAATAAGATATGGCATGTTTTGCACGCTCTAACTGTGTGTTCGGCGGGATTGGTACTTTTACCACCTGCGGCTGCGGTGTGAATCTCTGCGGCATGAACAACAATTGCTGCTGCAATCAGAGCTGCGATCGTTGCAATCGCTGCATCCGGCAGGTTCGCAATGAGGTTAACTGCGGCTGCGACCATGACTGCGGCTGCGACAACGATTGCGATCGCTCCGGCTGCGACCGCTGCGATTGAGAATAGAGGGCGGTGTGCCGCCCTCGTACATGAAGGCCATGGACAAAATAACCGAAAAGGATCCGGACAGCGCGGCAGGATTGCCGCGCTGTCTTTCAATTTTGGGCAAACAGGCCAAAATCTGTGGACAATTGCTGAGGAATCTTGGAGGATTGTTTTTTGCTTTACAGTTGCAAAGTGCTATGCTGATGTGCTATTATGGCTGTAACCCAAAAAGGAGGTTATCCCATTATGGCTACCATGTATTATGAAAAAGATTGTGACCTTTCTGTTCTGAAAGGTAAGAAGATCGCCATCGTCGGCTACGGTTCTCAGGGCCACGCCCACGCGCTGAACCTGCGCGATTCCGGCTGCGACGTGATCATTGCTCTGTATAAGGGCGGCAAGAGCTGGGCTGTTGCCGAGAAGGACGGCTTCACCGTTATGGAGACCGCCGAGGCCACCAAGATTGCCGATATTGTTATGATCCTCATCAACGATGAGAAGCAGGCTGATATGTACAAGAAGGACATCGCTCCCTACCTGACTGCAGGCAAGGCCTTGATGTTTGCCCACGGCTTCAACATTCACTACGGCCAGATCGTGCCTCCCGCCGATGTGGACGTGCTGATGATCGCCCCCAAGGGCCCGGGCCACACCGTCCGCAGCCAGTACGTTGCCGGCAAGGGCGTGCCCTGCCTGATCGCAGTAGAGCAGAACGCCACCGGCAAGGCCTATCAGATCGGCCTGGCCTACGCTGCCGGCATCGGCGGCGCCCGCGGCGGCGTCATGGAGACCACCTTCTCCGACGAGACCGAGACCGACCTGTTCGGTGAGCAGGCTGTCCTGTGCGGCGGCGTTGTGGAGCTGATGAGAATGGGCTTCGAGACTCTGGTGGAAGCCGGCTACGCGCCCGAGAACGCTTATTTCGAGTGCATCCATGAGATGAAGCTCATCATCGACCTGATCAACAAGGGTGGCGTTGCCATGATGAACTACTCCATCTCCGACACCGCTGAGTACGGCGAGTATGTCTCCGGCCCGCGGGTTCTGCCTTACGAGGAAACCAAGGCCAACATGAAGGCTGTGCTGACCGACATCCAGAACGGCAAGTTCGCCGGCAACTGGATCGCCGAGAATAAGAACGGCCGTACCTTCTTCAATGCTTCCCGCCGCAACCTGGCCAAGCATCAGATGGAGATCGTCGGTGCCGAGCTGCGCAAGAACATGCTCTGGGGCGACGATTCCGATCCCGACACCGCCAGCAACTAAATCTGTGACCATAGGGGTCGGCCATCCGGCCGGCCCCTTTCCGTTTAATTTTTGGAAGGAGGAGCAGCTATGCGCTCTGATAATGTGAAAAAGGGTGTGGAACGCGCCCCCAACCGCAGCCTGTTCTATGCCTTGGGCTATACCAAAGAAGAGTTGGATCGTCCCCTGATCGGCATCGTTTCCAGCTACAACGAGATCGTCCCCGGCCATATGAATTTGGATAAGATCACCGAGGCCGTCAAGGCCGGCGTCCGCGCCGCGGGCGGCACACCCATCATGTTCCCGGCTATCGCCGTCTGCGACGGCATTGCTATGGGCCACGTGGGAATGAAGTACTCTCTGGTCACCCGTGACCTGATCGCCGACTCCACCGAGGCCATGGCCGTTGCCCACCAGTTCGATGGCCTGGTGATGGTGCCCAACTGCGATAAGAACGTGCCCGGTCTGCTTATGGCCGCGGCCCGGTTGAATATCCCCACCATCTTCTGCTCCGGCGGCCCTATGCTGGCCGGTAAGATGAGCGATGGCCGCCGCACCTGCCTCAGCCACATGTTCGAGGCCGTGGGAGCTTACCATGCCGGCACCCTGGACGAGGCCGGTGTGGAAGAATATGAGAACAACGCCTGTCCCAGCTGCGGCAGCTGCTCGGGCATGTATACGGCAAACTCCATGAATTGCCTGACGGAAGTTCTGGGTATGAGCCTGCGCGGCAACGGTACCATTCCCGGCGCCCTGTCCGCCCGCCTGAGACTGGCCAAGCACACCGGCATGCAGATCATGAAGCTGGTGGAGGAGAACATCTGCCCCAGAGATATCATGACCGAGGCCGCCTTCTCCAACGCCCTGGCCATGGATATGGCCCTGGGCTGCAGCACCAACTCCATGCTGCATCTGCCCGCCATCGCCCATGAAGCAGGCGTTGCCATCAACCTGGATATCGCCAATGCCATCTCCGCCCGCACCCCGAACCTGTGCCATCTGGCCCCGGCAGGTGATACCTACATGGAAGATCTGGAGGCCGCAGGCGGTGTCTGGGCCGTGATGAAGGAACTGGCCAAGCGCGATCTGATCGACACCAGCCTTCTGACCGCCACGGGCAAGACCGTTGCTGAGAATCTGCAGGATGTGGTGAATCTGGATCCTGAGACCATTCGTCCCATCGAGAATCCCTATTCTCCCTACGGCGGCATCGCCGTGCTGCGCGGCAACCTGGCCCAGGACGGCTGCGTGGTCAAGCAGTCTGCCGTAGCCCCTGAGATGATGCAGCATCAGGGCCCGGCCAAGGTCTTTGATTCCGAGGAAGAGGCCATCGAGTGCATCTACGGCGGCAAGATCGTCGCCGGTGACGTGGTGGTCATCCGCTACGAAGGTCCCAAGGGCGGCCCCGGCATGCGCGAAATGCTCAACCCCACCTCCGCCATCTGCGGCATGGGCCTGGGCGAGAGCGTTGCCCTGATTACCGACGGCCGGTTCTCCGGCGCCACCCGCGGCGCGGCCATCGGCCATGTCTGTCCTGAGGCGGCCATGGGCGGCCTGATCGGCCTGGTGCAGGACGGCGACATGATTTCCATTGACATCCCCGCCTGCAAGATCGACCTGCTGGTTTCCGAGGAAGAGATCGAGCGCCGCCGCGCGGCGTGGGTCTGCCCCGAGCCCAAGGTCAAAACGGGTTACCTGGCCCGCTATGCCAAGATGGTGCGTCCCGCTTCCGAGGGCGCCGTTCTGGATTGATATGCAGTAACCAAAGCGGACTTCACCCAATGTGAGGTCCGCTTTGTGTTGCGTTTTTTGGCATCGTGTGGTATGATAAACAAAATGACGAGTCAAGGAGGAACACCGGATGGAAGGCTTGGATGCGATCCATAAACTGCTGATGACCCAGCGCCCTGTGGATTGGGCGGCAATGCCGGATATTGCCCTTTATATGGATCAGGTGATCTCCTATCTGCCGCGGCAGACGATCGATACCGGCGATGAGCCGCCCCTGACCTCTGCCATGGTCAACAACTATATTAAAGATGGCCTGCTGCCCCGTGCCAACGGCAAGCGCTACAACAAAGAGCACCTGGCTTATCTGACGGCCATCGTGCTGTTGAAGAACGTGCTTTCTGTCAAGGATATCAAGCTGCTGCTGGGTGAGCAGATCCATGAAGGGGAAGTGGAAGATTTTTACGAGCACTTCCTGGAAAAGCTGGATACCAGCCTGGAAGATGTTGCCAGCGTGGTGGATGACTCCATTGGCAGCGAGGACATTTCCGAATATGCCATGAATCTGGCAATCGTTTCCTGCGCGGCAAAGATCGCCTGTGTGCAGCTGCTGTCCCTGCTGCGTTCCCAGCGGGAACCCGAGGAGTCTGCGAAAGAGAAGAAAGGATAACGGGCCCATCTGCCCCGGTGAAGTATTATGAATCCGAAACTGAACAAACTGCTCAAGGTGCTGCTGGTCATCTGGCTGGTCCTGGGCTTTCTTCTGATGATCTATGTGGTGTTCTTCTACAAAAAGAGCGCCTTTGTCCCGGCTCTGATTTTCCTGGCGGGATTCCTGGCCATCGCCCTGCCTCTTCGCAAAATGGAAGAGCAGAAGCGCAGCGCCGAACAAGAGGAAGAAGAGAATTCTTAAATGGAACATCTGTTGTTTTCTGTCAATGCAACGCTGCCGATTTTCCTGGTGATGGCCGTGGGCTGGTGCCTGCGCAGACTCAACCTGATGGACAGCAGCTTTGTGGACAAACTCAATGCCATCAACTATAAGCTCACGCTCCCGGTGCTCCTGTTTACGGACATGGCGGGAGCGGACTTTTTCGCCGTCTGGGATACGAAGTTCGTCCTGTTCTGTTTTCTGGCAACGCTGGTGAGCTTTTTCGCAATTCTGGCTATTGCATGGGTCTTCCTCCGGGGCCGATCTGCGTTGGGGGAGTTTGTGCAGGGCGCTTACCGTTCCAGCGCGGCGGTGCTGGGCATTGCCCTGATTCAGAACATCTACGGCTCTGCCACCATTGCGCCCCTGATGATCCTGGGCTCCGTGCCCCTTTACAATGTGCTGGCCGTGTGCGTGCTGACCTTTACCGATCCGGAGAATTCCGGTAGACCTGACATGAAGCGCATCGGCAAGGCTGTGCGCGGCGTGCTGACCAATCCGTTGATTATCGGCATCGCCCTGGGGTTTGCGGCATCCCTTTTGCGGCTGGATCTGCCGAAGGTTTTGGACAAGACCCTGGGATATTTTGCGGGCATTGCCACACCCCTGGCGCTGCTGGCCCTGGGCGCTGGCTTTGAAGGCCGCAAGGCCCTCTCCGGCTGGAAACTGACCCTGGTGGCGTCGTTCATCAAACTGGTGGGCCTGGGTGCGATTTTTGTCCCCATTGCTTTAGGCCTGGGCTTCCGGGGTGAGCAGCTGGTGGGCTTGTTTGTAATGCTCTGTGCACCCACCACTGTCAGCTGCTACGTCATGGCCCGCAACCTGCATCATGAGGGCGTGCTGACTTCCAGCATCGTGGTTTCCACGACTCTGCTTAGCTCTGTCACTCTGACTGCCTGGATCTGGCTGCTGCGCAGCTTGGGGTATTTATAAAAAAGAATGCACACACCAAACGGTGTGTGCATTTTTTGTCAGAATACCTGCAGGATGTAGCCCTTCAGATACAAAGCGTGCTCCGCCATCAGATCGGCCGGATGGTCTCTGGATTGCACCAGCGATTCGATGAGGCGCACCCGGCGACCGCAGTCGCCGGCGGCTTCGGTGAGCATCTGCAGGAACAGTTCCGGGGTCATGAACTGGCTGCAGGAGAAGGTGGCAAGGGTACCGCCGGATGTGAGCAGCTGCATGCAGCGAAGATTCAGCTCTTTATAGCCGCGGTAGGCGTTTTCCAGGGCCTTGCGGCTCTTGGCGAAGGCGGGCGGGTCGCAGATGATGGCACCGTAGCGCTTGCCCTCGCGCACAGCATCCGCGGCGAAGTCAAAGGCGTTGGCGCAGACAGTTTCGATGTTTGTCAGGCCGTTGAGCGCGGCGTTGCGCTGCACCAGATGAAGGGCCGATTCGCTCACGTCCACGGCGGTGACCGTCTTTGCACCGTACAGGGCAGAGTGGATGGAAAAACCGCCGGAGCAGCAGCACAGATCCAGCACGTTAAGATCTTTGACGTAGGGCTTCAGGCGGCCGCGATTTTCCTGCTGATCCAGGAAGTGGCCTGTTTTCTGGCCGTTGGGAATGCTGACGAGCATCTTTGCATCGTGTTCGATGATTTGCAGCTCTTCAGGAACGGTGCCGTACACGCAGCCGGTCAGAAGGGGGAGGCCCTCTTTCTCGCGTACGGAAACGTCGTTGCGCTCATAGATGCCCGCGGGAGAGAAAATATCCACAAGGGCGTCGAGGATGGCGCTCTTCCAGGTCTCCATGCCCGCGGCGGTGATCTGAAAACTCAGGCAGTCGGCGAATTTGTCCACCGTCAGGCCGGGCAGGCCGTCGGACTCGCCAAAGACCACCCGGCAGGCGTTGTCGAATCCCAGGGCGCGGCGCTGATTCCAGGCGGCCTCAATGCGCTTGTGGAAGAAAGTGCCGTCGATGGCCTCGTTTTTGTCCAGGCTCAGCACCCGAGCAGCGATGCGGCTTTTGCTGTTGAAGTAGCCCCAGGCCAGAAACTGCTCCTTGCAGTCCAGGATCTCCACGACCCCACCGTCGCAGCAGTAGTCGTCGATCCAGGCGATTTCGTTGTCGTAGATCCAGCTGCCGCCCCGCAGAATGTCGCGTTCTTCGCCCTTGCGCAGGCAGATTTGTCCAAATTCCATGGTATCTCCTTCCGGCGGCGGTGGAAATCCGCCGCGAACTTGTGTATAATTGGTGTGAAGTAGGTGAGAAAATGAAAAACATTCCCGTGTTTACCACGTCCTACGGCATCGCCACGCTGATCCTGCGGGAGATCCCGTACAGTCAGCGGGCCTATATTCTGCCCCAGAGCGTGTTTACGAGTTTGCCCGAGCTGGTGCAGGAGTGCGCAGGCTTCTGCCGTGCGGCAGGTGCGGAGCAGATCTTTGCCAAACTGGATGCTGCCATCAATGGTGCAGCCTTCCAATGCGAGATCTGGGAGCTGACGCGCCGGGGCGCTTTGCCTCAGCCGGAGCGGGAACTTGCGCTGAGTGCGGTCACCACGGAGAACAGCGAGGCTTATCGCAGCCTTTATAATGAGAAGTTTGCTCTGGTGGACAACGCCGCCTACTGTGATCGTGCCGACGCTGCCAAGCTTATAGAGGAGGGCGGCTGGCTGTATGTGGCAGACGGCGAAGTTTTGGGTCTGGGACAGGTGCAGGGTTCTGAATTGCGGGCCATTGCCACAGCCCGGAAGGGCCTGGGCTTTGATCTGGCCGTTGCCCTGATGAAAAAGCTGGATACCGAGCAGGTGCACCTGAGCGTAGCCTCGTCCAACGCGCCTGCCCTGCGGCTTTATGAGCGCCTGGGCTTTGAAAAAACGGCGGTTCGTTCCCGTTGGTATCGGATTTTGTGAACATTATACCCGCCAAAGGCCAAGGTGTCAAATTGTAGGCCGCGTCTTGACTTTTGAATAGAAATGCGATATGCTTGACGGGCAATTGAGCTTTGCAGACGTATCGAAGTGGGGACGCTTGCGAGCGCTGCCTGTGGCAGAAGAAGCGAGCAAAGCGGAGTGGCCGCGGTCGAGATTTTCGAGTGAAACGAAGAAAATTTCGGGTACCGCAACAGGACATAACGGGGCGGCCCCGTTGGATCAATCCTCCACAAAGTGTCGATGACAATTATAAGTTAAATATGGAGACGTATCGAAGTGGGGACGCTTGCGAGCGCTGCCTGTGGCAGAAGAAGCGAGCAAAGCGGAGTGGCCGCGGTCGAAATTTTCGAGTGAAACGAAGAAAATTTCGGGTACCGCAACAGGACATAACGGGGCGGCCCCGTTGGATCAATCCTCCACAAAGTGTCGATGACAATTATAAGTTAAATATGGAGACGTATCGAAGTGGGGACGCTTGCGAGCGCTGCCTGTGGCAGAAGAAGCGAGCAAAGCGGAGTGGCCGCGGTCGAAATTTTCGAGTGAAACGAAGAAAATTTCGGGTACCGCAACAGGACATAACGGGGCGGCCCCGTTGGATCAATCCTCCACAAAGTGTCGACGACAATTATAAGTTAAATATGGAGACGTATCGAAGTGGTCATAACGGGGCTGACTCGAAATCAGTTTGCGTGCAAGCGCACGTGGGTTCGAATCCCACCGTCTCCGCCAAAAAAGGAACACACACCCTTGCGGTGTGTGTTCCTTTTTTGGCATGGTATTCAGACGGTGGGATTCGAAAGGCCGTTCATCCAATGCGCCGGTAGCACATTGGATCGGCCGTGGGAGAATCCCTGGACAGCCGTGCAGGCTGTCCACTCTGTATCGTCTCCGCCAGTAAAAAAGCACTCCCATACCGCGGTGCCATTATTATACAGACACATCACTTATGCATCAAGTTTCTGAATGTCTCTCACTATATTTGGAATTTCGAAGAGCGATTTTCAACGGGTGCAGGAAAATATCCCTCTACTGGTTAGAACATTTAGCGGCGAATTATCAACGGATTGCGGAAGATTCTTTTCAAGTGGTAGCCGACAAGAAAGGAATTTTTGAACTGCTTTAATGAAAAAACGCAAAAAAATTCTGCCCAAGTGGGACAGAAGACCTAAAACCAACTTCCCGACAAGTTGTCGGGAATATCAAACTACCACTTCTGATCAAGCTGGTCGGAAGTCCAAAATCCAACTTCTGCCCAACTTGGTCAGAAGTTAAAAATCATTTCACCGCAATTTGTGCCGAAATGAAAATTGCAACTTCGACACAAGTTGCGTAGAAGTGAGATTGATAAAAAACAAGGCACTAACTGCGAAATGTTAGTGCCTTGCATAGTGTTATATTCAGCTTTTATGCTCTTGTATCAAACAGAACGGAAATCGTGGTTCCCTTGTTCAGTTCACTTTCCACGGTGATTTTTCCGTGATGGTACTGCACGGCGTGCTTCACGATGGACAGGCCAAGGCCGGTGCCGCCGGACTGTTTGGAATGACTCTTATCCACACGATAGAAGCGCTCAAATACCTTGTCCTGATGTTCGGGAGAAATACCGATACCGGTATCCTGCACACTCAGCAGAACTTCACCGGGCTTCTGTACAACGGTCACTTTTACGCTGCCACCGGGATTGTTGTACTTAATGGCATTGTCGCAAAGGTTATAAACGACCTCGTACAGCAATCTACGGACACCGTTGATAAATCCATCATCGCCGGTCACTTCCAGAGAAACATCTTTCAGCTTTGCGGCATC
>SVLN01000033.1 GCA_015067925.1 Oscillospiraceae bacterium
TTCTGGAGTGTTCTGCGGGAGCTGCAGGAACTTGGTTTGGTTGCGGACGGCGAACAGCTGCAGGCAAGAAATGGCCGCAAACCCATGACGCTGAAGTTTAACTATTCTGCCCGCACCGCCCTGGGTATTGAGCTTTACGGATCCGTTGCTACGCTGATCCTGACGGATCTTTCCGGCATGGTTCTGGCCAGCGAACGGATGGATTTTCAGGATAGTATGCCGGAAGGAACGGACTATGGTGTGTTCTTTTCCTCGAATCCTGAGTTCTCCGACCGAGTGAATGCGTTCCTGCACCAACATGTCAAAGAACCGGAGCATTTTCTGGGGATCGGCTTCGCGGTGCATGGCTATGTGCAGAATGGTCAGTGGATCCGTTCTGACCGAACGATTCCTGTTGAGACCTTCCGGAACCTATTCGATTGCCCGATGTATTTTGGCGGCGCTGCGCATACGGCCGGTTTTGCTGAAGTGTGGATGAAAGGTATCCGCAACGCTGTATACCTGACCATTGGCGTTGGTGTTGGTGGTGCGATTATTCTTGATGGCGAGGTTTTCCACGGAAAGAACAATCGCGCCAGCGATCTGGGCCATTTTGTAGTGGAACCAAACGGGAAGAAGTGTATCTGTGGCCGCCGCGGCTGTTTTGCATCCCGGGTTGGTCTGCATGTGCTGAAAGACAACGAGGGTTACGAGAGCGTGACCCATTTCAAATATGATTTACAAATGGGAGAAAAACGGGCAAGGCAGGTCTGGGATCAGTATCTCAAGGATCTGGCTGGCGGCATCTGCACCTTGTCCTCCATTCTGGACGAGGATATCCTGATCGGCGGCGGTGTGGTTGAGCTGCTGCGTGATCAGATGCCTGCGCTGATGCGCGCAATTGAAGCGCACAACACGCCCGGCAATCCCCTGGGTAGCGAGATTTACCTGAGTGATTTTGAGGAAGATATCAATGTTTCCGCTGTGGGCGCTGCCCTTTACGTGGTTTCCCATTATCTGAAAGACGTATATTAAAGATAAATCCCACATTACTCCTTGGTAATGTGGGATTTTTGTTAGAACATTGGTTTTTGGTGCTTCTTTAAAAGGGCGAGCAGTTGCTTGTCGTGGCTTTCTTCGCAGCGGCATTGCGTGTCAAAAATCATGGTAGCCGGATGCTCATGCGTGTATGCCTGCCACTTGGGCAGGGAGTCAACGCCGGGATTGCCGGTTTTTGCAAAACTAATCCATGCATCGCGCATCTTCACCATCAAGGAATGAGCGTGTTCGCCAGAGCAAAGGGAGTCGGAGCGTTCCAGCGTGCCGAAGCAGAATCCAAGGTCTGCGCCATGCCATGCCAGCTTACCTTCCAGCACGGGAACCGTGTATGCTAAAACATACTGGTACACCGCCGCAGAGGCAAAGCCGCTGCGAGCGTGGACATACTGCTCGTTCCGGGGACGGATGTTCATATCAATGCTGGTGGCATAAAGAGGATCCAGCCCGGGATATGCCTGGGCCAAAGCTTCAGCAATCTGGGGAGCATCATCGCCAAAATAGCTGCGCAGCCGTTCGACTTTCTCTTCGTGGGTCAAAAAGTCTTTCTCTTCCTGCGTAAACAGGGAAGGCTTCAATCCGCCGGGGCCGAACAGGGACAGTTCGCCGATGCAGGTGCCTGCCATAACAGGAACATGTGCTGTTTCCGGGCGGAAGCCTGCGGTCAGGAAATCATCCAGAACATGCTCTGCGTCCGGATGCGGGCCGTAGGCATCAAAATGACCCGGTCCCATTTGCTGCAGCGCCTCTCTGGAGGCAGCGCATAGCCTGCTGTAAGGAATGGTTTGAATCTCGTCGATGGTCTTTTTATCCAGCCCCAGGGCCTGCACTGTGAGTTGACCGTGGCGTTCGGACATGCGCAGCGTGTCCGAGATGGGCATGATGCCGGATTGCAGAATCGCCTTGTGGTACAGACCGTCGGCAGAAGGCATTTGCATCAGGGCCATGATTTTTCCACCGCCACCGGACTGGCCGAACACAGTCACATTATCGGGATCACCGCCAAAGGATGCGATGTTATCATGTACCCACCGTAAGGCCGCCACCAGATCGTCAAGGCCCAGATTGGCAGAATGCTTGTAGCGCTCGCCGTAGGCACGCAGATCCAAAAAGCCCAGGCAGTTCAGACGGTGATTGACGGATACAACCACAACTTCTCCGGTCTTTGCCAGGACATCGCCGTCCGTGAGGGCCTCGTCGATGGAAGATCCGCCGGAGAATCCGCCACCGTGGATCCAGAACATGACAGGCTTCTTTGCATGCACGTCGGAAGTCCAGAGGTTCAGATTCAGACAATTCTCGCTGGCAGGCCAGTAGCGATGGGTGCTGTAGAGCGTGGAGAGAGAGGTGCCTTCACTGGGACAGATGTCGCCGTAGGCGTAGCAAGCCTTTACGCCCTGCCAGGAAACCTCCCGGGGCGGCGCAAAGCGCTCGGCCTGGGCATAGGGAATGCCACGGAAGGTTAGAACACCGTCAATTTCCATGCCATGTACCGCGCCGCCGGTGGTCTGAATGATCGGATAATCTGCGGTGATTATGGTGTGTTTCAAAGATCATCCCTCGCTTTTATTAAGGAGTTTAATAATACAAAGACTAGCATAAATCAAAATGAGAGTCAAGAAAAACCTCCGAACGAAGGGTTCGGAGGTTTTTGTTATGCATTTGCGTGCTTGCAATAGGGTGCCAGGGTACAGGCGGCGCAGTTGGGCCTGCGGGCCACGCAGACCGCTCTGCCGTGCAGCACGATGCGGTGGCAGAAGTCGGAGCTTTCCTCCGGCGGAATCACTTCGCGCAGCTGACGCTCCACCTTTTCCGGATCCTTGGAGCCGTCTGTCAGACCGAGCAAACCCGCAATGCGGATGCAGTGGGTATCGCAGACATAGGCCTCTTTGCCATAGATGTCACCCAACAGCAGATTGGCGGTCTTACGGCCCACGCCGGGAAGTTTCAGAAGATCTTCCATGGAATCGGGGACCCGGCCGTCATATTCGTCCAGGAGCATCCGGCAGGCTGCCACGATATCCCGGGCCTTGTGGTGGTAAAAGCCGCAGGAGTGAACGTACTCCTCCACATCCTCGATTGTTGCTTCTGCAAAGCTCTCCAGGGTGGGATACGCCGCGAACAGGGCAGGGGTGACCTGATTGACCCGGGCGTCGGTGCACTGGGCAGAAAGACGCACGGCAATCATCAGCTCGTAATCTTTGGTGGAGTTTAACGCGCAGGGCGCTTCAGGGTAGGCTTCTTTGAGGGCGGAAATAATGCCGTCCACTTGCTGCTGCTTTGTCATCTCTGGTGCATCCTTTCGTTCCTTTTTGACAATTGTACCATAACAAGCCCAATTTGCAAAGGGCGCTTGTAATTTGCAGCTTTGTTTACTATAATAAAGAACAACAAAGAAGGGAGGCGCAGCGCCATGTATCAACCGTTGGCAGATGAAATCCGTCCGGCATCCTTGGACGACGTGTTCGGTCAGGAGCACATCCTGGCAGAAGGCGCACTGCTGCGCCGTCTGATCGAATCGGGGAAGGTCCCGAATTTGATTTTCTATGGCCCTTCCGGCACAGGCAAAACCACCGTTGCCAACATCATTGCGGCCAAAACCAACCGCACCTTGTATAAGCTCAACGCCACCACGGCCTCCAGCGCAGACATCAAGCAGATTGTCGCCCAGTTGGATACCTTCATGGCGCCCAATGGCGTGCTGCTTTATTTGGATGAGATCCAATATTTTTCCAAAAAACAGCAGCAGTCCCTTTTGGAGCATATCGAAAACGGAAAGATCACCCTGATCGCCTCCACTACGGAGAATCCGTATTTCTATATCTACGGCGCGATTTTAAGCCGCGCCACAGTATTTGAATTCAAGGCTGTGTCGCCTGCGGCTGCCCAGAGAGCTGTGGAACGCGCCGTGCAGGTGCAGGCCGAAAAGCTGCAGATCAAGGCTCAGCTGGAGCCCGGCGCCGCCGAGCACATCGGCTACGCCTGCGGCGGCGATGTGCGTAAGGCCATCAACGCAGTGGAACTGCTGTTTTCTGCTTCACGTATGGTGGATGGTGTTGTGACCATCACCCTGCAGGATGCCAAGGACGTGGCCCAGAAATCCGCCATGCGCTACGACCGTGATGGCGACAATCACTACGATCTGCTTTCTGCCCTGCAGAAGTCGATCCGCGGCTCGGATCCGGATGCGGCGGTGCACTATCTGGCCCGGATCCTGGAGGGTGGCGATCTGCCTTCTGCCTGCCGCCGATTGCTGGTGATCGCGGCGGAGGATATCGGCCTGGCCTATCCCCAAGCCATTGCCATAGTCAAAGCCTGCGTGGATTCCGCTTTGCAGTTAGGGCTTCCGGAGGCACGGATCCCCTTGGGTGACGCTGCGGTGCTGCTGGCAACCTCACCCAAGAGCAATTCCGGCTATATGGCCATCAATGCGGCCATGGAAGACGTGAAAAAAGGTAAAACCGGTGATTTCCCCCGCCATCTGCAGAATATGCACTATGACGGCACCGGCTTCGAGCGGGAGCAAGGATACCTGTATCCCCATGCTTTCCCCAACCACTGGGTCATGCAGCAGTATTTGCCCGATGAACTGGTGGGTACCAAATACTACGAGTACGGCGAAAATAAGGTGGAACAGGCCACCAAGCAGTACTGGGATAAGATTAAAAAGTAAGAAAGGAGTCCAAAATGGACATCCGTCTTGGCGATATTCTGGTCATGAAGAAGCCCCACCCTTGTGGGGAAAAGCGCTGGCAGGTGCTGCGCACCGGCATGGACTTCCGCCTGAAATGCCTCGGCTGTGGGCATGAGGTCATGCTGCCGCGTTCCCGCGCGGAAAAGAACATCCGGGAGGTACAGCGGGATGAATAAAAAATACTGGTCTGCGCGCATTCGCGATTGCGAACCCTACGTGCCCGGCGAACAGCCGAAGGACCGCAAATATGTCAAACTCAATACCAACGAAAACCCCTATCCGCCCTCCGAGGCGGTCCTGGCGGCGGCGCGGCAGGCGGCGAATGACGCTCTGCGGCTGTATCCGGACCCCGTCTGCGGCGATCTGCGCCTCGCTCTGGCGGATCGGGCAGGCCTGAAATTGGAACAGGTGTTTGTGGGCAATGGCTCGGATGAAGTGCTGGCGTTCTGCTTTGCTGCGTTTACGGACGAAAAGACCCCGGCGGTTTTCCCGGATGTGACTTACAGTTTCTATCCGGTCTATGCCGAGTTTTTTGGTGCACCCACCCGGGTGCCGCCTCTGAACGACGATTTCACCATGCCCCTGGAGGAACTGAAGAAGAACGATGGCTGCATTTTCCTCACCAATCCCAACGCGCCTACGGGCATTGCGTTGGAGCTTGATGTAATTGAGGATGTGCTGCGCGCCAATCCCGACCAGGTCGTTGTGGTGGACGAGGCCTATGTGGACTTCGGCGCTGAGAGCGCGGTCTGCCTGGTGGATCGTTATGAGAACCTGCTGGTGGTGCAGACCATGTCCAAGTCCCGTTCCCTGGCAGGACAGCGCGTGGGCTTTGCCTACGGCTGCGAGAACCTGATCTCCGCCCTGACTGCGGTGAAGGACAGCTTCAACTCCTACACCCTGGATCGGGTGGCGCAGGCGGCAGGTCTTGCCTCTGTTTTAGATGAGGAAACTTTCCGCGAGCATTGCAGCAAGGTGGTCGCCACCCGGGAGCGCACGGTGCGTGCCCTTGAGAATCTGGGCCTGCAGGTGCTGCCCAGTAAGGCAAACTTCGTCTTTGCCCGGCATGAAAAAGCCGCGCAGCTGTTTGCGGGCCTGAAGGAACGCGGCGTTCTGGTGCGCTACTTTGCCAAGCCGCGGATTGACACTTTCCTGCGCATTTCCATCGGTACCGATGAGGAAATGGATATCCTTCTCCGTGAGCTGGAGAGCCTGCTGCAGGAGATTGGTGCAAAATAAGTTTGGAAATAATCGGTTTATAGAAGATTTTGGTCGCAATTCCTGCATGGAATTGCGACCTTCTTTTTGCCCGCAAACTGGTATGCTGAGTAGGACAGGGGGTGGGGGCGTGACGATCTATCTGGATGTGCTGTTTGCGGTGAATGCTGTAGTGAATATTCTGCTGTTGCATGCGGCCTGTTTGTTTGCAGGAAGACAGCTACCCGCCTGGCGGATTCTGTTGGCGGGGACTCTGGGCGGCGTGTACGCGGTACTGGCGGCGGTGGTGGCGCTGCCGTGGATCAGCGGTTGGGCAGGGAAAAGTATCGGCGCTGCGGCTATGATCCTTACAGCGTATGGCCTGCAGAGGCAGACGCTGCGCCTGGCAATCTGGTTCTGTATTCTCTGCGCTGCCTTTGCAGGAGTGGTGCTGATGCTGACCGGTCTGTTTGGCGTTGAGGTCTATATGGTTGGCGGCACGGCGGTGTATCCCATCAGCGTTCCCACCCTGGTGCTGACGGCAGGGATCAGCTACTGCGTGATCGCTCTTATGCTAAAACGGTTTGGCTGGAACTCCGCGGCGGAAAGTTTGCGCCCGATCACCATCTGCGTTGCCGGGAATAAACAGCGTTTCACAGCGCTGGTGGATACAGGAAATCTGCTCCATGACCCCGTGAGCGGCAGGCAGGTTTTCGTTCTGGACTTCAGATGGGCGGAGAAGCTGGTGCCGGCATTGCAAGAGAAGGCCTTGGCGCAGCCGGCGGAAACGTTTGCGGAGTTGGCGGGAAGCGTGCCGGGATTGCGCCTGGTGCCCTATCGGGCAGTGGGCGTGCCGTCAGGCCTGCTGCTGGCGGTGAAGAGTGATTGGATCCTTTTGGGGAACAAAAAAGTGCCGGGCGCCACGGTGGCGTTTTCGCCGTCACCGGTGTCCGACGGGGCCTATCAAGTGATTGCGGGAGGGAGCTAATATGAATCGAATACTGTTAAAACTTCTACAAATGCTGGGGCTTTTACAACCGGGAAGAATCGATTATATCGGCGGCAGCGATGTGCTTCCGGTACCGCTCAAGCCGGAGGAGGAGCGGGAGCTTCTTTTGCAGCTTGAGCAGGGAAGTGAGCAAGCAAAACAGACACTCATCGAACGCAACCTGCGCCTGGTGGTGTATATTGCCCGCAGATTTGAGAACACCGGGGTGAATCTGGAGGATCTCATTTCCATCGGTACCATTGGTCTGATCAAGGCCGTTGGGACGTTCAAATCGGACAAGAACATTAAACTAGCCACCTACGCTTCCCGGTGCATTGAAAACGAGATTTTGATGCACATCCGTAAGATCTCCGGTCAAAGATCGGAAATATCTTTGGATGAACCCATCAACACGGATTGGGACGGAAACGAGCTGCTTTTAAGCGACGTGCTGGGTACGGATGCTGATACGGTGCACCGGCCTTTGGAGGACGACGCAGAGCGGCAGCTGCTTCGGGAGGCCATCGGGCTGCTTTCCGAACGGGAGCAGACTATCGTGCGCCTGCGCTACGGTCTATCCGGGGGTCAGGAAAAGACGCAGAAAGAGGTGGCCGATCACATGGGCATCAGCCAATCCTACATTTCCAGGTTGGAAAAGCGCATCATGCTGCGCCTTCGCCGGGAGATCACTCGCCGGGGCGCCTAGCAAAATGCACAAAAATGAGGTTCGAAATTTGACACATTGCACATAGCATTTGGCGCGGGAGTTCCTTATAATAGATGTAACAATCAACAGAAGGGAAGGATCTTCCATGGGAAAGAAACCTTATGTCGTAGGCATCGCCGGCGGTACCGCCAGCGGTAAAACCACGATGGTGGAGCGTCTGCCGGCCCTGTTGGAGCCGCTGCGGGTATATCGCTTCAACACTGATATGTTCTACCGTTTTGACAATCCGCCCAAGACCATCGCCCCGTTCACGGGCATTGAGTACAGAGAAATGAACATTCCCGAGGCGCTGAAGCTGGAGGAACTCTTCGCGGCCTTTGAGAAAGTCTGCGAGGGCGATACGGAAGAAGAGTACGACGTGGTCCTGATTGAGGGCCTGTTTGTGCTGTACCTGCCGGAGATCCGCAACCGCCTGAATCTGAAGGTGTTCATTGATCTGCTGAGTGATGAGCGCCTGATCCGCCGCATCCGCCGCTGGATGCCCAAGGGTCAGACCATGGATGAGATCGCCGACCGCTATCTGGATTCCGTGCGTTATCGCCATGATGAGTATGTGGAGCCCACCCGCTGGTATGCCGACGTTGTCATCAACGGTGTGCTGACCGACAAGTCCATGGACGTGCTGGCAACCTATATCAAGGCAGATTCCGCCCGCTGATTATGTACCCAGGTGCTCCTCCAAAAAACAGGTGAGGATCACCGAGACCATCAGCACGCCCACGGAGATGCTTTGCATTTCCCGTGCCAGAAGATGCGCAGAGATATTTGTGCTTTGAAGTGCACCTGCGCGCAGCAGAATCAGACAGCCCAGCCAGAGAATGAATGCGCTGCAGCTGAGGCCTGCCTGCAGGCAATGGCGCGCCCATGTGCTCAGATTGCTGATTTTAGCGTAAAGCCGCTTCATGGTTCTCACTCCTTTTGCATCGAGGGTACCATGGCTTGTGTGCGGTATCAAGCTGTAAATCCTGGTAAGAAAGTTTCGACACGATCCGACAGAGAACTCTGTCGGATCGTTTTCTTTTGTTCGGAAAATGGCGGAAAATGCGAATATTTGACAGGAACACAGGGCCAACCATGTCGAATTCTGCGATTTGTTTTTCTTCTCCCGGAGCCGAAAGTGTGCTTAAATGACTCTGGGAGGCGATCCAATGACGAAAAATCTGATGTGCCGCGTGCTGACCGTTTCGCAGCAGGACGAGCCGCTGGAGCTGGAATATTATTTGCTGACCACCGAGGGCGTGGCCGATACTTACGGAATTCAGGTGCGCATGCATTGGCGCGGCGTGTGGGAGAGCGCGCAGTACCGATATGTCACCATGTCCTATGATAGAATGACCGAGCTGATCGAGCTGCTCAGCCGGGCGTCTGTAACGCCCACAAGCCTGGGTGAAGTACTGCAGGATATCCTGTAAAAAAGAAAAACAAACAGTTTACATTTGCAAGTTCTACTGGTATAATTAACATAATAACAATAAGAGGTGACTGCTATGAAGTGTCCGTATTGCGGTGAACAGGACAGTAAGGTCGTTGACTCGCGTCATTCCGAAGATGGCGCCAGCATTCGCAGAAGAAGAGAATGCTTAAAGTGTGGTAAGCGCTTTACGACTTACGAACTTGTGGAAAGTCTGCCCATTGTTGTGGTCAAGCGCGATGGCAGCCGCCAGTCCTTCAACCGTCAGAAGATCCTCAACGGTATGCTGCGTGCATGTGAAAAGCGCCCGGTTTCCCTGGCTGCCATGGAGACTGCTGTGGACGAGATTGAGCAGATCATCCAGAACTCCTTGGAGCGTGAGATCAGCACCGAAGAGATCGGCGAGCTGGTCATGGAACGTCTGAAGAAGATGGACGAGGTCAGCTATGTGCGTTTTGCCTCTGTGTATCGTCAGTTCAAGGACCTGAACAGCTTTGTCCAGGAGCTCAACCAGATGCTGGCTGAAAAGTAAGATAAGGCAATGCCCTGCACCAAATGGTGCAGGGCATTTTTTATTGCGCTTGCAGTAATGCGATGTATTCATCGGCGAAGGCCAGGAGATCTTGCGTTCCCTGATAGCAGATTTTGATGACCTGATTATCCAGACGAAGAAAGAGAAACTGATAAGTTTTATCCCGGAAGTAAAGATCACCGGAAGCACTTTCCAGGTCATCCTCCGTTTTTTCTCCGTTGGTGGCGTAGTAGGCCTCATGGATGCCGAAGAGTGTCGGTTCAGACCACTCATAGGCAAAGTCATCCTTCACGCCTTGCATCAGTTCATAAAGAATACGGGAAGCCAGCTTTTCGTGCGCGGTATGGAAATAAGTTGTGTACAGGTAGCTGTCGCGGCCGTTTTCCGTCGGAGTGGAGGCACCGTACTGCTTGGCCTCCATAATCTGCTGTGCGAAAGGTGTGGAACTGGACTCAATGTAGTTTGCCCAGTCTGTGCCGTTGTAAATGGAAGAATCGTATTCAAAATTGTCTTTCTGCTCAATCTCGTGCAGCTGCAGGAAGGGCAGCGGCTCCGGATAATCCGCAACATTGTTGATCCTGATGCGCGGATCCATGGCGTCAACGATCAGCCAGCTGAAGCAAGCCACCAGAGCCACGATCCAGCCAAGGCCGTCGCTGAAGGCCGCCTTGCGGTAGCTCTTTTCCTTGGGACGGTGCTCACCGCGGCGCAGCTGGCGCCAGATCTTGATAAAACGAATGGCCTGGGCGATCTGCACGTAGAAGAGGAAACCGAAGGTTGCGATGGCATACAAAATGGGACCGGGGCCTGTGCGAACCAGTTCCGCCACAGGGGTATTCTGTTTGTTAATCGCATGGATCATCCAGATGGCGTAAAGAACGGACACAACTGTAGCAAGAACCAGACCAAGAATATGATCTCTCAGCAGCTTCCGCATGGCATAGGCCTGCATTTCCGGGTCGGTGTGCAGTTCCTCCGCATGGGGGTCCTTGGTCACAAAGATGTAAAACTGCTCGCCGAGAGTGTCCACATACTCCCAGCCGGCGGCCTCGTAGAGTTCCACCTGTTCGTCGTCCATGTTGCGATCATGGTGGTAATCCAGGCGGTAACGGGCCTGGAAGGGTGTAGTTTTCTCAAATCTCGGGAACTTCCCCGTGTAGCTCACAAGCTTCCATCCCTTGGCGGCGCGCGCTTCCAGCCAGCGCTCCCGGGAGATATAATCCGATACTTCAAAAGGATCCCAAAAGATCCTGGTTTTTTTCTTTTTTTCTTTCATACCTGCTCCTTCAGTTGTCACAGCGTTTATTGGGTTAGTAGTGCCGCGTATTCATCGGCAAACTCTGAAAGATTCTGCGCTCCGTGATAGCAAACCTTGATGACCTGATTGCCTGAACGAAGGAAAAGAAATTGGTAGCCGTCGTTCTGAAACATTAAATCGCCTGCGCTGCGGATGATGTAGTCAATGTCCTCCGCAATTGTGATGCCGTCAGCATAATAATAGGCTTCGTCCGTGCCCGGAACGGAAAGCGTTGTCCACCTGTAAGCGAAACTGTGCTCGGCGTTCGCCCGGAGTTCATCCACCACCTGGGCAGCCCATGCTTCATAGCGGACGGTAAAGAACTCTGTGCAGAGATAGCTGTCCCGTGCGGCCTCCGTGGAAGGAAGGTTGCTATACTGCCTTGCCTTCAGGATCTTTGGAGCAAAAAGGGTAGAAGATGTTTCCAGCTGGTTGGCCCAGTTTGTGTCGTCAATCTTTGAATAGGCATATCTGAAGTTCTCGCTCGGCTCAATTTCGTGCAGTTGCAGGAAGGGGAGCGGTTCTGTGTAGTCGGCGATTTCAATCTTTGCAGCTTTGGGGAATAAAAGGAATCGACCGAAAAGCATATTGACAAGAATGATGAGCACAAAAACGGAGGTGATACCTTCTCTCCAGGCTGCCTTGTGGTAATTTACCGGACTGGGGAATGCGTCAGATGAATGAAGCTGCCGCCAGATACGGGTGAAACGAGTGCCTTGTGAGAAAGCCAGGTAAAGCAATAAAACGAGAGAAAGCAGAAACGCGAGCAGGAACCCAGGGCCTATACGCAGCAATTCTGTGAGAGGCTGTTTGTTTTTTGTAAAAATGAGGAGCATGAGCCCGATATAAAATGCAGCAAACAAAACAGCGAAGATCATGTTAACAACATGAGTTCTCAGCAGTTTTTTCAGCGAATAGGCTTGCATTTCGGGGTCTGTATGTAATTCTTCTGCATTGGGATCGGTGGTCGTAAAAATGTAAAACTGTTCACCCAGGGTGTCCACAAACTCCCAGCCGGCGGCTTCGTAAAGCGCAATCTGCTCGTCATCCATGTTTTTGTCATGGTGATAATCCAGACGATAGCGGGCCTTAAAGGGGGTGGTTTTCTCAAATCTTGGGAACCTTCCCGTATAACGAACAAGCTTCCAGCCCTTTGCGGCACGCTCTTCCAGCCAGCGTTCCCGGGAGATGTAATCCGATACTTCAAAAGGATCCCAAAAGATCCTGGTTTTCTTCTCTTTCATACCAGATCCTCCGACTCTGCGTCTTTGAGGCAGAGCTTTAACCGTTCGATTTCATCCTGCAGAGCAATGATACCCTTGGCGGTGATGCGGTAGGTGCGCTTGCGCCCCTCTACCTCCGTCTCCTGGATGAGCTTCTCTTTTTCAAACTTGCTCAGGATCGTATAGAGCGTGCCGGGTCCGGCCTTGACCCGTCCTGCCGTGCGGTCTTCTATGTATTTGGCGATGTCCGTGCCGCATTTTTCGCCGCCGCGCAGGGCCAGAAGTATGTAGTACATGGCCTCACTCAGAGATTCCAGTGCCTTCTTTGCCATAGGGCACCTCCTATTTATCGTGTATCGATATCGTACATCGATATTGTAATACGATATTAGCCCCATGTCAATAGGGCAAAAGAAAAAGGCGGCGGAAGCCGCTTTTAGAGAATGTTGTAATAATATGGTTTTTCCATCTCGGCAATGTGCTCCAACATGGCGACAAGCTCGGCGCAGCGATACCGGAATTCTTCTTTCACCGGCTGCTCAGCGCAGATGATGAGAGCAGAGAAGAGAAAGGTGATCTCGTCCGTTTCCGAATGATTCAGAAGGACACCGTAAAGACCCTCTGTTTTTCTCCATTGTGCCTGTGCTTGAAGAACGCAGCGGCAGGCCGTGCTGTAATCGTCCTGCTGGGCTGCCTGCTGTGCCAGATGCAGCGAAGTGACAACCAGCTGGGTTGTGTCTTCCAATAAGGAAAGGGCGAGCAGACAGAGTACCAACGTCAGGGAAAGAACAATCAAAGCAATCAGAATGTGTTTCACTTGCGTTGGCCCACCTTTTCAGAGAGGTAGATTTTCCCGGAGGCGTCCAAAGACATAAGGTATACATCCCGGATGCCAAGTCGATGTTCGCGCAGCTTCCGGTCAATCCAGGTTCGATCCACCCGCGCCAGAGGCAGGTTTTTCTTCATCAGACGTCCGTTTGAAATCAGCGTAATGGGAAGCTCCCGCTGGCTGACCCGAATGCCGGCTTCTTTGGCGCTGGCCGGCTCATGCTTGGGATAGGGGAGGATGCTTAAGTTGCCGTTTGTTTCCAGAATGGCGTACTGCACGGTGGTGATGTCGGTCACACCGCTCTGCCGCAGCATTTCAGAGAGCTCATCTGCATTAATGCGACCGTTTTTCATAGCCTTTTGGTCGATCTTGCCGTTACAGATGAGGATCTCCGGCTTACCGCATAGAATCCGCCGGAACCAGATGCTGTGCATGCTCAGAACGGAAAGCAGCAGCTCCAGGGAGAGAATGGTCAGAATCGGGATCACGCCGCTGAACAGGGGAGTGGCGCTGTCCTGCATGGGAACCGTGGCCAGGTTCGCAATGATCATGGTGACGACAAATTCGGAAGGCTCCATTTCGCCGATCTGACGCTTGCCCATCAGGCGCACGGCGATAATCAGCACGACGAACAAAATGACAGAACGGATATAGGCAATTATCACGAATACACCCACCTCACGGCTAGTCTTTCCGTACAGAGTGGAAAATATTCTTTCCATAGCATAAAAGCGTTTGACAGCGAAAAAACGCTGTGATAAATTCTAAATATTAGAAGAAACTACTTGCACAATTGTGTAGGCAAGCCCCATCTTTTTTGTGGAGGGAATATACTATGGATAACAATGTTAGACCCGAGTCTATGCAGAGAATCACAACCTTTGAACTGGCCAATGCGTTCATCGACGAGCAGGTTGCCGCTGTTCGCGCCCAGGTGGGCGATAAGAAGGTCCTGCTGGCTTTGTCCGGCGGCGTGGACTCTTCCGTTGTGGCCGCTCTGCTGATCAAGGCAGTGGGCAAACAGCTGATCTGCGTGCACGTCAACCACGGCCTGATGCGCAAGAATGAGTCCGAGGGCGTTATCAAAATGTTCCAGGAAGGCCTGGATGCCAACCTCGTCTACGTGGATGCCACCGATCACTTCCTGGGCCTGCTGGCCGGTGTTTCCGATCCGGAACAGAAGCGTAAGATTATCGGTAAGGAATTCATCACCGTCTTTGCAGATGAGGCCCGTAAGCTGGAGGGCATTTCCTTCCTGGCACAGGGCACCATCTATCCCGATATTCTGGAGTCCATGAAGGCTGCGGAAGGCAAAAAGGCTGTAAAGTCTCACCACAACGTTGGCGGTCTGCCTGAGGATCTGCAGTTTGAACTGGTGGAGCCGCTGAAGTTTTTGTATAAGGACGAAGTCCGCGTGGTCGGCGAGGCTCTGGGCCTGCCCCATAGCATGGTCTATCGTCAGCCGTTCCCCGGCCCCGGTCTGGGCGTGCGCTGCCTGGGTGCCATCACCCGCGATCGCCTGGAGGCCCTGCGTGAAGCCGATGCGATCCTGCGTGAAGAGTTTGACAACTGCGGCCTGAACGAAAAGGTCTGGCAGTACTTTATCGCTGTGCCCGATATCAAATCCGTCGGTGTGCGTGATGAAAGCCGCTACGAAGGCTGGCCTGCCATCATCCGTGCTGTCAACACCAAGGATGCCATGTCCGCCACCATCGAGGAGATCCCCTACGAAGTGCTGCATAAGATCACTTATCGCATCACCCATGAGGTCGAAGGTATCAACCGCGTGCTGTATGACCTGACGCCGAAGCCCATCGGCACCATCGAATGGGAATAATTTCAGAGGTCGAAAAAAGCCTGTAATATCAAGGATTTTTGAGCTTTTCAAGCCACTTGTGGCAACAAAATGGCAACATTTTTAAGAGAATAATTGCAACTGGCTTACAAATGCCCGGAATCCCTTGAAGGGCTTCCGGGCATTTTTGCTATTAAGATCAATTAGGGAGGCGTAGATTTTAAGTGAGCAATCCTACGGTTTTTATTTCTTATTCTCATGACAACGAACAACATAAAACTTGGGTTTTAAAACTTGCAACGGATTTGCGCTCCCATGGTGTCAATGCAATCCTTGACCAATGGGACCTGCGCATTGGATCTGATTTGCGTTTTTTCATGGAAAACGGCCTTTCTACAGCCAATCTTGTTCTTTGTATTTGTTCCGAGGAATATGTGCGCAAGGTGAATTCTGGTTCTGGTGGTTCGGGTTATGAAGGAATGATTATGACTCAATCTCTGTTACAAAATGCAAAAACAGAGTTTGTCATTTCAATAGTGAGAAATAATTCCTCGCCTAACAAAGTTCCGTTAGCTTTCGGTAGTAAACTCTACATTGACTTTTCCAATGATGAACAATATGTTGTCCATTACCAAGAACTTCTGGAAAGAATCTATGGTGAAGACACAAAAAAGAAGCCACCGTTAGGTACAAATCCCTTTTCCTCAGAAATTAGTCGCCAGATTGAAGTTAACACAAGAATAGAAACTGTTAAATACCATTCTCCCGCTATGAGAGGAAAGGTTACCTTTTACTTTGATAACAATAATGGAGTCTACACCATTGGCTCTGGTGAATACTTATTTGAGACGCATTGGAATAGGTCGGACAATAACTCAATATATGCTTCCGGTCGCATTGGTTTTAAAGATGGTGAACATGAGTTCCCAAATGTAGAAGAACTTTGCACATATAATTACTCCAGCGCTTGTAGAACCATACACACCGGCGAAGTTGTGATTTTCGAAAACAAACATCGTCATTTTGCGGCTGTAAAACTCGGTGAGGTTAAGAGTCGCAATCATGGGAACCCATGTGATGAGATGACATTTGAATACCGCATTTACGGTGTTGAATAACTGCCAGAAACTGCTTTTCGTGGCAACACTATGGCAACAAAAAATCAGATAGCCCATGCTGTCTGAATAATGAAAACAATCAAAGTAATCCGGGCTAAATCCCATAAGCAAATCTGTTTAAGATTTATTTTTCAGGAGCGAGTGGGAATAAAGGAAGAATTATCCTAAGGCCGTTTTTCCCGGCTCTTGAGCCGGAAAAGTGGCAAAGTCGGATGCTTTTTCAATCCATTTGATAGCCAAATGATAGCACTTCTTGCATCAAGTTTATTGCGTTTCCAAAAAGGTAACCATTGGCTTGTAGGTGCTTAAAACGTATCCTATAAATGACAAGTGTCTTACTGGTTTTTGCAACCAGTAAGACACTTTTTTGTTTATTTACTTGCCGGGGTTAAATGCTTCTGTCAGCCAGTCGCTGATCTGCTTGGGAGGCACTTTCGCCCAGATGGCAGTGTCCTCTGCCGGGAATGCATAACGCCAGTGTCACACTGTAGACACAGAGAATAACGAATGCAGGCAAAAACAAATCGGTGATTATCGGTTTACAGATCCTGCCATCCGGCGATAGGTGTGACGAATACCACGAACAGCGATGGAGTATGCCTGGATGTTTTCCGGAAGAGCCATACCGCCGTAGCCGGCATCTCCCAGATGATGGATATCGGTACCGGTCATCTTGCACATCAGTGCGATCTGCCGGATAGTGGCAACATCCGCACCCTCCTGGGAAGTGCCAATAGCCGTGATGGTCAG
>SVLN01000034.1 GCA_015067925.1 Oscillospiraceae bacterium
GCGCCATGAAGGTTATGGTCATCGGCAGCGGCGGCCGCGAGCACGCGATCATCCGCAGCCTGAAGAAGAGCCCCGAAATCACCGCGCTTTACTGCCTGCCCGGCAACGGCGGCATCGCCGCGGACGCTCTTTGCGTTCCCATCGGCGTGATGGAGTTTGAACAGATCCTCAACTTTGCCAAAACCGAGGGCATCGACTACGCCGTGGTCGCTCCGGACGATCCCCTGGCCGCCGGCCTGGTGGATGTGCTGAGCGAGGCGGGCGTTCCCTGCTTCGGTCCCAACAAGGCCGCTGCCATCATCGAGGGCAGCAAGGTCTTCTCCAAGGACCTGATGAAAAAATACAAGATCCCCACTGCCCGCTACGAGGTCTTTACTGACCTGGACGCAGCGCTTTCCTATCTGGAAGAGGCCCCCATCCCCACCGTGGTCAAGGCCGACGGCCTGGCCCTGGGCAAGGGCGTCATCATCGCCATGACCCGCAAGGAAGCCGTCGACGCCGTTACGAGCATGATGGCCGACAAGGTCTTCGGCGAGAGCGGCTCCAGAGTGGTCATCGAAGAGTTCTTAGAGGGCCCGGAAGTTAGCGTTCTGGCCTTTACCGACGGCAAAACCATGCGTCCCATGGTCTCCAGCATGGACCACAAGCGCGTGGGCGACGGCGACACAGGCCTGAACACCGGCGGCATGGGCACCATCGCCCCCAACCCCTACTACACCGCGGACGTTGCGAGCCGCTGCATGGAAGAGATCTTCCTGCCCACCATGGCCGCCATGAATTTAGAAAACCGCACCTTCAAGGGCTGTTTGTACTTTGGCCTGATGCTCACGAAGGACGGCCCCAAGGTCATCGAGTACAACTGCCGCTTCGGCGACCCCGAGACCCAGGTTGTCCTGCCCCTTCTGGAGTCTGACCTCTTCACCATCATGCGCGCCGTCACCGACGAGCGCCTTGCCGAGGTGGAAGTCAAGTTTTCCACCGGCGCCGCCTGCTGCGTGATCCTGGCCTCTCAGGGTTATCCCCAGGCCTACGAAAAGGGCAAGGTCATCACCATGGACGACGGTCTGAGCGCCGAGGTGTTCATCGCCGGCGCAAAGCTGGAGGACGGCACCCTCAAGACCTCCGGCGGCCGCGTGCTGGGCGTCACCTGCACCGCAGATACCCTGAAAGAGGCTGTTGACGCGGCCTACAGCAATGTTCCCAAGATCCATTTTGAAGGCGCCTACTGCCGCAGCGACATCGGCGCGCGGGCATTGAAGGCCCAGTCTTAACTTCAGGAGGCCAAGAATGGTTTACAGAGTTTACGTAGAGAAAAAGCCGGAGCTTGCCAACGAAGCCCGCGCCCTGAAAAACGAAATCGAATCCCTGCTGCAGATCAAGAGCGTCGACACCCTGCGGGTGCTCAACCGCTACGACGTGGAGAACATCGAAAAGGACCTGTTCGACCAGGCTGTTCCCACCGTCTTTTCCGAGCCGCAGCTGGATATCGTCACCTATCACTTAGAGCGTCCGCAGACCGCCTGGGCCTTCGCCGTGGAGCCCCTGCCCGGTCAGTATGACCAGCGCGCCGACTCCGCCGCCCAGTGCATCCAGATCATCTCCCAGCTGGAGCGCCCCACCGTGCGCACCGCCAAGGTCTACGTCATTGAGGGCGACCTGACAGAGGCCGAAAAGGCCGCGATCTCCCGCCACGTGGTCAACCCCGTGGAGTCTAGACTTGCCTCCCTGGATCCCCTTTCCACCCTGCAGATGGAATACGACCTGCCCGAGACCGTGGCGACCCTCACCGGCTTCACGGCACTGGACGAGGCCGGCCTAAATGACATGATCGCCTCCTACGGCCTTGCCATGGACCTGGGCGACATCACCTTCTGCCAGGCCTACTTCAAAAACGAGGGCCGCGACCCCACCATCACCGAGATCAAGATGATCGACACCTACTGGTCCGATCACTGCCGCCATACCACCTTCCTGACCACCATCGACTCTGTTGAGTTCGAGGACGAGCTGCTGCAGAACGCCTGGAACGACTACCTGGCCTCCCGCCAGGAGCTGGGCCGCACCAAGCCCGTCAACCTCATGGACATCGGCACCCTGGCCGCCAAGTACCTCAAGGCCAAGGGCCTTCTCCAGAAGCTGGACGAGTCCGAGGAGATCAACGCCTGCACCGTGAAGATCGACGTCACCGTGGACGGCGAGGTGCAGCCGTGGCTGCTCCTCTTCAAGAACGAGACCCACAACCATCCCACCGAGATCGAGCCCTTCGGCGGCGCGGCCACCTGCATTGGCGGCGCCATCCGCGATCCCCTGTCCGGCCGCAGCTACGTTTACGCAGCCATGCGCGTCACCGGCGCAGCCGATCCCCTGAAGAGCGTCTCCGAAACCATGGAGGGCAAGCTGCCCCAGCGCACCATCGTCACCAAGGCCGCCGCGGGCTACAGCTCCTATGGCAACCAGATCGGCCTGGCCACCGGCCAGGTGGACGAGCTCTATCACGACGGCTACGCCGCCAAGCGCATGGAGATCGGCGCGGTCATCGCCGCCGCTCCCGCTGAGAACGTCCGCCGCGAGCGGCCCGACGCGGGCGACGTGGTCATCCTCCTGGGCGGCCGCACCGGCCGTGACGGCATCGGCGGCGCCACCGGCTCCTCCAAGAAGCACACCCTCTCCTCCCTGGAAACCTGCGGCGCTGAGGTCCAGAAGGGCAACGCCCCCGAGGAACGCAAGCTGCAGCGCCTGTTCCGCGATCCGGAGTGCAGCCGCCTGATCAAGCGCTGCAACGACTTCGGCGCCGGCGGCGTGTCCGTCGCCGTGGGCGAGCTGGCCGACGGCCTCGTCATCGACCTGAACGCCGTGCCCCGCAAGTACGAGGGCCTGGACGGCACCGAGCTGGCCATCTCCGAATCCCAGGAGCGCATGGCCGTGGTCGTGGAGGCCAAGGACGTGGATCGCTTCATGGCCCTGGCCGAGCGCGAAAACCTGGAGGCCACCCGCATCGCCGTGGTCACCGAGGAGCCGCGCCTGGTGATGAACTGGAACGGCAAGGCCATCGTGGACATCTCCCGCGAGTTCTTAAACTCCAACGGCGCGGAAAAGCACATTTCCATCGCGCCCGCCCCCGCGAAAAAGCCCGAAAAGGCCATCCCTGAAAACTTCTCCCAGGCCATGCGCGACCTGGCGGGCGATCTGAACGTCTGCTCCAAGCGCGGCCTGTCTGAGCGCTTTGACTCCACCATCGGCGCCGGCACCGTGCTGATGCCCTTCGGCGGCAAAAACCAGCTGACCCCCATCCAGGCCATGGTGCACAAGATCAGCCTGGAAAAGGGTGAGACCGATACCTGCAGCTTCATGTCCTGGGGCTACAACCCGGATCTTGCCAGCCAGAGCCCCTACCACGGCGCTTACCTGGCTGTCGTCGAGTCCGCCAGCAAGCTGATCGCCACCGGCGCGGACGCTTCCGACACTTACCTGACCTTCCAGGAGTACTTCGAAAAGCCCATGCGCGACCCCGCCCGCTGGGGCAAGCCCCTGGCCGCTCTGTTGGGCGCCTTTGAGGCTCAGAAGGACCTGGGCATCGCCGCCATCGGCGGCAAGGACTCCATGTCCGGCAGCTTCGAGGACCTGGACGTTCCGCCCACCCTGGTCTCCTTCGCCGTGACCACCGGCTCCGTACAGCACGTCATCTCCCCCGAGTTTAAGGCCCCCGGCCATCGCGTGGCCCTGGCCACCCCGGACTATGACGAAAACGGCCTGCCCACTCCCGCTTCCCTGAAGCGCCTGTACGATGACATCTCCTCCCTGGTTCACGCCGGCAAGATCGTCGCCGCCTGGACGCCCACCTACGGCGGCGTCGCCGAGGGCATTATGAAGATGTGCTTCGGCAACGGCCTGGGCTTCACCTTCAACCCCACCACCGAGATGGAAGAGCTCTTCGGCTGGCGCTACGGCTCCTTCATTCTGGAGTTGGCCGACGACACCGAGTACGGCCGCCTGCTGGGCATCGTCACCGCGGACAGCGTCATCACCTGCAACGCCGAGCGCCTGGAGCTGAGTGAACTGCTCAGCATCTACGAGAACAAGCTGGAGCCGGTCTACTCCTGCAACATCACGCAGTGCCAGAGCCGCATTCCCATGTTCTCCCAGACGAGCCACACCTGGCCGAAGCCCGCAACCAGCGTTGCCAAGCCGAGAGTGCTGATTCCCGTCTTCCCGGGCACCAACTGCGAATACGACTCCGCCCGCGCCGTGCGCGCCGCCGGTGCCGAGCCTGAGATCATCGTCATCCGCAACCTGACCAGCCAGGCCATCGCCGAGTCCGCCCAGTACTTCGCCGAAAGAATGAAGCAGTCTCAGATCGTCTTCATCCCCGGCGGCTTCTCCGGCGGCGACGAGCCCGACGGCTCCGGCAAGTTCATCACCGCTTTCTTCCGCAACGGCGTGGTTGCCGACCAGGTCAACGAGCTCTTAAAGAACCGCGACGGCCTGATGGCCGGTATCTGCAACGGCTTCCAGGCGCTCATCAAGCTGGGCCTGGTGCCCTACGGCGAGATCACCGAGCCCGATCCCAGCGCGCCCACCCTGACCTTCAACACCATCGGCCGCCACCAGTCCCGTCTGGTGCGCACCCGCGTGGCCTCCAACGCCTCGCCCTGGCTGATGAACACCAATGTGGGTGATGTGTACACCGTGCCCATCTCCCATGGTGAGGGCCGCTTCCTGGCCACCGAGGAGCAGATCCTGGATCTGGCTCGCAACGGTCAGATCGCCACCCAGTACGTCTCCCTGGCCAACGTGCCCACGGACGACGTGCACTTCAACCCCAACGGCAGCGTCCTGGCCGTGGAAGGCATCACCTCCCCGGACGGCCGCGTGCTGGGCAAGATGGGCCACTCCGAGCGCATCGGCGCCGGTCTGTATCGCAACGTCGAGGGCGAATACGACATGGGCCTGTTCCGCTCTGCTGTGGAATACTTCAAATAAGTTCGAAAAAGTTCCGTGCTGATACATAGCACGGAACTTTTTTGCACCTTGCACAAAAATGAGGGCCGTTTTTCTGGCAATATCCCAAATTCCCTGACGGGAAATGTTGTGGTAAAATAATATTGTAAGAAAGGCACAGCAAAAAGCCTCCTTTCCTCCGCGCTAAGAGCCGCCGCAAGCGGCGGTTGCGCTATGTACACCCGCCTGCGGGCGGGCGTGTGCAAAGGGAGGTGGCCGAGCGCAAGCGAGGTCGGAGGGATTGTCAACAATCCCCCAGTCACTTCGTGACAGCCCCCTTTACACACTAGCGCCCGCAGGCGCTGTGCAAGCGAGCAACCCGGCGAAGCCGGGCGCTTGGCCTCACATCGCAAGGTGAGGTCTGCCGACGCCATTTCCTTTGGGCGTCGGCTAGCGAGTCGCAAGGGGGCCTTCAGTGCCCAGCAACCTGTCCCCACCCCCCACAACGAAAGGAGCACACCATGAAGAAACTGAACCGTCGCGGCACCGCCGCATTGGTCATAGCGATGGTGCTATCCATTCTGCTGATTGCCTTTGTCAGCACGCTCCCGAAAAAAATCCAGATTCGCCAGGGCCGGGAGGCCGCGGCGGAGATTTTCGATCCCCGGAACATCGACTCCCTCACTCTGGCCTTTGTCTATGAACCCTATACGCCCTCCCCACTCTCCCCGGCGGAGTTCTGGCCCTGCGCCCGGGTCACAGACCGGCAGGCCATTGAGACCATCTGCACCCTGCTGATAGACGCCGCCCGGGAGCAGATGGATTACAGCAAGTACCCTTCCCAAATGGGGGATGCCTATTGGCTGCTGAAGCTGAATGACACGCAGTCTGTCAGGCTGATGTACAAGCGCAGCGGTTATCCCCGCCCTGCCAGCACCCTGGTCTACGACGACAAGTACTGGGACCTGGATCTGCCGGCGAGCCAGACCCTTTACGATGCTCTGGACGCTCTGGCCGCACCGCCGAAGGGCGAAGACATCACCGCCGCCGCCTTCTGCACCCTCACGGAGGGCATTCCCGACCAAACGCAGGAGCTTTCGGGCGAAATGCTGGAAGCAGCCCGCGCGACAGCGGCACGATTCCTGACGGATGCCTCCCGGACACAGGTATCCGGTGCGCCGCTGGTCACGTTCCGCACCCTGGCCACCCATCAACTGCGCCTCACCTGCACAGACGGCACCGTCCTGACCCTCAATTACGTTCCCATCAAAGGGGGCGGCGCCCGAATCTATGCCGAATGGCAAATCGGCGGCAACGCCCTATCCCCCGGCGTGGTTGGTTTTCAGGTGAGCAAAGTCGCGAACCCCTTCCCCGACCTGTTCGCCCAGCTCGAAAACTAGAAAGGAGCGCAACCTGAAGTTTCCCGGGATTTCCTCCGGCGCAACTTTATGTTGGTGGACATTTTCTCCACCGCCTGCTAAGCTGAAACCAGAAGAACTGTCAACCCCACCTGTGAAGAAAGGAGCGCCGCTATGAAAGATTTCTTTGCAAAGCACTTTTACCGGATTCTGATTGGTTTTTCTGCCGCCTTGCTGTTGGCAATCCTCATCATCCCACAATTCCCACCGAAGCTGGATATCACGGATTACGCGAGCTGCACCGTCAGCTGTCTGACCTATCGCAAGAACAAAGAAACGCAGATTCTGTTCCGCGGCCTCACCGAAACTCTGTATACGAAGGAACTGGAGGAAATTTTTACCCTTCTGAAGGACGCCCCGCAGCAGCGTTGCGGCAAACTGCCGGACAGGGAAGATCTCTGCCAATTCACGCTGAAACCTCTGAGTAGCGGTCCGCAATATCCCAGAAAGAGTGTCAGCTATACCCTCTTCCGTACGGAAGGCCGCTATGGCCTGAGCACAGATTCCTGGTTCAACAAAAAGGCTGCCTGGTATATTTCTGACGAATCTGCCCAGCTTCTGATGGAGTATTGCTTCTGCTCGATCCCCAGCGCCGACGAGCCGCGGGCGTATCTTTGTGATCCGGCGCACATCAACGCTGCAACGCTGCAAACCTGGAGTGACCGGGTTCGCTCTGATCCCGTCGCGTTGACAACCGCACAAATCGAGACGGTCTGCAGCTTTCTGGAGGAACGGCTGCTTCCCGTTTCGTATCACTACTCTCAGCTCACGCACCTCATCCATGGCGAAAACGGCTGGCAGCTGGTGCTTTCCGCGCAGGATGGCCTGACCTGGTACGTGCAGTTCAACGATGAGCAGAACTGTCTTTCCCTGTGCTGTGCTCCTCCGGATGGTAACGTGGTGGACACCGCCGGCTATGCCGGCTTCAGTGCAGATACCCTCTCCACCCTGCCGGAGCTGCTGAACAACTAGAAAGGAGCGCCGCCATGAAAGATTTCTTTGCAAAGCATCGGCATCTGATCGTGATTGCCCTCGTCTTCGCCATCATTCTGGCAGCGCTGACGCCCCTTTTGGTGCCCCTGGGGTTGGAATTGGAAGAGAGGTTTGATCTTCCGGATCTGCGTCTGCCCACCCCCATACAGCGTTTCAGCAAGCTGAAAGCGGACAAAATCCAATATTACACCGTCAGCTGTGACAAAATTCCCCCCAGCGCGGAGAATGACGCCCTGCTCAAAAGGGTTCCTTGGAAGAACCCCGAAGAAATCGCAGCACTCTGTGCAATTCTCAGCGAAGCACCCCTGAAACAGAATCGGGACGATTCAAAATCCGAGCACATTCTCACGATCTCTTTGAACGAAACCCTTGTCGTCCATCGCTACAGCCTTGTCTGCACCGACGGCCAATACAGTCTCACGGGTACCGGGCGTCTGGGCGGCAGGGCCAGTTGGTACATTTCGGAGGAATCGGCTCAGGCTTTGATGGCCTACTGCTACTGCACCAAGGATTCCCTCCACGGCAATCCGCGCAAAGATTTGTGCGACCCGGAGCAAATCACCTCCGCCTCCCTGCTGACCCGTGAAAAGCAAATAGAAGCAGAACCCACGGAGCTGACCCGTGAGCAAATCGAAACCCTCTGCGCATTTTTGGAGGACACGCTTCTTCCTGAGCGATACTCCAGAAAAAATTATTCAAGTTCTCCCTACGGCAGCAACGGCTGGCAGGCAACCCTTTCCATGCAGGACGGTTTGATCTGGCAGGTGCAGTACAACAACTGGCAGCGCTGTCTTTCCCTGTACTGCGCAAGCAGCGTTTCTTCTAATCCAAAAGCCGTAGGCTACACCTGTGAAGATGAGGCCGCCATCGCCGCCCTTCCGGAGCTGCTGAATAACTAGAAAGGAGCGCCGCCATGAAAGACTTTTTCGCAAAGCATCGGCATCTGATCGTGATTGCCCTCGTCTTCGCCATCATTCTGGCGGCGCTGACGCCCCTTTTGGTGCCCCTGGGGTTGGAAATAGAAGAAAAGATTGGCCTCAACCTAGCTGCACCCAGATTTTCCAAATTGAATGCTCAGGATTTTCAAAGCTACACCGTGCTCTGTCGGGAGCATGTGGACATAGAAGGCTCTCTGTTCCGCATGGAGCTTGAAGAGGAGTGGACACAAACCCAGAGTTTGGACGCCCTTTGTTCCCTTTTAAACGAAGCACCCGAAGAGCCTTGCGATCAGGTTGACGGGGAGTATCTCTGCGCTATTTCCCTTACGTGGAAAGACGAAAGTCAGGTCTTATATCCACGAACCGGGCTTTTTCACCTGCTTCGCCATCCCGATGGCCGCTACAGTCTGCGGGGACTTGACCCCCGTGGGCAAACCGTCCACCGGTACATTTCTAAGGAAGCTGCTGAAACACTTTTGGCTTACCGCCGCTGCGAAGCAGACCCGCAGCCGCCACAAAGCCCCCGTGCGCATGTCTGCAATACAGAAAGCATTCTCTCTGCCACGCTGATCACTTGGGCAGCCCGGGAAAAATCAGCGCCTCTGGAGCTGAGCCAGGTGCAGCTTGAAGTGCTCTGCGCCTTTTTGGAAGAAAACCTTTTGCCCTGCGAGTATGTCCGACAGCATGTTGCTCTCTGCCACGGAGAAAACGGCTGGCAGGCCACTCTGTCCGCACAGGACGGCACCCTCTGGCACGTCCAGTACAACGACACCCAACGCTGCCTCTCCCTCTCCTGTCAATTCTCTGACGGTGAACAAATGGGCATTGCAGCGGGCTATACCTGTGCAGACGAGACCGCCCTCGCCGCCCTTCCGGAGCTGCTTCTGGGTGCGGAACCGTAATTCCCCCGGGCAGCCGCCTTTGAGAACGTAGGGGCGAGCATCGCTCGCCCGCAAAACAAAGAAAGGAGCCGCGCCATGAAGAAATCCTCCCTTCCCCGCCCGGTGCTCTGGCTGTGCAATGCCTGCATCTGCGCCATGGCGGTCATTCTGATCCTCTTCACGGTGCTGCGTCTGCGCGCACCCGAGGCCTTTCCCACCCTGGTGCCGGAGAACTGCGACACCGTGCTGATCTTTGATGACTACGGCGGCATGAAAAGCCTGCAGGGCGACGAGGCCGTGCAGCTTGTCCGGCAGCTTTGGGAAAAAAGTGAAAATCTGCGGGGCTCCTACCACACCTTCTATCCCCGCACCACCATCGCCTTGTATTCCGGCGGCGAATTGCTGCACACCTTCTATCACGACCCGGTGCAGGGCCGCATCGCCACCTACCCCTATTTCCGGCAGCTGAAGAGCACCATGCGCGCCTGCGATGACTATTTTTCTCCTCCCACGGGCGGCGGGACGCTGTACGCCGCGCCCGTCCCCACCGCAGAGCTGATCCGCTCCGCCACCTTCACCCGGGGCGAAGAAACAATAGAGCTGACCCCAGAGCAGATCGCCACGCTGCCGGAGCTTTGGGCGCAGCTTGATGCGGACGGCGTTCAGGTCGCCTCGGAAAGCCACCTGTTTTCCATGGATTTCGGTGACTGCCTAACCCTGCAGTGGGGCGAATACATCACGGTGGAGCTGAGAGAGCGGCAGCTGCCCTACAACACCTTCGTGCACATTCGCTATCACGGTACCAAAGGCTTCAGCCAGATCCGCTACCGCCTCCCGGCGGGGTATGACCTGTTTGCAGAACTGGGATAACGCCCCGGAACTACCCAACGGGAATGTAGGGGCGAGCATCGCTCGCCCGGAACAAAAAGAAAGGAGCGCCGCCATGAAAAAGACCCTCAAAGACCGCCTGCGCGTGGGATTCGGCCTGCTTGGGGTGCTGCTTCCCCTTGTCATTATCGGTTTTTATGTGCTTCCGCATTTATGGGGCCCCGGCGCATGGAAGCCGCTGCAGCCGGAGGAGTATTCCTATGTGGTTCTGGACAACAAGGTGATCCTGTCGGGTGAGGACGCGGACTCGTTTATTCGGCTTCTCAACGAGCAGGCCACCGCCAAGTCACCTCTGTTCGAATCCTTCCTGCCCGAACACAGCATCCTGTTGTTTGACCGCGAAAGCGGCAGCCCCAGACAGTATTACTTCTATTCTTCGGAAAATTCCCTGCTTTCCACGAATGGTTTCCAACCAAAGCGCAGCGAGCGCCGCCTCTGCGGCGAAGAACTGGGCGCGCAGATCGAGACCTGGCTCTCCCAGCCGCAGCAGCTGCCTGAGGCAGACCAGTTGGACTCCGTCACCATCCGCCGGCGCGAGAACAACACCGCACAGCTGGATGTCTCCTATTACGAGGCGCTGCTGAGCCTTCTTGCACGGCTTCCGCAAGAGGCGGATCCTGTCGCCACACCCGTCCAGCTGCACCAATCGTGGGATTACATGCTGGTTCTGAATCGGGAGGGCCTTCCGGTACTGACGGTGACCCAGTATACCTACCCCGCCAACACCTTTGTGCATGTCTGTTTTTCCACGCCCCATCAAATGACCCCCAATTCCAGCTACCTCTATTCCGGCACGGTCTACCGTTTTCCGGTCAGCTACGACCTGCTGAAGGAACTGGGGTTGGAATGACGAAAGGAGCGCCGCCATGAAACGGCAGAAAGATTCCAGCCTTCGGCTGCTGCTCATCAGCACGGCCATTCTTGCCGCGGCGCTGGTTCTTTCTTTGCTTCTCTGGCCGAAGATTTTGGCCTTCTGGCAGCGTCCGCATCCCTGGTCGGAGCTGAACGCCAAAGACTATGACCTGGCGGTACTGCAATGCGGCACGCCCACGGGCAGCAGCTACCTCATCACCGGTGACGCGATTGCAGAGGTGATCGACGCGCTGAATCAGAACATCGGCACGAGCGAACTCGGCCACACGGAAAAAGAGCCCTACTACATTCTTCGCCTTTACCGCAGCGGCAAATATCGCGGCTGCCTGCAATTCCCCGTGGGCGGCAGCTGGGCCAGCGCAGAAAAACTCGTCCGCACCCCGCCCCAGGGCATCTACTGGCACTGCGACGGAAATGTGACCCACGCCCTTTGGACGCTGTTCTGCGACGCTCCCAGTACATCCTTCCCGTTTCCCGAGACCGAGCAGATCCTGCAGGCCAGCTGTCGAGACGCAACCGAGACTTACCCCATCACAGCAGAGGATTGCGTTCTTCTCTGTCAGGCCCTGCAGGATGCCTTGCTTCTTGCAAAGCCGGCCTCCGGCACCGCCCTCAACCAGACGGACGAGTACCGCTACTTGTTTACCTTCCGGCTCGATGACCATTTGACCCTGGAGCTGTACTATTTCGACCTGCCGGAAGGGAAGTTCCTGCGCGGCAGCTTCCGCAGCGGCGCGGAAACGGTTGCCCGCATCACTGCGCAAAAGCTTCTCTCCGAACACGACCCCTTTGAGGATCTGACATTTCTCCCCCGATGAAAGGAGACCACCATGAAGCGGCAGAAAGATTCCAGCCTTCGGCTGCTGCTCATCAGCACGCTTATCCTCTTCTCCGCCCTCGGTTTCCCGGTGCAGGTGCCAAGCGCCCCGTAATCGGCGTTTTCACCAAATCCTGCCCTCTGTTTTTGTGCAAAACTCCAAAGTTTCTTCCCCGGCCCCGGTTTTTTTAACCGGGGCCGAAAACATTTTAGGGACAAATCATCTGGGTATTTTACAAAACCCTCTGTTTGCAAAACATTTCGATGCGCTTTTCAACTGATTTCTCTATTTTCCAAAGCGAAATTGCCCTTGCAACGGGCAAAGTCCGGATGATATAATATTTTTAATCACAAAATGAAAGGATGATCTCAATGGCTGTCGCCAAAAAGGGCAGAATGGCCGTGGACATGACCACCGGTTCGCCGACCAAGGTGCTCATCATGTTCGCCCTGCCCATGATCTTCTCCAACATCTTCCAGCAGTTCTATAACATCGTGGACATGCTGGTGGTGGGCAACCAGATCGGCTCCAACGCCCTGGCTGCCATCTCCACCTCCTCGCCCATCTCCTCGCTGTTTATCTTCACCGCCATGGGTCTGACCACCGGTGCGGGCGTCGTCATCAGCCAGTATTTTGGCGCGAAGCAGCTGGCCAACGTGAAAACCAGCATCAACACCATGCTGACCTTCGCCTTCATCGCAGGCCTGGTGCTCACGGCGGTGGGCATTCTGCTCAGCCCCATCGTGCTGCGCTGGATCAACACCCCCGAAGAGATCATGGACGACGCCGTCACCTACCTGCGCATTTACTTCGCCGGCGCTCTGTTCCTGTTCCTGTACAACACCCTCAACTCCAGCTACAACGCCCTGGGCAACTCCCGCACGCCGTTGTACTTCCTGATCCTCTCCTCCCTTCTGAACGTGGTGCTGGACCTGTGGTTCGTCATCGGTCTGCGGATGGGCGTTGGCGGCGCAGCCCTGGCCACCACCCTTGCCCAGGGTGTCTCGGCCATTCTGAGCTTCATCAACATGCGCAAGCGCCTGCGTGAAATGGAAACGGACGGGCCCGTCAAGCTCTTTGACAAGGGCATCTTCAAGACCATCATGCGCATCGCCATTCCCAACGCCCTGCAGCAGTCCATCATCTCCCTGGGCATGGTCTTTATCCAGTCCTCCATCAACTCCTTCGGCGCCGCCGTCATGGCGGGCGTGTCCGCCGCGGGCCGCGTGGACAGCCTTTCCACCATGCCTCTGAGCAACGTGGGCAACGCCTTCGGCAGCTACGCCGGCCAGAACATCGGCGCGGGCCGCATCGACCGCGTCAAGCAGGGCCTCAGGAGCGCCGTGCTGTTCAGTATCATCGCCGGCGGCATCATGTGCGTGATCCTGCAGCTGCTGGCCCCGCAGATCATCAGCATGTTCTGCGACAGCGCCGACCCCAACTTCGCCGAAATGGTGGACATCGGCGTGCGCTATGTCCGGGTTATCTCGGTGTTCGCCCCCGTTTTCGGCATTTTCATGGTCATGATGAGCATGCTGCGCGGCGCGGGCGATATGAAGAGCTTCCTCACCGCCAACTTCACCAACTTCACTTTCCGCGTGCTGATGGCCCTGTTCGTGGCGCCCATCTTTGGCCCGCACATCATCTGGTGGGCCACCGCCGTGGGCTGGAGCCTGGCTGTCATCATCTCCGTGGCCTTCTACCGCAAGGGCGACTGGCAGAAGAAGAGCGTCATCAAGAAGGCCTGAGCCATGAAGCCGACTGCGATTATCTATTCTTCCAACACGGGCTTCACCGCCCGGTACGCCTCTCTCTTAAGCGCGGCCACGGGCCTGCCGGCCTACTGCCTGCAGGAAGCGAAGCGCCTTGCGGGCGCGCGGGTGATTTACATGGGCTGGCTCATGGCCGGCACCGTGAAGGATCTGGGCCGGGCCAAGCGGCGCTATGAGTTGGCCGCCGTCATCGGCGTGGGCCTGGGCGCCCCGGAGGCGCAGAGCGTGCGCAAAACCTGCCGGATTCCGGAACAAACCGCGGTGTTCACCCTGCAGGGCGGCATGGACCACGCAAAACTCACGGGTGTGTATGCTTCCATGATCCGCACGCTGACCACCTTCATGCAGAAGAAAAAGAACCGCACCCCGGACGAGGACGAAATGCTGCGCCTTTTAATGGAAGGCGGCGACTTCGTCCGCGCAGAGAACCTGCAGCCGGTTCTGGATTGGTTCGAGATGCAATAACAAAACAACAAGCCACCCCAATGGGGTGGCTTGTTTTTATTGTGCGCCAAACCCTCTTCGTCATATTCCACAATTTTGATGCCCCATTTTTGTAGCATCCGTGCATTGACGCAGCATCGTATGTCCTGCGATAATGATTATAGAACACCGTCTGTTTCACGCTGCAACGAAAGGAGAACACTATGAAACGTAGGTTTTTTGTAACTATTTTGTTGCTTTTTGCACTGCTTTCCCTCGCCGCCTGTGCCGAAAAAACGCCGACGGCGGTTCCGGAAGAACCGAAGTCCCAGCCCACAGAACCGGAAGCCGATGTCCTGTCCATCGACCTTCCTGAGTGGATTTCTTCGGCAGACCACATTGAAATGCTGCACCACTGCTGCACGAGCTCCTTCCGCCGGGTGCTTCCCCAGGAACACATTGAGACGCTGCTGCGGGATCTGCCCCAGTGGGTGGGTGAGCCTATGGATGCTGCTGACGCGGTGGTTTATGACGGCTCGGACGGCTTTCAGCTGAACCTCTACCTTGACAACGCCCTGCGTGGCATGATTTCGTTCAAACTCCAGGAGGGTTGGCTCGCCGTCTACACCCCGTCGGACGAACAGGCGGCACAGCAGGGCCCTGACGCATTTTATCGCATCGAACCGTCGGAGAACCTCGACCTGCAGGCGCTGTTTGATCTATGCACGCCACGCCCCACAGTTCCGAAGCCGGTTTCCGTTCAGGTCACATCCCCGGAGGGGCAAACCAAAGAGCTCCTTCCCGCACAGGCCGCCGCCCTGGCAAACGCGATCAATGGCGCGCTGGATCAGGCCGAGGACGCTTATTTGCCCTATTTGGACGAGCACATGAGGCAGAGCTATTGGCTTGTGCACATTACTGCCGAGGATGGAGCAGAGATGGAAATCTGGTTGGATTGCTGCGTTCCGGTATCTTCCAAATCTCCTTTCAGCCGCTACGTAGATTTCCTGGGTGCTGCAGCCTTTATTCTCCCCCGGGAACAGATGGACACGCTGAAAGAGTTGCTGCAGAGCTATATGGAATAAACGCAACTTGTAGTTGCCGGGAAAATTCCCCGGTACAGCTTTATGTTGGTGGACATTGACAAAACAACCGGGTAAACTGGTGTCAGAAGGAAAGAAACCCACCCTCTGAGAAAGGAGAACGCCATGAAACGACGCTTATTTGCCATCATTTTGACCCTTGCAATGCTGTTGAGCCTTGCCGCCTGTGCCGAAAAAACGCCGACAAAATACACAAAAAACGACTTTGCCAATCTGCTGTCCACCGACTTCTGGAGCATGACGGAATCCGATCTGGACACCTTTCTGACCTCTCACCGTTGGAAAAGCCTGCCCGATTCCGAGGGCTGCTACCAGGGTTCTTTGATGAAGCAGCCTGCCGTTCTCACCGCCACCTATAACACTGAAGGCCAAGTGACGGCCCTGACGGTGGAGCAGCAGCCGCAAATCGAAACAACCGAGGACGCCGCGGCTGCGTTCGCCCAATTTGTCCATGCTGCGCGGCAGGTGCTTACCGACTACCGGGCAGAGCTGGACGGGGAAACCGGCATGCGCCTGCACGGCGACACGGAAGAAACCCTGACGGCTTTCTTCCAAAATGCCCTGAATCTGCACGCCGGTATTTTTGAATACGTCCGCGCCTGGTTTGATTACACCGCCCCGGCTCAGGAAGGTCCCTACCGGCTCTCCAACGGCTCTGCCGCGGAGCTGGCCACCCAGGTCACCTACCAGATGGAGGAACCCGACGACCCCATTAAGCAGGTTTCCACCCAGGCCCTGCGCCTCTACGCCCCGGACTACCTGAACCCCCAACCCTCAGAACCGGAATCTGATATCTGGGCCGTGTACAGTGAGTATCCCGTTGCGGATGTGCAGCTACCTGAATGGCTCAGTGAGGCTGACGGCGCCGAGGTGCTGCGCTATGGCTACGATCACACCCTCCGCAGCGTGCTCCCCGAGGAGCACGTCGCCGCCCTGGTCGACGCCCTGAGTCGGTGGATCTACAATCCCAGAGAGCAGATGGCCGATCCTCCCGACGGCGGCTATTCCTGGGAACTGCGCTTTTACAAGGATGGCGCGTATCTGGACTCCGTTTGGATCCAGCTTGGCGGCAATCAGATTCAGATTTCCGACAATGAGGAAACCGCACAATACTTCTACATCAAGGGAACGCCCGATCTGCAGGCCATTTCTGACCTGGGAGTGCTCCGTCACCAGCTGCCCATACCTGCTTCCATGCAAATCACCTCCCCTGAGGGGAAGACTGTCGAAGTGTCCCCGGTGGAAGCCGCGGCTTTGGCCAAGCAGTTCAACGATGCGCTGTTTTACGCCTCTGACGCATATTGGCCCAATGTGAAGGACAAATGGAAGGACGGCGACCACTGGACCCTGCGCGTGATCGGCGAGGACGGCGCAGAAAAGCAGATTACGCTGGATTGCTACACGTCTGTCTCCATCTATTATCCGTTCAGTCAGGTGAAAGACGAGTTGGGCCTCGCCGCCTTCTCCATGCCGAAAGAGCAGATGGACGCCCTGAAGGAACTGCTGCAGAGCTATATGGAATAAACGCAACTTGAAGTTG
>SVLN01000035.1 GCA_015067925.1 Oscillospiraceae bacterium
ACGAGTACTGCCTGGACATCATGTACGCTCAGATCCCCGACCTGTACGCTGAGCTGGACCTGTGCTGGGTCAAGGTCGCCGGTGAGGATCCCGTCAAGTACATCAAGAAGTACGCTGACCGTTCCCCCATCATCCACTACAAGGATTTCTATATGCCCGGCAAGAAGGCTCAGAACCTCTACAAGCTGATCGGCACCACCGTCGAAGAGGTTGAGGATGACGCCATCTTCGAGTTCCGTCCTGTTGGTTACGGCCAGCAGTCCTGGATGGACATCACCGATGCCGTTGTCGACGCCAAGATCCCCTGGATCATCGTCGAGCAGGATGAGCCCACCCTGAAGATGGTTCCCCTGGATTGCATCAAGAAGTCCCTGGACTACATCGCCACCCTGTAAGTTTCATTTCCGAAAGCGCCCGGTATTCCGGGCGCTTTTTTGTGTTTTCTTTGGACATGTTGCACAAAAAAGTGGGGTATGATTTGTGCGAGAAAACGAAGCCTCTTATGCTATAATAAGATATCAAAATATTGATACCGCAATTTCGCGCTGTCAACTGTGCAGCGCCTGACAGGAGGAATTCTCTATGCAGGTCCAGGATCTGGCACTGAAACTGAAAAACAACATGGGCCTTGTCATCAAAGGCAAGGATGAAATTATCCACAAGGTGACCCTCTGCGTGCTCGCCGGCGGCCACATTCTTTTGGAGGATGTGCCCGGCACCGGCAAGACCACCCTGGTCAAGGCCCTGGCCAAAAGCCTGAGCCTGCAGTTCGGCCGTGTGCAGTTCACCCCCGACCTGCTGCCGTCCGACCTGACGGGCATGAGCATCTTCGATCAGAAGAGCCAGGAGTTCGTATTCCGTGCAGGCCCCGTATTCACCAACATTTTGCTGGCGGACGAAATTAACCGCGCCACCCCGCGTACCCAGTCGAGCCTCTTGGAGTGCATGGAAGAGCGCCAGGTCTCCATCGACGGCATCACCCGTCCTCTGGCGGAGCCCTTCTTCGTGGCCGCCACCCAGAACCCCATTGAGATCCAGGGCACCTTCCCGCTGCCCGAGGCCCAGCTGGACCGTTTCATGATGCGCCTGAGCATGGGTTATCCTGACCATGATTCCGAGCGCGCCATGCTCACCAGCTTTGTCTCCGCCAATCCCATCGACACCCTGGAAGCCGTCGTGACCAAGGAAGAACTCCTGGACGCCATGGCCCAGGTGCGCAAGGTTCACGTGGCTGAGAGCGTGCAGGACTATATCCTGCGCCTGACTGCCGCCACCCGCACCCATGAGAAGATCCGTCTGGGCGTGTCGCCCCGCGGCTCCATCGCCCTGACCCGTGCCGCCCAGGCAAGTGCTGCCGTGGCCGGCCGCGACTATGTGATCCCGGATGATGTGAAGGCCGTTGCTGCGGACGTTCTGTGCCACCGCATTCTCTGCAAGGCCGCCAGCGCCGTGCAGCAGGCTGAGACGCTGAAAATCGTGCGTCAGATCGTGGATACCACCGACGCACCTGCGATTGGATAAAGTATGGAATTTTTCTACGTTGTTGTCATTTTATTGATACTGGCCGTAGCCCAGGCCCAGGTGTATAAACATCTGGGCTTCCGCGGGTTGGAATATGACTGCAAGTTTTCGGAAAACGAAGCCTCGGAGGGCGATGAGATCAAGCTGGTGGAAACGGTCAGCAACCATAAGGTGCTGCCGCTGCCCTGGCTGCGCAGCGAGCTGACCACCTCCATGCACCTGGATTTCGCCGGTTCTCAGTCCCTGATTGCCGACGACACCCGCTTCGTGCCCAGCTTCTTTATGATGCGCGGCCATCGCCGCACCGTGCGCAGCTGGAATGTGCGCTGCGCCAAGCGCGGCGTGTACGAGGTGCAGAAGTGCATCCTGCTGGTCACGGACCTGCTGGGCCTGAAAACAGTCTCCCATGTGGCGGAGGTGAACACCGCCGTCACCGTACTGCCGCGGCCTCTGGATCTGCAGGCGTCCTTTACCTCCGCCAACCGCCTGCAGGGCGATATTATCGTGCGCCGCAATTACCTGGATGACCCCTTCTACCGCGTCGGCGTGCGGGAGTATACGCCCCGCGATTCCATGCGCAACATCCATTGGGCCGCCACGGCCCGCACCGGCAAACTGATGGTACATAACAATCAGCAGACCGCCGAGCAGAACATGCTGGTGCTTTTGAATCTGCAGTCGCGCAGCTACGAAACGGTCAACATTTCCGATAAGGACCGCATCGAAACGGCCATTCGCGTCTGTGCGGGTTTCTTTGATGATACCCTGAAGAGTGGTCTTCCTGTGCGCTTCGCCGCCAACACCAGTCTGGACGGCAGCAATGGCGCCATCGTGACCAATGAGTTCTCCGGACAGGAGCATGTGCTGGATCTGATGCGCACTCTGGCCCGCCTGCCGATGCACTTTTCGGAATCCTTTTCTGCGTTCCTGAAGGGAACCTGCGAGCGGCTGACGGCGTCTGATATCGTCATTGTCACCGCTTATGTGAATGACGCCCTGTATGACTATGCCCGGGCTCGCAAGGAAGCGGGCTGCCATGTGAAGATCGTCTGTGTGACCCATCTGGATATGGGTGAGGCGCCCGATGATCTGGAGATCTACACGATCACGGAAGAGGAGGCTGCGCAATGAAAGAGACGAGAATGCGTGCCCTCTTCTCCCAGCTGGCGAACCTGGCCCGTTACCTGACGGCCTATCCCTTGTTCCTGTTCTGCTACACCGGCATTTTAAAGCAGGAAGGCTACCACTCTGTGGCGTGGGAAACCGCCGCCGTGGTGGTGCTGGCCTTCTGCTGTATGCTTGTCACATCCCTGGCGCAGAAACGCTTCAAGCGTGTGCTGGGCGTACGCATTGTGCAGGCTGTGATGCTGGTGGTGAGTGTCCTGGTGGGCATTTTCCTGTGCAAAGCCCTGGGAAGTACGGTCTGGATGCGCATGTATGCCGGCATCATCTTCGGCGTTTATGCTGTGATCGGATGCTTGAGCACCAACAACCGGCTCGCCCGCTGGGAATTCTTTGTGGCAGCGTTTTTGTTCCTGTTCACGGTTATAACCCTGAGTGTGCGTGGCTTTGCCTACCCGGTCACCACCTTTATGGTGCTGTTCATTCTGGTGGCCGGCCTGTTTGCTCTGGAGTATAACTTCCGGAACATTGACTTCCTCATGCGCCGCCGCGGCCATCAGATGAGTCATCTGCCGAACCGCATCCGTATATTCAACCTGCTGCTGTTGCTGGGCGGCATGGTGATCGTTCTGGTGCTGGTGTTCTGCCGTGGGTTTTTTATGAACATTGCCGGAACGGTCTTCCGTGCCCTGGGCGCAGTTGTGTGGTTCCTGCTCACGCCCATCCGCCGCTGGCTGAATGACGAGGAGTTCTGGAACCGGGAGATCGATATGCCCGAGGCTGACTGGGAGGCCGACCCCGAGGACGCCTTTGAACAGCTCACCGATTTCGAGGAAAAGCCTGTGAATACCGAACTGCAGGCAGATCTTCTGGTGGTGCTGGCGGTGGCGGTCGTGCTGATTGTCCTGATCCGCTATCATAAATATATCTTCGCCGCTTTTGCCACGGCCTGGAACTGGCTGCGCAGAATGATTGCCAAGCTCTTCAAGGGTCTGGGCGTGCGCGAGCACTTCGGCGAGGAAGAGAACGAGTACTACACGGATGTGGAGCAGATTCTTGGCGATCGGGCGCAGGTCAAGGCATCCGCCACTGAACTGCGTGCCTGGAAGAAGCAGTTGCGCGCCTACCAGAAGATGCCCGACAGCCGGGAAAAGTACCTGACCGGCTTTGCCCTGTCCGCCCAGGGCTTGCTGCTGCATGGCGCCCAGGTGAAACCCAGTGACACGCCTCTGGAGATTCTGGAGAAGGCGAAGAACATTCTCTCTCAGGAGGGATATCGCGTGGCGGTGGAATCCTGCAACGCGCTGGCCTTCGGCGCGAGGGAAGAAGAGCCTGCCTGGCCCCAGCTGCACACAGCGCTGGAAACTCTGCGCACCAGAAAACCCAGTAAATAACCGTAATTCTCCTCTTTTCTTTTGTCTGCTTGTGTGGTATATTTCCCTTGATAAGGGAGCGATCATGACCATGAACACTGCGCAGACACCTAAGAAAATGATCCAAACACACCGGCTCTCATCCGCCCTTCGCTGGCTGGATGAAAGACCGGTGCGTTTGTGTTTCTTCCTGGCTCTGGCGCTGAATTTTGTGCTGGAATGTCTGTCCCAGCGCTCTGTTGTCACGCCCCTGACCCACGGCATTACCCAGCCATACCTGTTCTTGTTGGGTGTGCTGCTGATCTTCTGCAGCCTATGTGTGTGCCTGTTTGTCAAGCGGCGGTATTTTGCCCTGAGTCTGGTGAGCGCCCTTTGGCTGGGGCTGGGCATTACGAATTTTGTGATGATGTTCTACCGGGTCACACCATTGTCGGCCATCGATTTTTCCCTGTTGGGGTCGGTGTTCAGTATTATCGGTGTGTACTTAAACCCGGTGCAGATCGTGCTGATCGGCGCAGGATTTCTGGTGGTTGTGGCAGCGCTGGTGCTTCTGTTCCTGCGCACGCCCAAGAGAAAGCCCCATTGGCGCAGAGCAGCATACAGCACCGGCGGCAGCGCGCTGCTGGCGGTGGCGCTGATTATGGTGGGCCTGCATACCGGAACCCTGAACCCGTCCATCGGCAACCTGGCCGATGCCTATCAGGAATACGGCTTTGCGCTGTGCTTCTGCACCAGCCTGGTGGATCGAGGCATTGACCGCCCCGAGGAATACGAGGACCAGATCTGGGAACTGGCGGAGGAGCTGACCTCGAAGGACAGCACCTTGCTGCACCATCCACGGAAGAAGAACCCTGTCATCTTGCCGCTGCAGAGCGGCCAGGATTTCACCGATCCAAACATGGAAGATGAACCCCTGACGGAGCAAACGCCGACGCCCAATGTCATCTTTTTGCAGCTGGAGAGCTTCATTGACCCGGAACAGATCACAAAATACGATTATTCCGAGGATCCCACGCCCACGTTCTCCCGCCTGAAGGGCCTGTATCCCTCCGGTTATCTGTCGGTGCCGTCCATCGGCGCCGGCACGGCCAACACGGAGTTCGAGATCATCTCCGGCATGTCCCTGGAGTTTTTCGGCGTGGGCGAGTATCCATACAAAACCGTCCTGCGGGACAACACCTGCGAAACGGTGGCTTACAATCTGAAGGAGCTGGGCTATTCCACCACGGCGGTACACAACAACAAGGCGACCTTCTATGACCGCAACGAGGTCTTTGCAAAGCTGGGCTTTGACCGATTCATCGCCCTGGAATACATGAACGGAGTCCGCTTCAACGCCCAAAGCTGGGCCTGCGATGATGTGCTTAAGGACATCATCCTGGACACCCTGCGCACCACGCCCCAGAGCGATCTGATCTACACCATCTCGGTGCAGGGCCACGGACGCTATCCCGACGAGCCCGTGGAGGGCGGCAACGGCCCCATCCTGGTGGAAGGGGAGTCCGACCCCATCATGCACAGTCGCATGGAATATTATGTTAATCAAATTGCGGAGATGGACACCTTCCTGCGGGAACTGATCCATGCCCTCACGCCCCTGGATGAGCCGGTGGTGCTGGTGGCTTATGGCGATCATCTGCCTGCCATGGATTTGATGGAAGAAGATATGGAAAATTCCGATCTGTTTACCACGGAGTATGTGATCTGGAGCAATTTTGACATAAAAGCGGAGGACCGCGATTTGCAGGCCTATCAGCTCAGCGCCCATGTGATGGGCCTTCTGGGCTATGACAACGGCGTGCTGACGGAATTCCATCAGAACAATGCAGATTCTGCTACCTATTTGCAGGAACTGGAGCTGCTGGAGTACGACATGCTCTACGGTGAGCGGGTGGTCTATGACGGCGAGAATCCCTATGAGGCAACGGAGATTACCCTGGGTCTGCACCCCATTTCGATCCGCTCCATCGGCATGTTGGGCAAGACCATGTATGTCTTTGGTGAGAATTTTACCCCTTACAGCGTGGTGTGTATCAACGGTCGCCAGCGGGAGACTGTTTTTATGTCACCCTATTCCCTCTGCGTGACGGAGGTGGATTTCACCGAAGCCCACAGCATTACCGTTGAGCAGGTGAGTGAGGACCAGGAAGTGTTAAGTGAAACAGAGCGCTACATCATTGAATAATAAGAAGCGCCCGGCCGAATGGCCGGGCGCTGGAGACTGTCAAAAAACGATGGTGAGGTCTTCCGCAATAGAGCAGCGGGGGAAGGGAGAAGGGGGCAAAAAGCCCCCTTCGCGTATGATCAAACAGGTTTTCAAAACATTTTCAAATGTTTTGAAAACCGCACAGCGTGTCGAAAACTCTTTTTCGACACGCTGAAGCGCCCGGCCATTCGGCCGGGCGCTGTTTTTACTTCAGCAGGTGGTCCACCAGCAGGTGCTGGCGGCGGACCTGTTCGATTTCATCTGCCTCTTCGCCGGGCAGATACATCCGCTGTCCCTCGTACTCGGAGTTGATGTAGCCCTCCCAGCCGGCGTCTTTGAGCATGGGAACCACCCGATCAAAACGGATGCCGTGCTCCTGTATGGTTTCGTCCACATCATAGAACTTGCCGTGGAAATGGATGATGTAGGGGATAATAGCGGGCTGCTCTTCCACTTCGCTGGGCACAAAGCGCTCGGCAAAGGAAAGCAGCTCCTCCGTGCCCTTCAAGCCTTCCTCCCGCAGAGCAGTGCCGAAACGGGCCATGTCCTCTCTTACCTCATAGGCCTTCACAATGGAGCGCACTTGGCCCTCATCAGCGCCCTGGGCCAGAACCTTGTTCACCAGGCGCACGGGTAGGGTGGAGGCAAAAATGGCCATATCGGGAATCAGACCTGCAAACTTGGTGTTCTTGCGGTCGATGAATTCCATGTAATTCTGAACCTTGGGGCCGCGGATGGTCATGGGAACGTGGATTTCCAGCCCCAGCTGGATGCCCAGATCCTCGGCCATGGGCAGCAGTTCCTCGAAAACTCCCATCTGCACACCGTAGAGCTGCGGAATGCGCAGAATGGGGAAGCCCAGTTGGTGGCAGAGGGTCAGCTCGTCACGCATCAGCTGCACCTGCTCTTCATAGCCGGCGCCGATGTGGGTCGGTCCGGTGCTGCGCGCCGCCCACTCGGGGGAGACGACGATAATGGAATCGAAACAGGTGGGGCGGGTGCCGTATTTGGCCATGAGTTCGTGCCAGGCGGCAATCTCCGCGTCTGTAGCCTTGGGATAGGAGGTGGGAGGCGTCATAATGGGTACCAGCTCCACACCGTCGCAGCCCAACTTGGCTACCTCAGCCACCATGCCCTCCATGTCCAGCTTACCGGTGCGGTAAGCATTCTGATAACTGTAAAAGGAAACACCCTGTTTCATCATATGAAAACCTCCTTGTACCTTTTCTTGTATTATAATACATTGCGTGCAATGTGTCAACCGCTGCATGCATAGAAAGGAAAACTCCGGCATAAAATCAAGAAACCGCTAAGAAGACGCTGCCGATGCGGTATCTTAACGGAATCCTAACAGAGGCGTGTTGACGCAAAAAATCGATTTGTGTTATGTTGGGCGTGTTCGATATGATTGGGAAGAATCGGCAAAATGTTGTGTGAAAGAACAGAATTTCAGACTGGTGGTCCGGAAATAGTACGTTTTTCATGCTGCGCCAATGAATTCCAAGCATTTCGAAACAATGTTTTAGGAGGATTCTTTATTATGGAACCGAACCTCACACTGTTTTACGCGCTTTCGTTCCTGATCGCAGTGGTTGCCTTCGCGTTTGCCGCTTACCTGTATGTCTGGGTGAAAAAGCAGCGCACCGTCAACAAGCGCATCATTGAGGTCTCTAAGCTCATCAAGGAAGGCGCAAACACTTTCATGACTCGCGAATATAAGGTCCTGGCAGTTTTTGCCCTGATCGTCGCAGTTATCCTGTTCGTCCTGATGCCCACCCCGATCTGGGCTGAGGGTGCCAGCGTCATGGATCATGTCCTGATGTCCGTTTCTTACATCATCGGCGCTGTCCTGTCTGCCATCGCGGGCAAGATCGGCATCATGGTCGCTGCTCTGTCCAACGCTCGCTGCGCTGAGGCTGCTCAGCAGGGCATCAAGCCCTCCTTCCTGATTGGCTTCCGTGGCGGCGCCGTCATGGGCCTGTTGGTTGTTGGCTGCGCTCTGTTCGGCGTTGCCGGCGTCCTGCTGATCGTTGGCGATGCTTCCCTGCTGCTGGGCTTCTCCTTCGGTGCCAGCTCCCTGGCTCTGTTTGCCAAGGCCGGCGGCGGTATCTTCACCAAGACCGCCGACGTCGCTGCCGACATCACCGGTAAGGTTGAGCTGGGTATCCCCGAAGATGACCCCCGTAACCCCGCTGTTATCGCCGACAACGTCGGTGACAACGTCGGCGACGTTGCCGGCATGGGTGCCGACCTGTTCGACTCCAACGTTGCTGCCATGGTCTCCGCTCTGGTTATTGCCCAGGGTCTGACCGGCGAGTGGGCCAACGTCTCTATGGTGTTCTGCTATTCCATGCTGGGCCTGCTGTCCTCCATCATCGGCATTGCCACCGCCCGTATCGGCAAGAATGGCAGCCCCACCCGCGCTCTGAACTCTTCTACTTACGTCACCACCGGCATTTTCCTGGTGCTCTCTGCTTTGGTCACTGTGATCTTTGAGGGCTTCTCCTGGAGAATCTGGGGCGCTTCCACCACCGGCCTGCTGGTTGGTACCATCATTGGTATCGCCACTGACTACTTCACCGATGACTCCAAGCCCATCGTTAAGAAGTGCGCCCACGCCTCTGCTTCCGGCCCGGCCTTCACCGTTCTGTCCGGTACTGCTTACGGCTTCATTTCCGCCCTGCCCGCCATGGTCGGCATCGCGGTTTCCGCTCTGATCGCTTACACCCTGTGCGCCCCCATGGGCGACGGCTATGCCCTGTTCGGCATCGCCATGGCTGCTGTCGGCATGCTGTCCACCGTTGCCATGATCATCTCCAACGACGCTTATGGTCCCATCGTTGACAACGCCCGCGGCTTGGCCGAAATGGGCGACCTGGGCGAAGAGACCATCCGCATCGCCGACGAGCTGGACTCTGCCGGTAACACCGTTAAGGCGGTCACCAAGGGCTTCTCCATCGGCGCTGCCGGTCTGACCGTTATCTCCCTGCTGGGCGCTTTCATGTCTGAGGTCAACGCTGCCATTGAGGCTGCCGGCCGCACCGACTTCATCACCGGCTTCAACGTCATGGATCCCACCGTCTTCTTCGGCATCCTGGTTGGCGCCGCTGTCCCGGCTGTGTTCTCGGCTCTGCTGATCCTGGGCGTCGACAAGAACGCTCAGAGAATGGTTGCGGAGATCCATCGCCAGTTCAACTCTATCCGCGGCCTGCGCGAAGGCACTGCAAAGCCCGAGTACGACAAGTGCATCGACATCGCCACCTCCGGCGCTCTGCGTGAGCTGCTGCCCGCCGGTGCCGTTGCCATCGTTGCTACCATCGCTGTTGGCTTCATCGGCGGCCCCGCTGCTGTTGGCGGCTTCCTGGTTGGTAACATCGTCTCCGGTTTGCTCCTGAGCCTGTTCATGTCCAACGCCGGCGGCCTGTGGGACAACTCCAAGAAGTATGTCGAATCCGGCCACGAAGGCGGCAAGGGCAGTGAGGCCCACAAGGCTGCTGTGATCGGTGACACCGTCGGCGATCCCTACAAGGATACCGCCGGCCCGTCCATCAACACCCAGATTACTGTTGTGTCCCTGGTTGCTTCCCTGTGCTCCAGCCTGTTCGTCGCATTCTCCATCTTTGGTTAATTGAATCGTGTAAAGCGGCTTTCGGTCTTCCGGAAGCCGCTTTTTCCTGCTTTACAGGAAAAAATAATTTGAAAAAATCGGATTTTCCCGTTGACTTTTTGTCCTGAATGGGGTAAAATTGACAGGCCGCATCGAAAAGGCTTACAAGTGGAGTTCATCCCGCCTTCAGAGCGAGACTACAAACAAGGTAGGTGCAAAAGAAATGCAGGCAGTTATCGTGACCGGCGGCAAGCAGTACAACGTGTCTGAGGGCGACGTCCTCTACATCGAGAAGCTGAATGTCGAGGCTGGCGAGAAGGTTACCTTCGATCAGGTTCTGGCCATCGTTGATGGTGAGAATTCCAAGTTCGGTACCCCCGTCGTCGCCGGCGCTTCCGTTGAAGCTAGCGTGGTCAAGAATGGCAAGGGCAAGAAGATCGTTGTCTTCAAGTACCGTCCCAAGAAGGACTCCAAGAGCGCCCGTGGCCACCGTCAGCCGTACACCAAGGTGCAGATCGAAAAGATCTCCGTCTAATTGGCTATGACGACAATCGAGTTCTACAATCAGAAGGGCAGAATTTCCGGATTCTGCTGCAAGGGCCATTCCGGATATGCCGAAGCTGGTGCAGACATCGTCTGCGCAGCGGTTAGTGCCGCGGTCAGCTTTGCAGAGGCCACCATTTGTGACGTGCTGGGTGTTACCTGCAAAACGCAGGTGAATGAAACCGATGCCATGGTTCGCTTGATGCTCCCCGCCTCCTGTGAGGAGGATGAGGATGCCGTTCAGGCGGTGCTCAGCGGCATGATGCTTACCCTGTGCGCGCTGCACGATGAGTATCCGGAGTATATTGAAGTTTTGGAGGTGTAATCCCGTGCTGAATATCAATTTCCAGTTCTTTGCTCACAAGAAGGGCGGCGGCTCCACCAAGAACGGCCGTGACTCCGAGTCCAAGCGTCTGGGCGCAAAGCGCGCTGACGGTCAGTTTGTTCTGGCCGGCAACATCCTGGTTCGCCAGAGAGGCACCCACATCCATCCCGGTACCAACGTCGGCATCGGCAGCGATGATACCCTCTTTGCCACCATCGACGGCGTCGTTCGTTTCGAGCGCATGGGCAGAGACCGCAAGAAGGTCTCCGTTTACGCTGTTGAGCAGTAATCCAGTTTGAATGCGCAGGCCCGAACATATTCTGTTCGGGCCTGTTCTTTTTAGAAAGGCGGTGCCAACTATGGCAGCAGGCTTTGTGGATAAGGTATCCATCACCGTGCAGGCCGGTCGCGGCGGACACGGTGCGGTGGCCTTCCACCGTGAAAAATATGTGGCAGCCGGCGGCCCGGACGGCGGCGACGGCGGTCACGGCGGCAATATCGTTCTGAAGGTGGATGAGCATATGTCCACCCTGATGGACTTCCGCTACAAACGCAAGTACACGGCTCCCAACGGCGAGGATGGCCGCGGTGCCCGCTGCAAGGGCAAGAACGGCGCCGACTGCATCATTAAGGTGCCCCGCGGCACTGTCATCCGCGATAAGGAAACCGGCGCCGTGATCCACGACATGGCCGAGGACGATGAGTTCATCCTCTGCAAGGGCGGCCGCGGCGGCTGGGGCAACCAGCATTTCGCCACCCCGACCCGTCAGGTACCCAACTTTGCCAAGGCGGGTCTGCCGGGCGAGGCCCATGAGGTTATCCTGGAACTCAAACTGTTGGCGGACGTGGGCCTGGTGGGCTTCCCCAACGTGGGCAAGTCAACCCTTCTGACCGTCACGTCCAACGCCCATCCCAAGGTGGCCAACTACCACTTTACCACCCTGTTCCCCAATCTGGGCGTCATCTATGTTGAGGACGGCGTCAGCTTCGTCATGGCCGATATCCCCGGCATCATCGAAGGTGCTGCCGAGGGCGCGGGTCTAGGCCACGACTTCCTGCGGCACATCGACCGCTGCCGCCTGATGATCCACATCGTGGATGTGGCCGGTTCCGAGGACCGCGATCCTGTGGAAGATTTCCACAAGATCAACGAGGAGCTGCGCCAGTACTCCGATGATCTGGCCCAGCGACCCATGATCGTGGCAGCCAATAAGACGGACCTCCTGCCGCCGGACAGCGACAACTTGGAGCGTCTGCGTGCCGCCGCCGAGGAGGCGGGCTGCCGCTTCTTCGTCATCTCCGCCGCCACCACCCAGGGTACCCGGGATTTGATGAAGGCCGCCGCCGGAATGCTGGCCAATCTGCCGCCGGTGCGCGTCTACGAGCCCGAGTACGTCAAGCCCCTGGCTGAGGCTGGCGATTCCGAAGAGCTCAAGATTGAGCAGATGGACGATCTGTGGATCATCTCCGGCGCCTGGCTGGAGCGGCTTCTGGGCGACATCAACTTTGATGACTATGAATCGCGCAACTACTTTGACCGTCAGCTGCGCGCATCCGGTTTGTTTGACAAGCTGGAGGCCATGGGCATCCAGGACGGCGACACCGTCAGCATGTACGACCTGGAATTCACTTACGAACGATAAACAAAAACCCGCAGAGGATTTTCCTCTGCGGATTTTTGTTGTTTTTCTACAATATCCCTGGACGGTATTGACGCTTACATTTATAAAGTGTATAATAATTTAAGAATTAAATTTAATAAAAGGAGACCATACCATGTACGATAACTATCAGTATTCCATCGTGGAGCGCCTGAGCTTCGTTCGCTGGGGTGGCACCGAAGAGGAAAAGCGCGCTGCAGCCATCATCAAGGAAGAGATCGAAAAGCTGGGCGGCACCGCTGAGTATATGAGCTTCCAGATCCCCGCGGCCACCTTCAAGCACTATTCTGCCAAGGTCGTCGCTCCTTTTGAGAAGGAGCTGGAAGTCCTGCCCTACGGGTTGACCGGCAACCTGCCCGAAGGCGGCGTGGACCTGAAGTTCTACTATGCCGGCCGCGGCATCGCCGATGACTACTACGGCATGGACGATCTGTCCGACACCGTCGTTCTCATCAACGAGCTCAACTACGACGCCTACAAGCTGCTGTGCAAGAAGAAGGCTGCTGCCTTCCTGGTCGTGCAGAACAAAATCTGGGATACTCACGACACCGCGGATCTCGTTTACCGTCCCATGCGCCCGAAGTTCCTGGAGAACGGCAAGGTTCCCGGCTTCATGATGTGGGCTGCCGACGCTGTGGAAATCGTCCGCTCCGGCGCCGAGGTTCTGCACCTGGAGCTGCAGCAGGATGAGTTCGAGGCCACTTCTCAGAACGTGGTTTCCACCATCCCCGGCACCGATCTGGCCTCCGAGGCCGTTGTCATCACCGCCCACTACGACTCCGTCACCGTCGGCACCGGTTCCTGGGACAACGCCACCGGCTCTGCCACCATCCTGTACCTGTACCGCTACTTCCTGCAGAACAAGCCCCGCCGCACCCTGCACTTCGTCTGGTGTGGCTCTGAAGAGCAGGGCCTGTACGGCTCCAAGGCTTATGTGGAGCAGAAGGCCGAGCAGGTTGAAAAGGACATCAAGTTCTGCTTCAACTTTGATATGTGCGGCACCGCTCTGGGCCCGAACCTGGTTTTTGTCACCGGCGGCGACGACCTGAAGCACTACGCCGAGGCCTTCTGCCGTGAGTACGGCATGAGCGCCGATATCATGGTCAACGTCCACTCCTCCGACTCCGCTCCCTTCTGCGACAAGGGTGTTCCCGCCCTGGGCCTGTCCCGCGGCAACCGCTCCGCTGAGATCCACACCCGCAATGACACCATCAACCCCCTGTCTGCCGCTCAGCTGCAGAAGGATGGCGACTTTGCCGCTGCCTTCATCTCCCGCGTGGTCAATTCCCAGCGCCTGCCCGTTCCCACCGGCATGCCCCAGAACATGAAGGAAAGCATCGACAAGTACTTCCAGCGCCACCTGACCAGCATCGCTCAGGATGAAGAGAAGAAGGCCAAGGCCGAGAAGTAAGTTTCTACATAAAAAATCCCCTCCATTCGGAGGGGATTTTTTGTTATTCCACTTTCAGCGTGTAGGTGCTGCCCGCTGCGATGTCGGTGGTGTCCACACCGGAGGTGGCGTAGGCGCCGTCGATGTAGAAGGCCCAGTAGGTACCGTCCGTGTTGTAGTCGGCAGTGATGCCGCAGACAGTCTTGACGTAAAGACCGTAGGCGCTCTCCTCGCCGGCAATGAGCTGCAGCTCCAGAAGGGCCTCGCCCACTGTTTTTTTGTCCGTGTGAACTTCACAGGAAATCTCGGTACCTTCCTTGTCGATGACGGTGAGAGTAAAGACCGTCTCACCCTTGCCCAGTACTGCGCCGTCCTGGAAGGTGACGGTGCCGTTCTGGACAGTATTTTTGTCGCTGCAACCGCTTGCAGTCAGTGCCATAGCCGCAATCAGCACGATGCAAAGAAGAAGCGACAACAGTTTGTTCTGTTGCGTTTTCTGCATTTTGCAATCTCCTTATTTGATTCAATTCACCCCAAAACCGGCGCTCGCAGCAATAAAGAGGGATGTTTTGTCATCCAGGTATTTCGACTTGGTGCGATTGTTCTTCACCTTCTCAAGCATGTGCTCAATGGCGTTTCCCCGAATTGCGGCGTCGGGTCAGAAGAACAACGGGATCTTGCTGCACCACACGGCGGCGGGCCCGTACAGGATTCTTACCTGTTTCCCTGTAAATGACTCCATGATGATAGCATACAGCCAAGCTTTTTTCCACAGATTTCTGTCAAAAAAGCGCCGGAGCAAACGCTCCGGCGCTGGTTCTTATTTGTGATAAAGCCGCTGGTTCTGATATACAGGCTCCTGGGTGAGCTGCATGCCCAGCTTCTTGAAGATGTTTTCGTCTACGCTGGAGAGAATAACCGAAGAGTGCACCTGACATCCTTCCAGATCGTTCAGCTTTTCCAGGGCCAGGGCCGCGGCGGGGTTGTTCAGCGCGCTGATGGACAGGGCGATGAGCACCTCGTCGGTGTGCAGGCGCGGATTGCGGCTGCCCAGATGCTGGGTTTTGAGGCTCTGGATCGGGGCGATGGCGGCAGGGGAGATCAGCTCCATTCTGGGGTCAATTACCGCCAGCTTCTTGAGGGCGTTCAAAAGCGCGGCAGAGGACGCGCCCAAAAGATCCGAGGTCTTGCCGGTCACCACGGTGCCGTCGGGCAGCTCAATGGCCGTGGCCGGGCCGCCGGTGACTTCCGCTGCGGTCAGGGCGGCGGGAACGGTCAAGCGGGCAGAGGGCTCCAGATTCAGAGAGTTCATCAGAACTTCCAGCTTCTGCACCTGGGAAGGCTCTGCGTTGCCCTTGCGCACAGCGCACTGGGTGTTGTAGAAACGACGAATGATCTCCTGCTTCGAGGCCTCGCGGCAGATATCGTCGTCGATGATGGCGTAACCTGCCATGTTGACGCCCATGTCCGTGGGGCTCTTGTAGGGGCACTGGCCGTGGATTTTGCGGAACATGGCCTCTAGCACGGGGTAGATTTCGATGTCGCGGTTGTAATTGACGGTGGTCTCGCCATAGGCCTCCAGATGGAACGGGTCGATCATGTTCACGTCGGACAGATCGATGGTGGCGGCCTCATAGGCCAGGTTTACCGGGTGCTTCAGGGGCAGATTCCAGATGGGGAAGGTTTCAAACTTGGCGTAACCGGCGCGCACACCCCGCTTGTGCTCGTGATAGAGCTGGCTCAGACAGGTGGCCATTTTGCCGCTGCCGGGACCGGGAGCCGTGATGACCACTACCGGACGGGAGGTTTGAATGTAGTCGTTCTTGCCAAAGCCATCGTCGGAGACGATGAGGGAGATGTTGGTGGGGTAGTCGGGAATGGTGTAATGGCGGTAGGTCTTGATGCCCAGGTTCTGCAGCTTGCGCTCGAACTTTTCGGCGGAAGGCTGCCCGGCAAACTGGGTCAGTACCACGCTGCCCACGTAAAGACCGTATTCCCGGAAGGCATCGATCAGACGCATGGTGTCCAGGTCGTAGGTGATACCCAGGTCGCCGCGGACCTTGTTCTTTTCGATGTCGCCGGCGGAGATGACGATGACGATTTCTGCATCGTCCTTCATCTTTAAGAGCATCTGCATCTTGCTGTCGGGCTGGAAACCGGGCAGCACACGGGAGGCGTGGAAGTCGTCAAAGAGCTTGCCGCCGAATTCCAGGTAGAGCTTGCCGCCGAAGGAATCGACGCGCTCGCGGATGCGCTGCGTCTGCAATGTGAAGTATTTTTCGTTGTCAAAACCGAGTTTCATACATTCGCCTCCCAAATCCAATACCCAACCATTTTACAACAAGCGCCGACAAAATGCAAGGCAGCGGAAAAGAAAAGCGGCAGATACCGGCTGGTATCTGCCGCTTCGGCTGCTTACTGCAGACCGCGCTCGTAGGCCTCGATCATCTTCTTGA
>SVLN01000036.1 GCA_015067925.1 Oscillospiraceae bacterium
TGACCGTCTCCGGCCAGCTGGACGGCGAGACCTACGCCATGGCCTTCGGCAGCATCTACACCTTCGGCCCCACCTTCCGTGCCGAAAACTCCAACACCACCCGCCACGCCGCGGAGTTCTGGATGATTGAGCCGGAGATCGCCTTCGCCGATCTGAAGGACGACATGCAGCTGGCTGAGGACATGCTCAAGTACGTCATCCGCTACGTGCTGGAGAACGCCCCCGCTGAGATGGAGTTCTTCAACAAGTTCGTGGACAAGGGCCTGATCGAGCGCCTGGAGGGCGTCATGAACGCCGAGTTCGGCCACATCACCTACACTGACGCCATCGCTGAGCTGGAGAAGCACAACGCCGACTTCAAGTATCCCGTGCACTGGGGCAGCGACCTGCAGACCGAGCACGAGCGTTACCTGACCGAGAAGATCTTCAAGCGTCCGGTGTTCGTCACCGATTACCCCAAGGAGATCAAGGCCTTCTATATGAAGCTCAACCCCGACGGCAAAACCGTCGCTGCCATGGACTGCCTGGTTCCCGGCATCGGCGAGATCATTGGCGGCAGCCAGCGTGAGGACGATCTGGATCTGCTCACCGAGCGCATCCGCGAACTGGGCATGGATCCGGAGAGCTACGGCTTCTATCTGGACCTGCGCCGCTACGGCTCCGCCCGCCACGCCGGCTTCGGCCTGGGCTTCGAGCGCTGCGTGATGTACCTCACCGGCATGAGCAACATCCGCGACGTCATCCCCTTCCCCCGCACCGTGGGCAACTGCGAGTTCTAAGAACAAAACAAAAGCTGCTGAAATCTGTGATTTCAGCAGCTTTTTTGTTACTCGCTGGGTTCTGCCAGGTTCCAATAGGTTTCGACAAATTCTTCCGCATTGTCAAATTCATACCACACTGCGTTGTACAGCGTCTCAAAATACACTTTCGAAGAAAACACACCGTCCTTTTCTAAAAAGCGAATCGTTACAACTTTGTATGATGTGTTCTCGCCATATGCTTCAGGATCCTTCTGGCAAAGGAATAAATCATAGCTAGTATAATCTGCACACCCAGACAGTGGAGTAGCCATGTCTCCCAATCTACTCTTCAACTCTGTTAATAATTCAGTTGTTATCTCCTGATTCAAACCGTCGAAGCTCTCATATACTGGAGGGTTTCCATTCCAAACCGAACTAAGCGGCTCAAACGCCGATTTTGTTAAAAGGATTTCCTCCGGTGTTGTAATAAGACTCAGATAACTCTTATTCGCATCTTCCACTTCTTTCCTGATCGAGCAAGAGCAAAACAAGGCAATGAACACCAGCACAATTATTGCTTTTTTTCTCATTTTGTCACCTACTCTTCCGTAACCAAGCGAATACAAGCCGCGTGTAACGCCCCAACTGAATCTTTACAAGAATAGTTCTGTCGATTAGATCGGATTAAATAGTCGTCACTTACAAAAGTATCGTCGGGAAGCTGTAGTAACACTGTATGACCTTGTATATGGTAGCTTGCAATCAAAATCGGGTTTGTTCCTTCAAAAAAGGTGAACATGTAGGACGTCCCTCCAGCAATCGATGCATTATCCACAGTGGTAGCATGCAATGAATTGCGTATAGTCTGCGCTAAATTTCGAGCTACTTTTGCTGGTTTAGTTACCAATTCGTCTTCAGATAACTGTATCGAAACAGATGTCGCATTCTTTTCTGCGTAATTTAAAGCGTCAAGATATGGGTCTCTTTGTTTTGCACAGCTACCTAAGCATAGAGATAACAACAAGAACAATAAAACCAAAAAGAACGGTTTGCGTTTTTCATTATGTGTTTGTATGCCGCAGAAGGTGCGGCAGAAGGTGTGTTCCCGTGTCGTATCGGCCTGCATATGAACCACTCCTTTCTATATCTTTATACTAAAATTATAATGGAATGGCACAACAAGCACAATTGACAATCGTAACAAACTTTACGCCCGTTTTTTATGCAAAGCGCACAAAAAAACCGCGCCAGCGCCTTGATTCGCACCGCACAAAAGCCTCCCTTGTGTAAAGGGAGGTGCCCCGAAGGGGCGGAGGGATTGTAGCATTGACGCGATGTGATGTCCTGCGCAGAAGGATTCAAACCTGTAACACAATCCCTCAGTCAGCTTTGCTGACAGCTCCCTTTGCACAAGGGAGCCTTTCAAATGAAAAACCTACCTGCAAGCAGTTGCAGGTAGGTTATGTATTTTTTATTCGTACTTCTTCTCGCCGGAGAGGATCATCATCTTATCCATTCTCGGCTCGATCTCGGGCTTAAACACCTGCTCCTGCCAGTTCTCAGGGGCAACTTCCTCAATGGCGATGGTCAGCGCCTGGGGCGGGCAGCCCCACACATCCAGCATGACCTGATTGATGCGCTCCACGGCCAGCTTTTTGGTTTCTTCATCCTTGGGGTAGCACTTGATGGAAATGTACGGCATGATCGTTCCTCCTTATTTCTTACGCCCGAGCTTGGGCATATTCAGGCGGGGATTCTGGGCAACCAGCGGGGCGGATTTCTTCTTCTGTACAAAGTCGCCCTTGTCCCAGGGCACCACGTTGGTGGAGAAGGTCAGGGCCAGACCGAACAGCACCGCCGAGAGCACAAAAACGATGATGCAGTCCGTCTTGGTCAGGCCCACCAGGGTGTAAAGGTTCACCGGCTGGGCCGCGACCATTTCCACGCCGCGCTCCAGCAGGGAGCAGACAATGCGCACGACGAGCACTAAGTAGAAGTTCTCCGTGGCCAGGTACATGGTTGCCAGGAACATGGCAGCCACCGCCACATAGATGCCCTGGGCGATGACGGCAATGGCCGTGGCGCCCTCGATGGAGATCATGTAGGTGCAGCCGTAGGCGAAGTTCACAAGGCCGAACACCAGGCCGGTGTAGGCCACTGCCTTGAACACGCCCACGTCATCGTTGGCGTAGCGGTTCATCATCAGGTGCAGCAGCGGGCCGCAGATCAAAAATACCTCCGCAGCCGCCACGATGGGATAGGTGGTCAGCACGCCCACTACCACCAGGGGATCGGCGTTCAGAGCGGTCATGTCAGAACGGGTAGCGGAAAGGAACAAGAGAAGCGCGCTGCCGCCCAGCACGGGCAGGCAGTACTTGATGCCCTTGCGGACGGATTCCTTGCAGAACAGGCCGGCAAAGCGCTCGGGCAGCATCTTCTTGACCACCCACACGCTGATGTAGGACGTGACGCCGCAGGCAACAATGCCGCCCAGCAGCGAGCCGCTGCCCTGCCAAGCCACCGTCATGGCCAGGGTAAAAAGAATCGAAAACCAAAACCAGTATTTCCGGATGAAAGCTTTCATGTGTTCACCTCATTATTTTGCTATGATTATTGTAGCCCATTCTCCGCGGCGCGTCAACCAGACTCTCGCCAAATGAGGCAAAGTTTACAAATGGGAAAAATTTCCGCTCCTCGCAAAAAACATCGAAATGGCGCGGCTTTCGGCGTTTGTTCCAGGATTTACCGCTTGTTTTTGTCCGCCCCTGGCGGATACAATGGGGACGAATTTCCAAAGGAGGAACAAATCCATGAAACAAAAGCTGATTCTGGCCTTACTTGCCCTGTCTTTTTGTATTTTTCCCGTCAACGCCCTGAGCGTGGACTGCGCCAGCATCGCGCTGCCGGAGCAGGCCGCGTACTTAGAGCGCGGCACCACCTGGGTGGCCTTCCGGGCCGCTTCGGAGGCCTATGGCCTGGCGGTCTACTGGGATGGCGAGGCCGCCCACGCGGGCGAGGTCACGGCCCAGCCGGGCCTTGGCTATCTGCAGGTGGGCGACCGATACATCCCCTCCGCGCCCATCCGCCTGAAAAACGGCACCATCTGGGTTCCGATTCGGGTGATGGCCGCCGCCCTGGGCGCGGACGTGAGCTGGAACGCCGAGCGTGAGCATGTCACCGTGGGCGCCGCCCGGAACAGTGACGGCCAGAGCTTCTATGACGAGCAGGATCTCTACTGGCTCAGCCGCATCATCCACGCCGAGGCTCAGGGCGAGAGCCTGCAGGGCAAGATTGCCGTGGGCAGCGTGGTCATGGCGAGAGTCCAGAGCGAGGACTTTCCGGACACAATTTATGACGTGATCTTCGACACCGCCGGGGGCGTGCAGTTCACCCCCACCAAGAACGGTGCGATTTACAACACCCCCAACGAAGAGAGCGTCACCGCCGCCAAGCTGGTGCTGGAGGGTGAGCGCGAAGCCGAAGGCTGCCTGTTTTTCTTAGATCCCCGAAAGTCCACCAGCTTCTGGGTGCCGAAAAACCGTACCTTCTGCGTCAGCATCGGCTGCCATGATTTTTACTATTAAAATAACGCCGCCTGTGGAAATCACAGGCGGCGTTTGCATATCTCATTTCTTCTGTGCGGCCAGCCACTGGAACAGAGTGGTGGGTTCGCCGTTTAAAAGAACCGGCTTGCCGTCGAAGTCCTGTTCAACTTTGTTGGCCAGGCCCGGCACCCAGCAGAAGTGGTTGACCATCTTTCTGGGCGGGCGGTCATCGATGTAAGTATGGTGCACATTCTCCGCACCGGCAGCGATCAGGCGCTTGTAGGTGGGAACGCTCGTCTGCTCGGGGTTCACCACACCGTCGGTCATGGCATGGACGAACCAGATGGGTGTCTTTTTCAGCTCTTCAATCTGCTCATCGGAGATGCACTCGTCGTACAGGGCCTCGCACATGGGATACAGGGCCGCAAAGTAGCCGGGATAGTCCACGCCCATGCGCATGGTCATGAAACCGCCGTTGGAGCAACCGCCCAGATAGATTCTGCTGCGGTCGATGGGATGGGTGGAGACAAATTCTTCAATCAGAGCCATGAGCTGCTCTACATAGATGCTCTTGCCGGTGCGGCCGTACTCGCCGGAGCCGTCGTTCATCCAGAAGGTCGGGGTCTGGGGCGCCAGAACGTAAGCACCGCCAAAGAAGTCCTGGATCTCATCAGAGGACAGGTTCACCACGTTGTTGCCCATATAGGCAATACGGGCATCCTCGCCGCCCTCGCCTGCGCCGTGCAGCCAGATGACAAGGGGTCTGTCGCCCTCGCCGCGGTCGGGGGTGTAGAAGCCGTAGTGCACGGGTTCGGCTTTCCCCACAGGGGTCACATTCTCCCAGCGCTCGGTCTGGGGGCACAGGTCGCCGTCAAACTCGTCAAAGACCATGCCACTCAGATGACCGATGGGGGCAACCTGGGTAACGCGGTATTCGCAGGTAACGAACTCATTCATGCGGTAGATGGTGGCATAGGCTGCGGCCTGGGAATCGTTCTCATCCAGCTCCAGGGCCAGGTACTCGCCCTTGGCCACGGGGGCGCCCTTCTCGTCGCAGATGTAGGCGGCGGTGATGGTGCGGTAGGCCATGGCAGGCGCTGTCTCCGGGGAATGGTAGACAATGCGCAGATTCAGCACCTCGCCGGTGTGAGGATTGCGGCGGGTGACGTGGACATTCCACTGCTCCGGCTTCACCTGGCCGATGGCAAGGCTCTGGGGCAGATGGCAAATCAGCTTGACAATCTTGGCACCGAAGTCGGAAACCGCGGTGACGGTCTTATAAGTATACATGCGTTGCTCCTCCTTTTGTAAAGTTCCTTAATAATATGATAGCACAGGGAAGCGCGGTTGAAAACCACCTACTGAATTTTCGGCTTTTTTCACAAATTCAGCGGATGAAATTTGTGCGTTCTGCCGGTTCCTGGGCGGGATCTTCCACCCCGGCTGCCCGGCCGGCGGCGATGCACTTCATGAGCCAGGCCATATTGCGGCCCAGCTGGCGCATGATCTGCAGACCCTCTTTGTCCTGCAGGACGTCCGCAGCGGTGGCACCGTGGACCATGGGCCAGTACTGGCTGGCCACCAGAGGCATCTGGGCGTAGTTGATGTACTTCTGCAGTACCTCCAGGCTGGCTGTGGAGCCCGCCCGGCGGCAGGAGACCACCGCCGCGCCCGGCTTGTTCTTCAGCCACTTGCGATTGGCATAGAACAGGCGGTCCAAGAGCATCACCATCTCACCGGAGGCGGAGGCAAAATGTACGGGCGAGCCCAGAATCAGGCCATCGCACTCCTGCAATTTGGGAATGAGCTCATTGACGATATCATCCTTGACGCACTTGCCCAGCTTGGCGCAGGCGCCGCAGGCCAGGCAACCGCCGGAGGTCTTGCCATAAATGTTAATGATTTCGCTTTCCACGCCCTCGGCCTTGAGGGCAGAGGCCACCTCGCACAGGGCGGTGTAGGTGCAGCCGGTCTCATGGGGAGAGCCGTTTAACATCAGAACCTTCATTTTGCTTCCTCCTTGATTTCTTTATAGTTCGCCACGCCCTCAAAGGTGGGTTCGTAGGTTTCCAGATAAGCCACCAATTCGTTAGGGTCCGAGAACACGCCAAAGAGCTTTACCGCCGCATCAGTCATGAAGCGCTCGGAAGCCGCCTTGCGCAAAAAAGCGATGAGCTCGTCAAAGTAGCCGGCGGTGTTCAAAATGGCGATGGCCTTCCGGTGCAGGCCCAGCTGACGGGCGGTGAGGATCTCGAAGAACTCCTCAAAGGTGCCGATGCCGCCGGGAGACATGACAAAGGCGTCGGAGAGGTCCTCCATCTTCTGCTTGCGCTCCCGCATGGTCTCGGTGTAGATCATCTCGTCGCAGAGCGGATAGAGGATGCCATCCACATTAAAAAAACTGGGTGCCACGCCGATGACCTCACCGCCGCAGGCCTTCACGCCCCGGGCAACTGCGCCCATGAGGCCATTGTCACCGCCGCCGAAGACCAGGCCGTGACCTTTCTCTGCCATAGCGCGGCCCAACTCATATCCGCCCAGCATGTATTTTTCATCCAGCACGCTGCTGGACGCGCCGTAAACACAGATTCGCATTGCTCTTCCTCCCGGAAAATGTTCTTTTTTCTATTGTATCACAGCCTGCAGCCATGATACAATGAAAAAAAGGAGGTTATGCCCATGGAACCCATTATTCTGACTGTACGCGAGATCTGGGGCGACTATGCCATTCTCGTGGCGCCGGACGGCAGAGAGCGCCAGACTTCCCTGACCCAGCTGCCCGAGGGTCTCAAAGACGGCGACCGCGTCCGCTTTGAGAACTTTGAATACACGTTAGAGCCGTAAAAAAACGTGCAGGCAATGCCTGCACGTTTTTCTTATTCGTATTCCCACACATCGGCGAGCTGGCCCGCTCGCTCCATAACCCAAGCACCATCTGCATTTTTTGTAAGAATTGCAGCGTCGTAGCTCATCACGACCCGCTCGCGGCCGTAGGTGTCGGTAAAGACCGCGTTGAAAGTGATGACATCGCCCTCATACAGGTAGATGTTGCTCTGCGGAAGCTTATAGAAATCGGAATCCTCAAAGCCGATGTAGGAGCTCGGCTGCTCAGAGGGCTCCAGCCATTGGGCAAGGCGATTGTTGATGAACAGGCCCATACGCACGCTCTTCGTCGCAGGCGGCTCCTGATCGCCGGAGTCGTAAAGGGGCTTGGCGGAGGTGCTGGCAGATTTGCGGATATCCACATAGCGCTCATGCTCCGAGAGCATCACCACCGCGTCGCCGGATTCGCCCTCTTCCACGGGCCGCACCCGCAGATCGTCCGGCCAGACGAGGGTGGAAACGCTAAGCGTAGGATAGTCCGGGAAGGAATTGGTATAAAGGTAGCTGAACGTCTGCAGCTGCTGGGTCTGGCGCACGCCGTCGAGCAGGAAGGAGACAGAGACAGTAATATCGTCCGTCATCTCGCAAGTAAGTTCTGCTGAATAGCGATTTCCCTCCCCCAGTTCACCCTCGAACTCCGAAGGTGTGCCCGCGCTCTCCACAGTAAAGAAAGTGCGAAGGCCCTCCACATAGGTCTTGGGCACAGCGGAGGCGGTAAAGGTCACAAGATTCTTGCGGTAGTCCACGCCCGAGACGGCAACCTTATAATCCGCCAGCAGACTGTTCTGCTGCTGCAGGATCTCCTCCACCCGGCTGGAGATGGAGTAAATCTGGCTGGACATATTGCTCGACAGGTTGTTGACAGAGTTGTTCAGCCAGTTATAGTTGGTCTGCAGCCGGTCCAGACGGTTGAACAGATTGAATCCCACGATCACCAGGCCAAGGGCCGCAGCCACGCCCAGAACGATCCAGCGCTTTTTGACTTTGCGTTTGGGCTGGGACTCCAGATAGCGGGAGACGATCTGCTCCACCATCTTCAGCTGCTGCTCAGACAGCTCGCCGTTCCATTCCGGAGTCTGCTCCGAAGCTTCTGCGGGTTCTTCCACGCCCAGCAGCGCACCCACGGAAATGCCAAAGAGTTTGGACAGAGCCACCAGCTTTTCGATCTCCGGCAGGGCGGCGTCGGATTCCCATTTATAAATGGCCTGGCGGGACACGCCCAGCTGCTCGCCCAAGGCTTCCTGGGAAAGGCCTAAGTTCTTACGGCAGGCGGCGATGCGCTGGCCTATGGTTTGATTCTTCAACGTGCATCATCCTTTCTGCCGTGAGTATAGCCGGTCTGAGCCCTCAAAAGCCACCAACCGGCGGCTTTATTTTTGTCAACCAGCGGTTTACATCCCTATTATAACCGCCCCAAGTGCAAAAAGAAAGGCCTTCTGCCTTCTTGCGCTCGAACGCAAATCCTGTTAGAATAGCCTCAGTCAACAAAGAAGGAGACGATCGTTTGTCCAAGCAAGCTTCCGGCAACCTGACCCAGGGGCCGATTATGCGCGTGCTGTTCCGCCTGGCGCTGCCCATCATGGCCGCCACCTTTCTCTCCACCGCCTATAGCCTGACCGACATGGCCTGGATCGGCAAGCTGGGATCCAAGGCCGTGGCCGCCATCGGCGTGGGCGGTATGTACGGCTGGCTCTCCCAGGGCCTGGCCATTCTGGCCCGTATGGGCGGTCAAGTCCACGCCGGACAAGCCATCGGCCGCGGCGATCAGGACGAGGCAAGGCACTACGCCGTTTCCAGCGTGCAGCTGGTGACGCTCTTCGGCGTGGTCTACGGCGCCATCTGCCTGCTGCTGCCGGGGCCGCTGATCGGCTTCTACAACCTCGATGACCCCACCACGGTGCACATGGCCAAGCAGTACCTGATGATCGCCTGCGGCGCCTCGGTGGTCAACTTCCTCAATTTCACCCTCACCGGCCTTTACACCGCCCAGGGCGACAGCAAAACGCCCCTGATTGCCAACGCCGCCGGTCTTTTGCTGAATATGATCCTCGATCCCCTGCTAATCCTCGGCATCGGCCCCGCACCCCGGATGGAGGTCATCGGCGCGGCCGTGGCCACGGTTTTCTCTCAAGTGGTGGTGCTCGTCATTCTGATTGCCGCCATGAAGCCGGACAATCTGCTGCGGCAAGGTTCCATCCTGTGCCCTGAAAAGAAGCGCTACTTCGCTGACGTCATCCGCATGGGTACGCCCGCGGCGCTGCAGAGCGCCTTCTACTGCGCCATTTCCATGGTGCTCACCCGTATGGTGGGCGCCTATGGCGAGGCCGCCATCGCCGTGCAGCGTCTGGGCGGGCAGATCGAATCGCTCACCTGGAACACCGCCGACGGCTTCGGCTCTGCCATGAACGCCTTCTGCGCCCAGAACTATGGCGCGGGCAAGCTGGACCGGGTACGAAAGAGCTACCGCGTCTCCGCCCGATTGATGATCGGCTGGGGCGCCCTGATCGGCGCGCTGTTCATCTTTTTCCCCAAGGGCATCGCCGGCCTGTTCTTCCACGAGGCGGAGGTGCTGACCCTTTCGGTGGGTTATTTTGTCATCGTGGGCCTGTCGGAGCCCTTTATGTGTCTGGAGCTCATGGCCATCGGCTCCATGTCCGGCCTGGGCCGCACCAAGCAGTGCAGCCTCATCAGCATCATCTTCACCATCCTGCGCGTTCCCCTGGCCTGGGCGCTCTCCCGCACCGGTCTGGGCCTGAACGGCATCTGGTGGGCGCTGTCCGTTTCCAGCATTGTCAAGGGCATTTTGCTGCACATCTTCTTCCATCGCGAATGCACTCAGCTGGAAAAAGACCTCTCAGAATAAAAAAGATCGCCCCGCAGAAAAAAACCTGCGGGGCGTTTTGTTTGTTTTTTGCGATTTTTACAGGTCAATACCCAAAAAGCGCTTGGCCAGGATGCCCACCACGAAGGACAGCACTGCCACCGTAATGCTGATGCCGGCCATTTCCAGGAAGCCTTTTTTGAAGACCTGGTCCTGGGCCACGGAGGTATAGTAGGTAAAGCCTGCAATGATGGCCACCACGATTACGAGCATGCAGATGAGCGCCGGGATGAACTGGGTCGTGGAGAACAGCAGATACGGCAGAATCAGCAGCACCACGGTGACAAGATACGCAATACCTGTGTATGTACAGGACTTGAACGCATCCGTTCTTCCCTCGCTTCTGGCTGCCAGGAACTCACTGGAGGCCATGGAGAAGGTGGCTGAAATACCCACGATCAGGCCCGACAGGGCAATCAGGCGGGTGTTCTGCAGGGCGAAGGCGAAGCCGGCCAGACTGCCGGTAAGCTCCACCAGGGCATCGTTCAGGCCAAGGACCATACTGCCCACATACTGCAGGCTCTCTTCGTCCAGCATGTCCAACAGAGCGGTCTCATGTTCCTCTTCCTGCTCCCGGATGTTTGCGCTTTCTTCCACTTCCGCAGACAGCAGTTCGTACTCGTCCTGGGCGTTTTCCTCGCCCCGCTCCATCAGCTTCACCGCAAAGGTGAAGCCCAGCACCCGGGCCACGAGGGTGTACCAGAGCACCTTCCCCTTCTGAGGTTTGAGCTCTTCTTCCGTGTAGGTTTTCCAAACTTGGTAATGGGCCTTCTCTTCGCCGGACAGACGCATCAGGGTCTTTTTGTTTTCCTCGCCCTTGGCAAAGTGGGCGATTTTTTCGTAGATGACGCTTTCCGTCAGCTCATTCTGCTGCATTTTTCGGATTACAGCCAACGCCTGCTCGGACAATGATTTTTTCATGGAACTCCCTCTCTTCTGCAAGGTTTTCGTTAATTTCATTCTACATAACCTGTATGCAAAAAGCAACTGCACAGGCACAAAAAGGACGGATTTTCATCCGTCCTTTTTTAGTTTTCCACCATCATCTGCAGGATTTCCTTGTCCGTTTCCCGCATGCCGATGCTGCCCAGGCGGCCTACGTTCTCCAGGGTGTGCTCCACGCCCTTTTTCACGATGCCGTCACCGCCTAGGAACTCATGGCCGGTCTTGTACATCTCATAGCCCATGAAGCCGGCCTCCAGCGCCAGGGAGATCTTCGCAGCGCACGAGGGCTTGGCGCCGTCGCACACCATGCCGGAGACGATGGCCAGGCTGTTGACCAGGGTATGGGCCACGCCGTCCACGCCGGTACCATCCAGGTAGGCAATGGCTGCCGCCGCGGCGCAGGCCGCGTTGACCGCCCCGCAGAAGGCCGACAGACGGCCGATGCGGGTTTTCTGGTGCACCGTCAGCAGGTTGGACACCACCAGGGCGCGGAGCAGACGCTCAGAATCAATGCCCTTGGCCCGGGCGTATTCCACCACCGGAACACTGGCCGTCAGACCCTGGTTGCCGCTGCCGGAGACGATGCCCACGGGCAGCTCGCAGCCGCTCATTCTGGCGTCGGAGCCGGCGGCTGCCCGGGCGCGCATACGCGCTTTCAGGTCGCTGCCGGACAAGGCCAAGGTTTCCTTGCCGATCATGGCGCCGTACTTGCCCCGCAAGCCCTCATCAGAGATGGCCATATTCAGTTCGATCTGGCGCTCAATAGGCGCGCGCACGTCCTGCAGATCCACGCTTTCGGCGTAGTCCAGAATCCCTTCCACGGTCAGAAACTCCTGCAGCGCATCTTCCTGCGCCGTCTCCGGCACTTCATGCGCCAGGAGAACCGCGCCATTTTTGCTGATGTGCGCCACGTTGGTGTGCTGGTCGACGATGCGCACCCGGGCGGAATCGTCACCGCAGAACAGCTGCACATCGATATCAAAGCTGCGGGCCGTTTCCAGAGCCCGAACCTCGATGCAATCTCTTTTCATAAACGCGTCGATGGCCGCAATGTCCTGCTCGCTCAGGCGGGAAATGCACTGTAGCTGCGCATCTGCATCGGCAGCAGCCACGCCGGCCGCGGCTGCTGCCTCCAGGCCGCGCTTGCCGCCGGTGTTGGGTACCACGACGCTCTTGACATTCTTGATGATATTGCCGCTGACGCCCAGCACCACCCGCTCGGGGAGCGCGCCCAGGGTCTTTCTCGCCAGGGCGCAGGCGTAGGCCACAGCGATGGGCTCCGTGCAGCCCATGGCGACCTTCAGTTCGTCATGTAGAATTTTGGTATACGCCGCGTATCTGGCGTCCTGCTTGTTCATAGGTACTCCTTTCGCCCGAAGGGCGATTTCTTTTTTAACCCAGCTGTCCCGGCAGCTTCAGGCGCACCTTGGGCGGGAAGGCAGCATCAAACTCCTCCGCCTTCTGCTCGTCGATGTCATAGCCATCCGGATCCCGGAACGTGCCGGTGATGCCGTCTAAAAAGCCGGGTTTCAGCTCCGCGATCAGGAAATACGGCGCCGTCGGGTTGTTCTCGTAGCGGATGCCCCGGGTGTGGGCGATCACAAAGCCGCACTTGCCATAAAACACATTGCTGCCCGTGATGGCCACGGCGCCGGCGCCCCACTGCTCGGCTCGCTGCATAGATTCCTGCACCAGACGCTTTCCGTAGCCCTTTTTCTGCCACTGCGGTGCAATGCTGATGGGACCGAAGGTCACAATGGGGATCTTCCGTCCGTCATCGGCCTGGATGACCGAGCGCACGTACATCACGTGGCCAATGATCTCGCCGTCCAGTTCCATCACCAGGTCCAGTTCCGGAATAAAGTCGGGATCGGTGCGGTAGGTATGCAGCAGATAGTGCTCGCTGCAGCCCGGGCGGTAGACGTTCCAGAACGCCTCCCGGGTCATATTTTCCACAAACGCGTAATCCTCCGGTCGTTCACAACGGATGATCGGTTCTGACATGGTTATTTCTCCTGTTCTTTGACTTTGTCCGCGCCGGCTTTGCCGAAGTACATCAGCTCCCACACGGCGGAGGGCTCGGTGACCTTTTCCACGACCTGGCCGTTTTCCAGTCGTTCCACACTGGCCTCGCCCTCAAAGCGCAGATATGAGCCGTCAAAGCCCACGATCTTCGCGCCCAGCTTCAGCGGGGCGGGCAGCAGATCCACAAAGTTCTGCTTTGAAATGTCGCCCTTGCGGTCGTAGGTGATGCGGTAGAGCTCCCCTGCCTCGGTTTCATATTCATAGATCACCTTGCCGTAGACAGGCTTGCCGGTGAATTCATCCACGTATTCATCTGTGGAGACAAACTTCAGGGTGTGGTTGGAGTTGTCGCCCAGGATCTTATCGCCCTTGGCCAGCATAAACACATCGAAATCTTTGTAGCCGTACTTCTTTTCGCCGGTGATCCATGCGGAAATCACCTTGTAATCGCCGATCTTGGCCCGGCCCCAGTACCAGTGATGCATCAGTTTGAGCATGATCTGGTCGCCCCAGTTGTGATCGTGATAGCCGCTGCCCTCCAGGTGCAGCTGCTTGCCATCAAAGGAAACGTCCGCCACGGCACGGCCCTCAGGGATGGCGGGCAGCCAGGCAAAATAGTGCTCTTCCCGGTCGCCGAAGAAGATGCTGCCCGTCTGGGAGCGCCAGGCGGGGATGGTGCCGTCCAGGCTCAGTTTCGCCTGGATCTTCTTGCCCCGGAAAGTGATATCGTAGTGTTTCAGATCGCCCACGATGCGGCTGTGGCCCACCCGCACGTCGCAGTGATCCTTGGAGAAAAAGCTTTTTTCGATGGATGCGCTCACCTCATCGGAGTACTTGGTGCCATCGGGCAGGGTCAACTCGATGGTGGCCTGGGGCTTGACCGGGCCGTTGACCTCGATGGGAGATTTGGAAAAGAAAATGATGACCATAATGGTGCCATCCGGAAAATGGGCGTCGGAGTACCACCACTCGTAGGTGCCCTTGCTGCCGTCGGTGTGCAGGCCGTCTTCCCACGGCTGCACCACGCCGCGCGTTAAACCCATGGACTGATAGTGCGCGTCGTCGTCGGGATGGATGGACTTGAAAATCTTACGCATATACATCGCTCCAGCTGAAATTTCAGGATATGATTCATTTTATCCCACATTTTTCGGGAAGTCAATCGCGGCAAAAAGGAAAACCCGCCCGGATTTCCGGGCGGGTTTTTTGGAAGGAACTTGTCAGCCTTCCGGCATCAATTACGGCAGCAGAGCCTCGTTGATGTTCCAGCAGACATAGTAGGTGCCGATCTGGCCGGCGATGACGAACTCAGTGGGATACTCGGTCTTCAGAGCCGCGATCTCGTTGGTGGGAACGTCGTCGATCAACTGCCAAGTGCCGTTCTTGAAGTTGGTCAGCATGTTGTTAGCGTCGTCAGACAGGTAGAACTTGATCTCTTCCATGGTGACGTTGGCGGCATCGTGGAAGTTGTCGTTCTTGGTCAGGGTGATGGTGGAGTTGTGATCCCAACCGGTCATGGTGTAAGCACCGTTGGAAACGTAGGTAGCAGCCTCGGTGGCCCAAGCTTCGTCAGCAACAACATCCTCACGGACGGGGAAGTAGGTGGGGAATGCCAGCAGCTCGTTCCAGTAAGCAACGGCGTTGTTCAGGGTGATGGTGATGGTCTTGTCGTCAACGGCTTCAACAGCCAGGTTGTCGGGGTAGCCCTTGACAACTTCGAACATGTAGCCATAGTCAGCGCCCAGCTCGGTGGAGGCAGCGCGCTTCCATGCATAGACGAAGTCACCAGCGGTCAGAGCCTGACCGTCGGACCACTTCAGGCCGTCCTTCAGGGTGTAGGTGTAGGTGATGGTGCCGTCATCGTTGGCAACGCCCTCGGGCAGGTCGGTGGCGCAGTCAGCGGTGATGACCAGGTTGCCGTTGGCATCCTGATCCCACTTTGCCAGGCCGGCGAACAGGTGGGAAACCAGGGTAGCGCCGTCAACGGCGGAGTTCAGAGCGGGGTCGATGGTGTCGGGCTCAGAGGACAGGCAGACAGAGATGCTGTCGGTGGAACCGTTGACAGCGGTCTTGGAGAAGTACTTGTAGCCCAGGGGGTTGGCGTAGAAGCCGGAGACGGAATCGTCAACCATGTAGATGTCGGTGTAGAAGTACAGGGGGACGATGGCGCCGGTGCTCATCAGCAGGTCTTCAGCGACATGCATCAGGGCATAACGGGTGGTGTTGTCGGTGCAGGTCTTGATCAGGGGGATGACCTTGTCGAAGGTGTCGGCCCAAGTGCCGTTCTCAACCTTGATGTCGTAGCCCAGGCTGGTCAGATCCATGCTGTAGATCTTCAGACCGGCGTGGTTGCCGCGGCCGAACTGAACGTCGTTGTTGCCGGACTCGGTGGTCCACATATCCAGGAAGCAGATGGGATCGTTGTAGTCAGCCAGCCAGCCGTTACGAGCGACGGAGTAGTCGCCGTTCTTACGGGTGTTCAGGAAGGTGTTCCATTCCTGGTTCTCCAGGTTCATGATGATGCCAACAGCGGCCAGAGCGGTCTGCAGGTACTCACCAATGGCCTTGTGAGCCTCAGAGGTGTTGTACAGGTAGGTCAGGGTGGGGAAGTTGGTGAACATGCCATTGGAGTCGACCTTGTAGTACTTCTTCAGGATGGCCATGGCCTCGTTGAAGTTGGCCTCGAAAGCTTCCTTGGCGACGTTGTAGTAGCCGTCATAGTCCTTGCTGGTGCCGGCGTTCTTGTAGAACTCGGAACCGTCGGCATCGGTCATACCCATGGCGACGAAGGAGGAAGCGGGAACCTGGCCAGCCTGGCCGATTTCCTCGACGATGTAGTTGCGGTCGAACAGCAGGCCGATGGCGTAGCGGATTTCAGCTTCAGCCAGAGCCTTCTGCTCAGCGGTCATGTTCTT
>SVLN01000037.1 GCA_015067925.1 Oscillospiraceae bacterium
TTCTTGCGAGCGTCACGGCAGGGCTTGCAGCGCTGCGGCTCATTCTGGAAGCCTCTCTCAGCGTAGAACTCCTGCTCACCGGCGGTAAACACGAACTCGGCGCCGCACTCTTTGCAAACTAAGGTTTTGTCTTCAAACATTGATTTTTCCCTCTCTTTAAGAAAGTGTGTTGTCTCCCTGAAATGTAGGATCTTCCAGAATTTGGCCGGTCTTTCGTTGCAGGGTTTTATATTGCGTACGGACTTTGCCGTAATCGCTGAATGGAGTTTGCGTCGTTTCCCAAGAGAGAAAATATTGCCAATTCACCTGTTGGGTACGTTTGCACAGCTCTTATTATATAGAAGATTCTGGTTTTCGTCAATAGTAAATAATGATCTTTTTATTTTTATTTTATTTTTTGTATAGATTCGACGATATTCACCAAATCCTCTGCCACATGCTCCGCGACAACCTGAGTGGAAGCCTCCACCATGACGCGAATCAACGCTTCCGTACCGGAGGCACGCACCAGAATGCGGCCATCGCCATCCATTTCTTTGTTCTTCTCATCAATAGCCGTCTGCAGATCCGGGTGGGTCAAAAGCGCCTGCTTGTCGGCCGCGTTGTGGGGGCCGGGAACGTTCAGCAGGATCTGCGGATAAGTGGGAATCTCACCGGAGAGTTCGCTCAGGCTCTTACCGGAGGAAGCCAGAATAGACAGGAAGTGCAAGGCACACAGCTGGCCGTCGCCGGTGGTCAGGTCATCGAGGAAGATGACATGGCCGGACTGCTCACCGCCCAGGCACATGCCTTCACGCTGCATCATTTCCAGTACGTTGCGGTCACCAACGTCTGCACAGAGCATCTTCAGGCCATTGGCCTTGACATATTTGTGAAGGCCAAGATTGGACATGACCGTGGCAACAAAGCCGTCACCGGGCAGCTTGCCTTCGGCGCGCAGCGCCTGGGCGCAGATGGCCATGATGTGGTCGCCGTCCACCAAGGTGCCGTTTTCGTCCACAGCCAGGCAGCGATCGGCGTCTCCGTCAAAGGCGATGCCAACATCATAGCACCCCTCCACCACACGGCGGCTTAAGTCCTGCAGATGGGTCGAACCGCAGCCTGCGTTGATGTTCACGCCATCCGGAGTATCATGGATAAACTCCACATTCATGGGATAACGGCGGAACAGGCGCTTGGCGGTGGCCGAAGCCGCGCCGTTGGCGCAGTCGATCAGCACTCTGAGGCCAAACAGGCTCTGCTCTTCCACCTTGGAGGCCAGATATCGAATATACTCATCGCTCTGATAAGTACCGTCGGCAGCCTTACCGATCTCCCCGCCGGTTTTGACGGGAAGTGCTTCGCCGGAGAGGATCAGCTCCTCAATGTGAGCCTCCAGGTCATCATTCAGCTTAAAGCCTTCACCGGAGAAGATCTTGATGCCGTTGTATGCATAAGGATTGTGGGATGCGGAAATGACAATGCCCGCGTCCGCATGGTTGAGCACCGTCAGATACGCCACACCCGGCGTGGGGATCACACCCAGCCGCAGCACGTTGGCGCCGCAGCTGCACAGGCCGGCCACCAGGCAGGATTCCAGCATGTCGCCGGAAATGCGGGTGTCACGGCCGATGAGAAACAGAGGTTTTCCCTCTTTCTTTTCACCAAGTACGATGGCTGCGGCCTGACCCACGCGAAATGCCATTTCGCAGGTCAGCGTTTCATTGGCAATGCCGCGGATACCATCGGTTCCAAATAATTTACCCATTTAAGCTCCCCCAAATTCCAGTTGATCGTTGTCCTGGCCTTCATACGGCAGATGCAGATGATTGTAGGCCAGGCGGGTCACGCAGCGTCCGCGGGGTGTGCGGGTCAGGTAACCCAACTGCATCAGATACGGTTCGTAAACATCCTCCAGGGTCACCGCTTCCTCGCCGATGGTGGCCGCCAGCGTTTCCAGGCCCACAGGGCCGCCGCCGTAGTGGGTGATGATGGCCTTGAGCATGCGGCGGTCAATGGCATCCAGGCCCAAATGGTCAATCTCCAGGCGGCTGAGGGCCTCATCGGCAATATCGCGGGTAATGACACCCTCTCCCAGCACCTGGGCAAAGTCACGCACACGGCGCAGCATCCGGTTGGCGATTCGGGGCGTGCCGCGGCTGCGGGAGGCGATCTCCCGAGCTCCATCGGGATCGATGGGCGTGTTCAGAAGGGTTGCCGAACGCATTACAATGCGGGCCAGCTCCTCCGTGGTGTACAGCTCCAGACGCAGGGACACACCAAAACGGTCGCGCAGCGGGCTGGAGAGCTGACCGGCGCGGGTGGTGGCACCGATCAGAGTGAACTTCGGCAGATCCAGGCGAATGGAGTTGGCAGAGGGGCCCTTACCAATGATGATGTCAATGGCATAGTCCTCCATAGCGGGATACAGAATCTCCTCCACCATGCGGTTGAGACGATGGATTTCGTCAATAAACAGAATGTCGCCGGGATTCAGGTTGGTCAGAAGCGCCGCCAGATCACCGGTTTTTTCAATGGCCGGACCAGACGTGATGCGGATATTCACACCCATTTCATTGGCGATAACGCCCGCCAGGGTGGTCTTGCCCAGGCCCGGAGGGCCATAGAGCAGCACATGATCCAAGGATTCACCGCGGCGGCGGGCCGCTTCGATATAAATCTGCAGATTGCTCTTTGCCTTTTCCTGGCCGGTATAGTCCGCCAGGGTCTTCGGACGCAGGGAAAATTCGCCCTCGTCCTGGGGCGTCAGCGTTTTTGAGATGATCGGTTCTTCCGATTCTCTTGCGTAATCGATTCCCATTCCAGCACCTCCTTACGGCATCACCATGGCGCGCAGGGCATAGCGCACCAATTCCTGTACACTCAGCTTTTCCGGGTCCGCGCCGCGCAGCGCCTGCGCGCTCTCCGCGCCGGAGTAACCCAGGGCAGCCAGGGCAGCCAGGGCTTCATCCATCTTGCCGCCGGTCTGAGGCAGAACGATGCCCTCGGAAGAGGCGGTAAACTCGCTCTGGGTACCGGCTATTTTATCCTTCAGTTCCAAAAGAATACGCTGCGCGATCTTCTTGCCGATGCCCGGCGCGGCGATCAGCGCCTTCTCATCGCCCGTCAGAACAGCCAGACGGAATCCGTCCGGCGTAGTGGACGACAAGATGGCCAGGGCCGCCTTGGGGCCCACACCTGTGACGCTCAGAAGCATCTCAAAACAGCGCAGCTCATCCCGGGTGGCGAAGCCAAACACGTCAAAGGCATCCTCGCGGACAGAGCAGTATGTATAAAGTCTGTGACGCTGGCCCACCTTCAGCTGAGAGAGGGTGTAGCGGGTCGTGGCACATTCAAAACCCACGCCGCCGCAATCCACCACAGCCAGATTGGCATCCACCAGGGCAATATTTCCTTCCAGATAGTAAAACAGCATATTCTCACCTGCCAAATCGGCTCAGTAATGAAGTGTTGCTGCGCGCGTGGCACAGCGCAATGGCAATAGCGTCCGCCGCATCGTCGGGACGGGGAATCTTCTCCAGATTCAGAAGGCGGCGGGTCATCTCCATGACCTGTTTCTTCTCGGCATTGCCGTAACCCACCACAGCCTGTTTGACCTGGGAGGGTTTGTATTCAATGATCGGAATATTCCGCTCCGCAGCCGCCAGAAGGATCACGCCGCGTCCATGGGCCACGCCGATGCCGGTGGTAACGTTGTTGCCGAAGAACAGCTCTTCCACCACCATCACATCCGGGTGGAAGGCTTCCATCAGCTCGTTCATATCCCGGTAGATCGTGGCAAGGCGCTGCGGAAACTCCATCCCCGCAGGCGTGTTGATGGTTCCGTACTGCTTTAATCGGATGGCGCCCCCGTCCTGCTCGACGATACCGAAGCCGATGGTGGCGTAACCAGGGTCAATTCCCAGAATCGTCATCTCGCGCCGCCTTTACAGTTTCAGCAGGATGCCTGCTACTGCGCCAATGAGTACCAGAACGATGGGGTGCAGCTTCTTCCATTTGACACGGACAAACAGCAGCACAGCAAAGGTCGCCACCGCGCCAATGGAAGTAATTCCCTTCCAATTCAAGGCAAGCAGTGCCTCGAGATCAATGAGCGAGGCAGCAAAGACGCTCAGCACCGCGGAAGCCACCAGGCCCACGGAAACCGGGCGCAGAGACTTCAGGGAAGACTGCACGAAACGGTTCTCACGAAAACGCTTTAGAACCGATGCCACCAGAATGATGATGATAAAACTGGGCGTCACCAGGCCCAAGGTGGTCAGGATGCCACCGAACACACCGGCAGTCTGAACGCCGGCATAGGTCGCCATATTAACGCCGATAGGGCCGGGGGTGGATTCGCTGATGGCCAGCATATTGGCCACGTCCGCCCGGGTAAACCAGCCATACTTGTCACCCATGGCGTTGAGGAACGGCAAGGTTGCCAGACCTCCGCCGATGGAGAACAGGCCGGTCTTGAAGAACTCAAGGAACATCAAAAGAAGCTTCATGCCTTCTCCCCCTTTCCGCGAGCCAGTTCCAGCACACAACCAAGAACGATGGCCGCAATCACCAGAATCACCGGGGAAATATCAAACAGCACGCTCAAAAGCAGCGTGGCAATCATCAAGGCATTGCCATAGGCGCCCTTCACGCCGGATTTGTAGAGCTTGATGACAGCCATCAGCGTCAGAACCGCTACAGCGATCCGGATGCCGGCAAAGGCATGCAACACATAAGGGTTGGAGGCAAAGCTGCTGAGTACCAGGGCAATGATGGTGATGATGATCACACTGGGGCTCACCACGCCCAGGGTGGCAGCCAGGCCGCCGATTATCCCCTTCTGCTGATAGCCCACGAAGGTAGCAGTATTGACGGCAATCACGCCAGGCGTGCACTGACCGATGGCATAGCAATCCAAAATTTCCTCTTCCGTAACCCAGCCGTTCTTTTCCACGGCCTCTTTCTGCAGCATGGGCAGCATGGCATAGCCGCCGCCGAAGGTAAACAATCCAATTCTGAAAAAGCTCGCAAAGAGCTTCCAAAGCAGTTTCATATTCTTGCTCCTTATCCGAAGATCTCCCAGTAGCAGATATTGACTACGCCCAGGATCACGACGCCCAACAGCACCCAAGCCAGGATAATCTGCCACTTAGGCCGAGGGGTATACTTTTCCGGCTCCTGCAGGGGCGGCTCATAGTGCTCCGGCAGGCGCTCGGGCTCATTCAAATTCTGAATCATAGAAATGCCTCCATTTTGGAAGAATTACAATCCAATCTATTATATCATCTTCCTCTTTGTTTTTACAGTATTATTTTTCGTGATTCACATGAAAAAGCGCCGCAGAGTCTCCCCTACGGCGCAAAGATTACAGCATTAATGTTTCCCCATCGTAGACAAAGCTGGCTGGGCCCGACATGAGAATGTGGCCATTCTCCGCCAGTTCGATCAGAAGATCGCCGCCGCGCAGATGCAGCGTTGCAGCCTTGCCGCAGTAACCCATAGCGTTTGCCACAACAAAGCTGGCACAGGCGCCGGTTCCGCAGGCCCAGGTCTCCCCGGAGCCGCGCTCCCAAACGCGCATTTTCAGATTCTCCCGGTCCAGGATCTGAATGAACTCCGTGTTCACCCGCTCCGGAAATACCTCGTGGCACTCAAAGTGAGGGCCAATTTCTTCCAGGTTGAGGCTATCCACATCGGCAACAAAGGTCACCAAGTGGGGATTTCCCATGCTCACGGCGCTGACCTGCCAGGTCTTCCCTTCCACGGTAAGAGGTGCGTCCAGCATTTTCTCCCCTGAGAAGATTACAGGCACCTGCTCCGGCTGCCAGATGGGTGCGCCCATATCCACACGCACCGAATCCACCACGCCATCTTTCAGCGTGAAATCCAGGGTCTTGATGCCGCCCAGAGTCTCCACTGTGACGATGGTTTTGTCCGTCAGGCCGCGATCATAGACGTACTTGCCCACGCAGCGGATGCCGTTGCCACACATTTTGCCGCGGCTGCCGTCAGCATTGTACATCACCATCTGGAAATCCGCCACCTCGGACGGGCAGATCAGAATTAGTCCGTCCGCGCCCACGGCAAACCGCCGCTGGGACAGCAGCTGCGCCACCGCGGCGGGATCTTCCACCTGCTCGCAGAAGCAGTTGACGTAAATATAATCATTTCCGATGCCGTGCATCTTGGTAAATTTCATGGGTTTTCTCCTTTTGAAACACGCAGCGGCGCCGTACGGGCGCCGCTGCCAGAGGATCAGACTTCAAACATCAAATCGCCGTAGGTCGGAACCGGCCAGATGGATTTGTCCACGATCAGTTCCAGAGCGTCAATGGGTGCACGCAGAGCCTTCATGGCGGGCACCACCTCGTCGTGGATGGCATTGGCCATCTCTTCCACGTTCTGCATGGCGTTAACCTTAGCGCTGACCGTCTGCAAATGCAGTTGGGCGCTTCTGGCCTGGGCCAGCAGGGAGCTTGCGGACATCAGCAGTTCCTTCTGCGTGCTCACATCTGCCTCAGGGCAGGCGTCCTGCACAGTGGAGATAGATGCCGCCAGCTCGGTTGTATAGCTGATGACCGTAGGAATGTAATGCTTGCTGGCCATGTGCAGCATGGTCTGTGCCTCGATGTTTACAACCTTGGCATAGGTCTCGTAGAGCACCTCAGACCGTGCTTCCAGCTCTGTTCTGCTGAACACAGAGAATTTCTCGAACATGTTAACCGACTTTTCGGAGGTCAAGCACGGGATCGCAGAGACCATACTCTTCAAATTCGGCAGGCCGCGCTTTTCCGCTTCTTTCACCCACTTTTCAGAGTAGCCGTTGCCATTGAAGATGATGCGAACATGCTCTTTCATGAGTTTGGCAATCAGGCTCTTGCAATCGGACTCAAAATCTTCTGCGTTTTCCAGCACATCGGCTGCCTCACAGAAGGCCTCGGCCACGATGGTGTTGAGAATGGTGTTGGGCATAGCCACGGAGTCAGAGGAACCGACCATGCGGAATTCAAACTTATTGCCCGTGAAGGCAAAGGGTGAGGTGCGGTTGCGGTCGGTGGCATCCTTGTTCAGAACCGGCAGGGTATCAACACCGGTGTCCAGCTTGCCGCCGTGCAGGCAAGTAGCCGCGGCGCCGTGGTCGACGATCTGGTTGACCACGTCCTCCAGCTGACTGCCCAGGAAGATGGAGATGATGGCCGGTGGCGCTTCGTTGGCGCCCAAACGGTGATCGTTGCCGGCATTGGCTGCGGAGGCACGCAGCAGATCTGCATGGTCGTCAATAGCTTTCATCATACAGGCCAGCACCAAAAGGAACTGCAGGTTGTCGTTGGGCGAATCACCCGGATCCACCAAGTTCACACCGTTGTCGGTGCTCAGGGACCAATTGTTGTGCTTACCGGAGCCATTGACGCCGGCGTAGGGCTTTTCATGCAACAGACACACCATGCCATGGTTGTAAGCAACACGCTTCATGGTTTCCATGGTTAGCTGGTTGTGATCGACCGCAATGTTGGCGGTTTCGTAGATGGGTGCCATCTCGTGCTGGCTGGGGGCAACCTCATTGTGCTGGGTGGTGGAGGTAATGCCCAGTTTCCACAGCTCCACGTTCAGGTCCTTCATGTAAGCGCCGATGCGCTCACGGATAGAGCCAAAGTACTGATCGTCCAGTTCCTGGCCCTTGGGTGCAGGGGCGCCAAACAAGGTGCGGCCGGTGTAAATCAGGTCGCGGCGCTTTAAGTACTTTTCGCGGTCTACCAGGAAATACTCCTGCTCGGGACCGACGGCAACGTTGACCTTCGTCGCCTCCAGGTTGCCGAACAGACGTACAATGCGCAGCGCCTGGGTATTCAGGGCTTGCATGGAACGCAGCAGCGGCGTCTTCTGGTCCAGGGCCTCACCGGTGTAGGAGACGAAAGAAGTGGGGATACACAGTACCGGACCGGTGGAGCCTTCCTTTAAGAACGCGGGAGACGTGATATCCCACGCGGTATAACCGCGGGCGTAGTGGGTAGCGCGCAGGCCACCGGAGGGGAAGCTGGATGCATCGGACTCGCCCATAATCAGCTGCTTGCCGCTGAGCTGCAGCAGGGTCTTGCCGCGCCGGGGCGCGGTGATGAACGAATCATGCTTTTCGGCAGTGGTGCCGGTGAGCGGCTGGAACCAATGGGTGTAGTGCGTGGCGCCGTGTTCCACGGCCCAGTCCTTCATCTCATTGGCCACCACGTCGGCAACTTCCATACTCAGCTGGCCGCCGTGCACCATCACGTGGATGACTTCCTCAAACACCTTTTTGGGGAGTCGTTCCTTCATGACTGTGGCGTTGAATACATTCGAGCCAAAGATTTTTGTGATCTCCATAAAGCCTCGCCCTTTCCTGAACTTCTAAAACAAAGAAGGCAACGGCATCCTTATTATTTTGCAGGACACTGTTGCCGCATAAGGGTATTGTATTGCCTTTTACTTGGCATTAAGATACCGCACCTTGGAAGAAAAAGCAAGCAGAAATCGTCAAAAACCCGCCATTTCTTCTGATTCATGAACTTAAAACAAATGTGAGCTTGTCCTTTTGTATACTTTGACAGATGAAAAACGCGGCAGCTGTAAGAGCAGCTGCCGCAAAGGCTTATTCATACAATGCTTTAAAATCGGCCAGGGTGATTTTTTCTCTGCTCCTGTTGATGTAAGGCCACACTTCCAGCGTGCCGTCATCCAGAACAGGCATCAGAAAATACTCGGCGATGTGGCAATAATACAAGGTTCCATCGCTGGATTTTCTCAGGCAGAGCACCACTCGGTCCGCATTCTCGCCGATGCAGAACGGCGTGCTCAAGCTTCCATCCACCAAGCGAATTTTCTCGCAAACCGTAATCGTCGTACCAACCAGAGCATCTTCACCCTTGATGACCTCTTCCACCTCGTAGTCCATCAGCGCACCGTAGGTACGCAAATCAACGGAAGCCACGGGGCCAACATTTTGCAGGATTTCTCCTTCTCTGTACCACTCGCATTCTCCGGGCGTTTTTGCAGTTGCCACCACAACGGTATCGATCGGTGTTTGATTGGGAATATCCTGCAGCGTGTTCACATTGTACATGCTGCTGGCTGTCGCGTTTCTGGCCTTGACCGGATCCTCTCCCAGCATTTCTTGCTCCGCACAAGCCGTCATAAGGAAGGAAATTGCCAGAAGTAACAGCACAAAACACGAGAATTGTTTCTTCATTTTTCTTCCTCCTTTTTCAGTTATATAATAACACATACGAAAAAAGGCACCACCCGGTTTGATCCGAATGGTGTCTTTTTTATAAAACTTAGTGATGGAACAGGCGCATGCCGGTGAAGGCCATGGCAATGCCGTACTTGTTGCAGGTATCGATGACCACATCGTCACGGATGGAGCCGCCGGGCTCGGCGATGTAGCTCACACCGCTGCGGCGGGCGCGCTCGATGTTGTCATCGAACGGGAAGAAGGCGTCAGAACCGACACTCACGCCGGTGATGGTGGAAAGGTAAGCCTTCTGCTCAGCCTTGGTGAAGGGCTCGGGACGGACGGTGAAGTACTTCTGCCAGACATCATCGCCCAGGACGTCTTCGCAATCCTCGGAGATGTAAACATCAACCACGTTGTCGCGGTCGGCGCGGCCCAGGGTCGGCAGGAACGGCAGATTCAGGACCTTGTCATGCTGACGCAGGTGCCAGATATCAGCCTTGCCGCCGGCAAGACGGGTGCAGTAGATACGGCTCTGCTGACCGGCGCCGACGCCGATGGCCTGGCCGTCCACGCAGTAGCAAACGGAGTTGGACTGGGTGTACTTCAGGGTGATGAGGGCAATGATCAGGTCACGGATGGCCTCTTCGGGCAGATCCTTCTTCTCGGTAACCATGTTGGTCAGCAGTTCGCGGTTGATTTTGAAGTTGTTGCGGCCCTGCTCGAAGGTGATGCCGAAGACCTGCTTGACTTCCTGCTCTTCGGGAACGTAGTTGGGGTCGATCTTGACGATGTTGTAGCCGCCCTTGCGCTTCTGCTTCAGGATCTCCAGAGCCTCGGGCTCGTAGCCGGGGGCGATGACGCCGTCGGAGACTTCGCGCTTGATGAGCTTGGCGGTGGTGACGTCGCAGACGTCGGACAGGGCGATCCAGTCGCCGAAGGAGCTCTGGCGGTCGGTGCCGCGGGCGCGGGCGTAAGCGCAGGCCAGCGGGGACTCGTCCAGGCCGGGGATGTCATCGACAAAGCAGGCCTTCTTCAGCTTCTCGGGCAGCACGGTGCCGACAGCAGCGGAAGTGGGGCTGACATGCTTGAAGGAGGTGGCGCAGGCCATGCCGGTGGCTTCCTTGAGCTCCTTGACCAGCTGCCAGGAGTTGAAGGCATCCAGGAAGTTGATGTAGCCGGGGCGGCCGGAGAGGATCTCGATGGGCAGCTCCTGGCCGTTGTTCATATAAATCTTGGCAGGCTTCTGATTGGGGTTGCAGCCATATTTCAGTTCAAATTCTTTCATAGTTTCGTTCCTCTCTTACACGTTCTTGTTGAAGATGCGCTTCTGGACCTCGCCGGTTTCCAGATTGTCGTAGCGGACATACAGGGAGATCTTGTTCTGCTCGTTCAGGTTTTCCCACATCATGTTGGCAAATGCATCGATGTCGGAGCCAATGGCAACGCGCTCGGGCTCACCGGTGAAGGTGGGGATGGGGTTGCCGTCGCAGTTGTAAGTGTGCAGGAAATGGCCCACGCCGGCCAGGCCGGTATAGCGGAAGTAATAGCGGTTGCAAGCGGTGCCTTCGGCGTCGGCGCTCTTGAGGATGGACATCTGATAGCGCAGGCCGGTGCCGGGGAACACCAGAACGCCGCTGATACGCGGAGTCAGGTTGGGAGCGTCCGGCTCAAACTGACGGGTCTCGCAAGCGTCCAGGAAGCTCTTGCCGCTGGCCAGGGCGTCATAGATGGTATCGGTCTGGTCGCCGTTGGTGACGATCAGGTGGTTGCCGAACTTGCGCACGGCATTGTAGATGATCAGGCTCGGATCCTCCACCTTGCTCTCGTCAAAGGGAGCGGTGATCAGATCACCGTTTTCCATCTCGCGGAAAACGCGGTTGCGGCTGTTGGCGCTGCGGCCCATGATGAAATAGGCGCTGACGGCATTCTTGCCATCTTCGGAAACACCGATGACGATGCCTCTGCCGGGGTAGGTGTTCTGCTGCAGCAGTTCCTGCAGGTTGTTCAGATCGTAAACGCTCATGAATAACTTCCTCCTGTTCATTGTGGGCCGAAAAACGCAAAAAGGCAGCCTGAATCAAATGCGATCAGACTGCCCAGACGGTCGGCATGTTCAAAGCTCCCGCTCCCTCGTGGTTAAACCCACGGTTCCGTCAGTCACAGAAACTTTCATTCAAGATACTTCTATTATACCTGTTTTTTCTCTCCCGTCAATCCGCCGAAATGACGGAATTTTTACGGAATAATAGACTTTTTGTGGCAATTCTGGCACAGTGCTCAAATCTCGCCCCGGTGCAGCAGATCCAGAAGGTGCTCGCGTTCATTCTCGTCGGGATGCTGCAGCACATGCTCCAGAACACGATGCAGGGCATCTGCCACCGCTGCACCCTGCAATTCCGGCAGATCGCCGCCGCGGATGGCCAGCTGCGCCAGGCTCACGCAGTCGCCACTGCCTTCAATTCGGGAAATCACCTGTTCCATTCCACACAGCTGCGCGGTCAATTGTGCCGTTTCCCAGCCATGAGAGGCGATGATGCGCTTGCAGTCCAATTCCGTCTGCATCACGGTACACAGCTCTGCCGCGGCGGTGCACAGGCGCACCGCGCGCTTCTCCAGCCGCAGCATGGATAGATCCAACTGAGGCAGCATATGCTTTGCCTGGGCCCATCGGGTCAGGCGCTCTGCGGGCACATTGCCCAGCGCCGACAGCTCATATTCACCCCGCAGGCCGAATGCCGTCAGCAGGCCCCATTCGATCATCCTCGCCAGATGCGCGGGATTTCGGCTCAGAATCGTCTTTTCGATCTCATCGCGTACCCGCTCGGCTGAGAGCTTTTCGCACAGCTTCGCGCAGGTCAGGATGGCCCGCTGCGTTCCCTCTTCGATGGAAAAGTCCAACTGGGCAGAGAATCGCACCGCCCGCAGCATGCGCAAGGCATCCTCGGAAAAGCGCGTTTCTGCCTCGCCCACGCAGCGGATCAGGCCGCGCTGCAGGTCCTCCCTGCCACCGTACAGATCGGTGATCTCTCCGCGTGCATCCATGGCCATGGCGTTGATGGTAAAGTCTCTTCTGGCCAGATCCTCCTGCAAATTCGGCACAAAGGCTACCTCAGCAGGTCTTCTTCCATCCAGATACGCACCATCGGCGCGGAAGGTGGTGACCTCAAAGCTCTCCCCTTCCAGAAGAACCGTGATGGTGCCGTGTTGGATGCCTGTGGGAATCGATTTCTCAAAGCTCTCTTGCGTTTGCTGCGGCAAGGCGGAGGTGGTAATATCCCAATCGTTCACAGGTCTATTCAAAAGCAGATCCCTGACGCAGCCGCCCACCAAAAAGGCGCAGTATCCCCGCTCTTCCAACGTGCGCAGAACGCGCAGCGCATTCGGACTGATTTGCTGCATTGGCCCACCCCCTTGTATTTTTTCTGCATTGGTATTATAATATCTTTTTGGTATGAACGCAATCTTTTCCGTTTCGGAGGTCTTTCTTATGACAGACACTGAACATTTCAATATTCACGATTATCTCGTTCCCGGCAAGCGCGCCCATCTGGTGGGCATTGGTGGCGTGAGCATGCGTCCTTTGGGTTTGGTCCTGCAGATGAAGGGCATGACCATCACCGGCTCTGACATGAACTCCTCTGTCAGCACCCAGGAGCTGGAGCACAACGGCATCCGGGTTTCCATCGGCCACAGCGCCGAGAACATCCGCGGCGCCGATTGCATCATCCGCACCGCCGCCGTGCACAACGACAACCCCGAGATCGCCGCTGCCCGCGCTCTGGGCATCCCCGTCTTTGAGCGCGCCGAGGCCTGGGGCGTCATCATGCAGCGCTATAAGCACGCCATCTGCATTGCAGGCACCCACGGCAAGACCACCACCTCTTCCATGGTGACCCACATCTTCCTGCAAGCTGAGAAGAATCCCACCGTCATGATTGGCGGCAACCTGCCCATTCTGGGCGCCGGCCATCGGGTGGGCCAGGGCGATTACATCATTATGGAAAGCTGCGAATACTGCAACAGCTTCCTCAATTTCTTCCCCACCACCGCCCTGATTCTGAACATTGAAGAGGATCATCTGGACTTCTTCAAGGATCTTGCGGATATTCAGGCCTCTTTCCGCCGCTTTGCCGAGCTGGTTCCCAACGGCGGCACCGTTGTGGCCAACGGCGAGGATGAGAACACCATGAAGGCGCTGGATGGTCTGGACGTAGTCACCTTCGGCATGCAGCCGGGCTACCGCGTCTACGGCACCAACTTCTCGGAGGATTACCGCAGCTTTGACCTGTACGCGGGCGATCAGTTCTTCTGCCACCTGAACCTCCGCGTCTACGGCCGTCACAATGCCCAGAATGCCATCGCTGCGGCCGCCGTGGCCTGGTGCTATGGCATCGACGCCGAGGCAATTCAGGACGGTCTTGCCTCCTTCGGCGGCGCCGGCAGACGCATGGAGTATAAGGGAAGCTATCACGGCGCGGACGTTTACGATGATTATGCCCACCATCCCGGCGAACTGCACGCCCTGTTCACCGCCGCGCGCATGATGGGTTACAAGCGCATCATCGCTGCTTTCCAGCCCCACACCTACACCCGCACCGCCGCTCTGTTCGATGACTTCGTCCGGGAGCTGCAGCTGCCGGATGTGACCATCCTGGCGGAGATCTACGCCGCCCGGGAACGCAATACCATCGGCATTTCCTCCCGGGATCTTTGTACGCAGATTCCCGGCAGCTCCTACTGCTCCACCCTGCCCCAGGTCACCCAGCAGCTGCGTGATCTGGCCCAGCCGGGAGACCTGATCCTTACCGTGGGCGCAGGCGACATCTACCGCGTGGGCGATTCCCTCTGCCGCAAGGAGGACTGAGCCATGGCCTTCTCCCATGGCGAGCAGTACCAATATTGGAAACGCAAGTGGCTGCGCGAACACCGAGTGCTCATCGTGATGCTATGCGTTCTCTACGCCCTGGCGCTGATCGTCGGATTCTACAAAGGTGTGGCCTGGAGCTTCGGCGTCTGTTCCATCATCGCCCTGGCCGCATTTCTGATTCTGCGCAATCGGATGCTTCTTTACATTGACCAGCACACGGAACAATAAACAACGAAAGGCAAGCTGCTATGCAGCTTGCCTTTTTCTTATGCTGTTTTCTTGCCGCAGCGCCAAAGGCCCCACAGGAGCATCGCCGGAAACACCACCGCGACCAGGATACCCAGCTTCAGGTTGTCATTCGCAAGGCCCGACACAAAGCCGACCACGGTCGGCCCCAGGGAGCAGCCCAGATCGCCGCAGAGAGCCAGAAGGGCGAACATCGCCGTGCCGCCCTTGCGCAAAACAACGGAGGCCTTGCTGAAGGTGCCGGGCCACATGATACCCACGGACAGGCCGCACAGGCCGCAGCAAACCAGGCTCAGTGCTGGAATCGGCAGCAAAGCAACGCCGAGATAGGCCGCAATGGCGAGTCCGCAGCTAAACACCATAAACCGGTTCAGATTCATCCGATCGCCGCGCTTTCCGTAATAAGCGCGGGCCGTTCCCATCAAAACTGCAAACATCATAGGGCCAACCAGGTCGCCGACAGTCTTTGAAATGCCAAATTCCTTCTCCATCAAGGCAGATGCCCACTGACTGACTGCCTGCTCACTGGCACCGGAACACAGCATCATCAGAAGCAGGAGCCAGAACAGCTTGTTTCGGAGCAGTTCCTTGACGCTCATTCCGGTATCCCCTTCCGCAAGCAGAGGAGCAACGGGCACCTTCATGAAGGCAACGGCATTGGCCAGGGGAATGAACGCCCAAAGAAGGGCCAAAATCTTCCAGTTTTCAATGCCGAACAGGCGGAAGAACACCGTGGACAGCAGCACAACGCCCACATGTCCCCAGCAATAAAAGGAGTGCAGCATGCTCATGGTTTTCTCTTTGTTGTCGGTGGGACAGGCTTCCACCACAGGGCTGACCAGGACCTCCAACAATCCGCCGCCGACGGCATAAACCATAACGGACAGCAAGATTCCCCAGAAGGCAGAGCTCATCAAATCCGGCAGAATGGTCAGCAGCACAAATCCCACCGCAGAAAACATGTGCGCCAACACCATACAGGTGCGGTATCCCAACCGATCAACAAAGCCGACGGACAGCAGATCTACCAACAGCTGAATTGCGAAATTGAGCGTAACCAGCAGCGTGATCTGTGTCAGAGGAATGCTATAAATGCGATGAAATGTCAGAAACAGCAGCGGCACGAAATTATTGACGATCGCCTGGACGATATATCCCACAAAGCACGCGGTGATTGTTTTGTTGTAGCCTTGTTCCATAGAAATCTCCCTTTTTTTCGCGCGTTCCTTGCGATTATATCACGTCCTTCCCCGCAGAACAATGGCCGCAGACGCAAAAAGCACGGCAGAAAACTGCCGTGCTTTTCGTAAGTATTGATTTATGCATTAAAGACGTACTTGTCCAGGCGATCGAAGGCTTCCTTCACCTTTTCAGTGGGAACGGCCAGGTTCATGCGGATGCCATAAGGCTCGTTGAACATGCGGCCATCCTGCCAGACAACGCCGCAGGCGACGCCTGCGTGCAGCAGTTCTTCATGAGTCTTGCCGTGCTCCTTGCACC
>SVLN01000038.1 GCA_015067925.1 Oscillospiraceae bacterium
AGGAGGAAGCGGGAACCTGGCCAGCCTGGCCGATTTCCTCGACGATGTAGTTGCGGTCGAACAGCAGGCCGATGGCGTAGCGGATTTCAGCTTCAGCCAGAGCCTTCTGCTCAGCGGTCATGTTCTTGGTGTCGACAGTCTTACCGCCGTCCTTGGCGCAAGCGGCCATGGAGAAGATCAGAACGACAACCAGAAGCAGAGCAATGATTTTCTTCATTTTGATTGTTTCCTTTCTTGCTTATATTTTGGATTTGGTATCCAAACCCATCATCCTCCGCACGGCAATCCGGAGGAAGAAAGATCTGAACGCATATCCGCACAGCAAGCTTTGCTTGCTGTGCAAAAAAGAGCGTCGCTCTTTTTTGCCAAATTAGAATTTGTCCAGATTGTGGCAAGCCACGAAATGGCCGGTGGAGACTTCCTTGAACTCGGGCATCTCGCCGGCGCAGGCCTCCGTTGCGTGGGGGCAGCGGGTGCGGAAGGGACAGCCGGAGGGTGCATTCAGAGGACTGGGGATGTCGCCGGAGAGGACGATGCGGTGGCTGTTCTTGGCGATCTTGGGATCGGGCAGGGGCACAGCGGACATCAGGCTCTTGGTGTAGGGATGCAGGGGATGATGGTAGATCTCATCGGCGTCCGCCAGCTCCACCATGCGGCCCAGGTACATAACCGCGATGCGGTCGGAAATGTGGCGCACCACCAGCAGGTCATGGGCGATGAACAGATACGTCAGGTTCATCTGCTCCTGCAGCTCATCAAACATGTTGATGACCTGGGCCTGAATGGAAACGTCCAGAGCCGAAACCGGCTCGTCGCAGACCACAAAGCTGGGATTCATGGAAAGAGAACGGGCAATGCCGATTCTCTGACGCTGACCGCCGGAGAACTCGTGGGCATAGCGGTTGGCGTGCTCGGAGTTCAGGCCCACGCGCTCCATCAGCTCCAGAACCTTCTCCTGGCGCTCCTTGCGGTTGGAGTAGGCCTTGTGCACATCCAGAGGCTCGGCGATGATGTCGGCAACGGTCATGCGGGGGTTCAGGGAGGAGTAGGGATCCTGGAAGACCATGGCGGTGGTCTGGCGGTATTCCTTCAGGTCTTTCTTGGTCTGGATCTGCTTGCCGTCGAACCAAATTTCGCCGCCAGTGGGCTTATACAGATGCAGAAGGGTTCTGCCCACGGTGGTCTTGCCGCAGCCGGACTCGCCGACCAGGCCCAGGGTCTCGCCTTCCTTGATGGCAAAGGACACGTCGTCCACGGCCTTCAGAGGCTTGGAAGCGAACACACCGGTGTTGACGGTGAAGTACTTCTTCAGATTTTTGACTTCAACCAGGGTTTTGGACTCGTTCATTCTTCCTCACCGCCTTCCTGAAGCATGGCTTCCTTGACGTTCATCCAGCAGGCTGCCGCGTGGTCGGAGTTGATCTCCATACGCTCGCAGCGTTCACGCAGGCAAATCTTCATGGCCTCGCTGCAGCGGGGTGCGAAGGGGCAGCCGGCGGGCATATTCAGAAGGTCGATGGGCGTGCCGGTGATGGGCTGCAGGCGTTTGCCGCCGTTATCCAGAGTGGGGATGGACTTCAGAAGGCCCTTGGTATATTCGTGCTTGGGGTTGTAGAAGATCTCTTCGGCAGTACCCTGCTCACAGATGGAGCCGGCGTACATGACGATGATCTCGTCGCACATCTGGGCCACAACGCCCAGGTCGTGGGTAATCATGATAATGGCCATGCCCAGTTCCTTCTGCAGCTGCTGCATCAGTTCCAGAATCTGGGCCTGAATGGTCACGTCCAGAGCCGTGGTGGGCTCGTCGGCGATGAGAATATCAGGCTCGCAGGCCAGGGCCATGGCGATCATCACGCGCTGACGCATACCGCCGGAGAACTCGAAGGGGTACTGATTCATACGCTTCTCCGGCTCGTTGACGTTGACCAGACGGAGCATCTCCACAGCGCGCTCGTAAGCCTCTTTTCTGTTGCGGGGGGTGTGCAGCATGATCGCCTCCATCAGCTGATGGCCGATGGTGTAGGTGGGGTTCAGGGAGGTCATGGGGTCCTGGAAGATGATGGAGATCTTATTGCCGCGGATGGTCTTCATGACCTTCTCGCCGGCATTCACCAGTTCCTGACCGTCAAATTGAATGGAGCCGGACACGATCTTGCCGGTTTTCTCCAGAATCTGCATGATGGAATAGGCGGTAACGGACTTGCCGGAACCGGACTCGCCCACGATGCCCAGGACCTTACCGTGGTCCAGGAAGAAGGAAATGCCGTTGACGGCCTTCACTTCGCCGGCGGGGGTAAAGAACGAGGTATGCAGATCTTTTACTTCTAACATTGCCATAGCTGCATCCTCCTTAATTCTTCAGTTTCGGGTCGAAGGCATCGCGCAGGCCATCGCCGAACAGGTTCAAAGAAAGAACGATCAGCGAGATGGTAACAGCGGGAATTACCAGACGATAGGGATAGCTGTTGATGCCGTTGAGCGCGTCGGATGCCAGGGAGCCCAGCGACGGCATGGGCGCGTTGACGCCCAGGCCCAGGAACGACAGGTAGCTCTCGGTGAAGATGGCGCTGGGAATCTGCAGGGCGGTGGAGATGACCACAACGCTGATGCAGTTGGGCAGCAGATGCTTGCGGATGACCCAGCCGGACTTTGCACCGGTGGAATTGGCTGCCAGAACGTACTCCTGCTCCTTCAGCGACAGGATCTGGCCGCGGATCTGACGGGCCATACTGACCCAGTACAGCAGCGCAAAGATGATAAATAACGAAATGATGTTGCCGCCGAGCTTTTCCAGCACGGTGCCTTCAATGGCCTCGCCAAGAGCGACTTTCATGACGGAGGCCAGCAGAATGACCATCAGCATATCGGGCAGGGAGTAGATGATATCGACGATTCGCATGATAATCAGGTCCACCTTGCCGCCGATGTAGCCGGCCAGGGAGCCGACGGTCATACCGATGATCAGAACGATGATACTGGCAAAGAAGCCCACCGCCAGGGAGATGCGGGTGCCGTAGACCACGCGGATAAAGTAGTCACGGCCGGAAGCATCGGTGCCGAAGATGTGGGGGAATACCTTTTCGCCGGCGGCGATACGTTCCAGTTCCGTCTCACCGTAAGTGAACGGCGCCAGGTTGTTGTAAGAAGCGTCAACAGGCTTGCCGGGACGAACGCCCAGCATGGTGTTGTAGTTGTAGGGCCAGAAGGCGGGCAGAATGATGGAGGTCAGAGTGATCAGCACAATGATAATCAGGCTGATGGTGGCGATCTTGTTCTTCAGAAGGCGCTTCACACCGTCCTTAAAGAAGGTGGTGGAGGGACGCATCTGCACCATATATTCCTTTTCCGCCTCGGTTGCGGGATTGAAGTCATCCAGATTCACATGGAGACTGAAGGGATTGTTTTTCATTTGCGCTTCCTCCTTACTCCAGGGTGATTCTCGGGTCAACGATCTTGTACATAATATCGCTGATCAGGTTCATAATGACGATCAACGTGGCCAGCACAATGGTGGTGCCCATAATCAGAGGATAGTCACGGCCGGTGATGGAGCTGACGAAGTAGCGGCCGATACCGGGCACAGCGAAGATCTGCTCCACGACCAGGGAGCCGGTGACGATATAGGCCAGCATGGGGCCAAAATAGGTGATGACGGGGATCAGGGAGTTCTTCAGCGCATGGCCGAAGATGATCTTGACGGGCGGCACGCCCTTGGCTCTGGCGGTACGGATGTAATCCTGACCCAGAACATCCAGCATGGAAGAGCGGGTCAGGCGGGTGATGTTCGCCATGGGAGACAGGGACAGGGTGATGATCGGCAGGATCAGGCCCTGGGCCGTTTCGCCGTTGGCGGGAACGATGGCCAGCTTCAGCGCAAAGGTCAGAAGCAGCAGCGTACCCATAATAAAGGAGGGCATGGAGATGAAGGCCGTGGTGATGACCATGATGACCTTATCCACAAACTTGTTGCGGCGCAGGGCTGCGACGGAACCCAGAACCACGCCCACAGCCAGGGCGATGCAGGCGGCGGTCAGGCCCAGCTTGGCAGAGACCTTCATTCCGTCGGCAATGATGTTGATGACGCTGCGGCCGCGCAGCTTCAGAGACGGGCCGAAATCAAACTTGGTGACGATATCCTTCAGATATGTAAAATACTGCACCATCAGAGGCTTGTCCATGCCGTATTTTGCCTTCAGCGCTTCCTGCGCGGCTTCAGAGATGGCCTTCTCGCCCAGGAACGGGCCGCCGGGCACCGCGCGCATGACAAAGAAGGTGACAGTGATGACAACCCAGACCGTCAGAATGGCAAGCAGGATTCGTTTCAGGATGTACATCATGGTTTTGGAGTTCATGAGATCCTCCCTTTCTACACTGGTTCGAGATCGGCAGTCAAATTCCACGCCTCAAGGACATTTTGCCGAGAGTGGGAGACACACCGAAAGAGTTTTATAGATTCTACTACATATTGCAATAAAATTCAATATTGCAAACGAACAAAATTCAAATTATCGACCCAAGTTTTTATCCTTTTTTATGATTATCTTCCTTTCCTTCCTTCCCCTTCCAAAGTTTCCCGGCGATCTCTTTCGCACTGTGCGCAACTGAAAGACACCACCGGGACAGGATTCGGACTGCGTTCCGTTTTTCGGCGGTGAAACAACGATACAATTATATATAATGTATGCTACGCCCGGCTTCCTCGCGGCAGCCGTTTTTTGTGTGCGCCGAATTCTTCCGAAGAGCGTCATTTCTTGGCGCTGCCGGCATGATTTGCACTTGACATTGCCCACCGTTTGACTTAAAATTTTACTGGAATATAGGGTTGTTTTTTGCGGTTGCGAGGCCGCATTTTTCAACTTTTTAGCGAATAATGGAAGAAAGGTGTATCAATATGGCTTTTTACCTTCCCGGAATACACACACCTCACAGGAAACACACAGAAAAAAGTCCGGTTGTGCGCATGGATATCCCCAAAACCGTGACCATCCCGATGTCCATGCACATCGGCGCTCCGGCCAAGCCCATCGTCAAGGTCGGTGCACTGGTCAAGGTAGGCACCAAAATCGGCGAGGCCGTCGGCGGACTTTCATCGAATGTCTACTCCAGCGTGTCCGGCAAAGTCACCAAACTGGCAGATTTCCTGCTGTCTAACGGCGCTACCACCACCGCTGTGGTGATTGAGTCCGACGGCGAAATGACCCCGGACGAAACCCTCGCTCCCCCCATTGTGAATAACCGCCAGGAACTGATCGCCGCCCTCATGGACAGCGGCATTGTCGGTCTCGGCGGCGCCGGCTTCCCCACCCAGGTGAAGCTGGATGTGGACCCCGCGCGGATTGAGTATCTGATCATCAACGGCGCCGAGTGCGAACCCTACGTCACCAGCGACACCGTGACCATGATGACCCGCGCCGACGACATGTCCTTTGCTCTGAAGGAGCTCGCCCGATGCCTGGGTATCAAACAAGTCATCATCGGCATCGAGGACAACAAAAAAGACGCCATTGCCAACATGAACGCCATGGCATCTTCCGTGAAGGAATGCGACGTTTCCGTGAAGGTCCTGCCCGCCAAGTACCCCCAGGGCGGCGAAAAGGTGCTGATTTACCACACCACCGGCCGCAAGATTCTTCTGGGCAAGCTGCCCATCGACGTAGGCTGCATCGTGCTCAACTGCACCACTCTGGCTGCCATCGGTACTTATCTGAAAACCGGCATGCCCCTTACTGAAAAGTGCGTCACCGTGGACGGCGGCGCAGTCAATCAGCCCCAGAACGTGATCGCCCCCATCGGCGCTTCCATGCAGGATCTGTTTGATTTCTGCGGCGGCCTGACCGAGGACCCCGCCAAGCTCATTTACGGCGGCCCCATGATGGGCGTGACCGTGCAGAACACCGCCGCACCGGTGCTGAAAAACACCAACGCCGTTCTGGCCCTGACCGCCAAGGAGGCCAAGCTTCCCAAGACCACCGCCTGCATCCGCTGCGGCGCCTGTGTCAACACCTGCCCCTTCGGCCTGGCTCCTGCCAGCATTGCCGATGCCTTCAGCAAGAAAGACGCCGGGGAACTCACCGCGCTGTCGGTGGACTCCTGCATGGAATGCGGCTGCTGCAGCTATGTCTGCCCCGCCAATCGTCCTCTGGTGCAGATCAATAAACTTTCCAAGCAGTTCCTGAAGGAAGAACGGAAAAAGGAGGCGAACAAAGCATGAACGCTTTAACCAAAGTTACAGTCTCACCCCACATTCACAGCGGCAAGTCCACTTCCGGCATTATGCGCGATGTGCTGATCTCCCTGCTGCCGGCCACCGTGGCAGGCGTCATCATCTTCGGCCTGCGCGCCCTGCTGGTGGTTGCCCTGTGTGTTGTGTGCTGTGTCGGGTTTGAGGCTCTGTTTAACGTCATCACAAAAAAAGAGCAGACCATCGGCGACCTTTCCGCCGCCGTCACCGGCCTGCTGCTGGCCCTGAACCTGCCTGCCAACATTCCCCTGTGGCAGTGCGCTGTAGGCTCCCTGTTCGCCATCATCGTGGTCAAGTGCCTGTTCGGCGGCATCGGCCGCAATGTGGTCAATCCCGCCATCACCGCCCGCGTGTTTATGCTGGTGGCCTTCGGCAGCATGGCAAAGGCAGCCTTCCCCGCCATCCCCGTTGATGCTGTGGGCGGCGCCACTCCCCTGGCAGCCGAGCAGATGCCTTCCCTGCTGGCCCTGTTCCTGGGTGCCCACGGCGGCGCCATCGGCGAGACCTGCGCCGTGGCTCTTCTGCTGGGCGGCGTGTACCTGATCGTCAGAAAGGTCATCACCTGGCACACCCCCGTGGTGTACATCCTCACCGTGTTCGTCTTTAGCCTCGTGATGGAAGGCTTCGATTTCGTCTCCGCCCTGTCCATGGTCCTGGCCGGCGGCCTGTTCATCGGCGCGTTCTTCATGGCCACCGACTACACCACCTCTCCCCCCACCGCCTGGGGCAAGGTGATCTTCGGTCTGGGCGCCGGTCTTCTGACCTGCCTGATCCGCTATTTCGGCAACTATCCCGAGGGCGTGTCCTTCGCGATCCTGTTTATGAACATCCTGAACCCCTACATCTGCAAATGGACCCGTAACAAGGTGTTCACCATGGGAGGGAAAAAAGCATGAAAAAGAACATTCTGAACCTTTCCGTGTTTGTCAGCATCTGCGTGGTCATCACCCTGCTGCTGGCCCTCACCAATTCCTTCACCGCACCCATCATTGAAAAGAACGCAGCCGCTGCTGCCAACAAGGCCCTTCTGGAAGTGATGCCCAACGGTGCCGGCTTCGATGCCATGGATCTGAGCGCTTACACCCTGCCCGCCACGGTCACCGAGGTACATAAGGAAACCTCCGGTCAGGGCTATGTGGTGCAGCTGGTCACCTCCGGCTACGGCACGGGCATGACCATCATGTGCGGCGTGGACGCCTCCGGCGTCGTCACCGGCGCTGTGTGCCTGTCCTCCAACGAAACCCTGGGCGAGGAAAAGACCTACGGTGCCAACTTCGCCGGCAAGGATGCCGCCGCCGTGGAAGCCGTTGACACCGTCGGCGGCGCGACCAAGACCACCGCAGCCTACAAGGCCGCCATTCAGGACGCCCTGAACACCGCCATCATTTTAGGCGGTGGCAGCGTGGACATCCGCACCGATGAGCAGATCCTGGCTGACAATCTGGCCGCTGCCCTGCCCGCCGGCGACAGCTTCGAAAAGCTCTTCCTGGTGGAAGTTCTGGAATCTGTGGATGCCGTTTATGAAGCCGCCAACGGCGCAGGCTATGTCTTCGTCATGGGTGAGCAGTTCGTGGGCGTCTCCTCCGACGGCACCGTGGTCACCGAGGGTGCAGAAAATGCTGCAGCTCTTTCTGAGGCCGTTGCGCTGATTCAGAGCACCACCTTTGAGGACATCGACATTTCCGCCTATCCGGACCTTGAGAAGTTCGTTGTCTCCGCGAAAAAGACCGCTTCCGGCAGCCTCGTGCTGGAGACCAAGGGTGCCGGCTACGGCATCAAGGGCGGCGATGAGTATCATCCCGCTTCCGGCGAATACATCATCGTCCGCGTCAGCCTGAGCCCTGAGGGTAAGATCATCGACTGCCTTACCGTCTCCCAGGCCGAGACTGCCAATCTGGGCGATGCCTGCGCAAACGAGAGCTTCTATGGTCAGTTCGTCGGCAAGACCGAAGCCGACTACACCGAGATCGACGCCATCGGCGGCGCGACCCTGACCACCGACGGTTACAAACAAGCCATCGAACGCGCTTATATTGCGTTCCACGCCATGAATGGAGGTGCCCAGTAATGGATAAAAAATCTTCCCTGTCCGTTCTGACCAACGGTATTCTCAAGGAGAACCCCGTTCTGGTTCTCATCCTCGGCACCTGCCCCACCCTGGCAACCACCACCACCGTGAATGGTGCCTTCGGCATGGGCATTGCCGCCATGGTCGTTCTGATCTGCTCCAACGTGTTTATTTCCCTGCTGCGTAAGGTCATTCCCGAGAGCATGCGTATCCCCTGCTACATCGTGATCATCGCAGGCTTTGTTACCATCGTAAAAATGCTGGTTCAGGCGCTTTTGCCCAGTCTCTATGAAACCTTGGGCGTATATCTGGATCTGATCACCGTTAACTGTATCATTCTGGGCCGTGCGGAGATGTTCGCCGGCAAGAACAAGGTGGTCAATTCCGCCCTGGACGGCGTTGGCATGGGCCTGGGCTTCACCCTGGCACTGTGCGCCATGGCCACCATCCGTGAGGTGTTTGGCGCCGCCTCTTTTGCCGGCATCTCCATCGGCTTCCTGCAGAACTACAAGATTGAAATGCTGACCAAGGCTCCCGGCGGTCTGCTGGTCTACGGCCTGATGATCGCCCTGATCTACGTCATCACCAAGGGCAAGGCCCCCGTGAAAACATCCTTCTCCTGCGAGGGCTGCCCCAACGCCGCCACCTGCCACATTGAAACCTGCAGTAAGAAAGGAGACAAGAACTAATGGAATCCTTTAAGATTTTGATCGTGATCCTGCTCTCCTCCGTCCTGGTGGACAACTACGTCCTCAGCCGCTTTTTGGGCATCTGCCCGTTCCTGGGCGTCTCCAAGAAGCTGGACCAGGCCACCGGCATGGGCGTGGCGGTTACCATCGTCATGCTGATCGCCACCGCGGTCACCTGGCCCATCCAGTATTTCGTGCTCGACGCCCTGGGCCTGGGCTTTTTGCAGAACATCGCCTTCATTCTGATCATCGCCACCCTGGTGCAGATGCTGGAGATGTTCCTGAAGAAGTTCTCCCCCGCCCTGTACAAGGGCCTGGGTGTGTATCTGCCCCTGATCACCACCAACTGCGCGGTTCTGGGCGTTACCATCAACAACATCATTGACGGCTACTCCTTCGTGGAATCCATGGTGAGCTCTCTGGGCTGCGGTCTGGGCTTCCTGTTTGCGATGGTGCTGTTCTCCGGCGTGCGTTCCCGCATTGACGAGTCCAACATCCCCGCCCCCTTCCGCGGACTGGCCGTGACCCTCATTGCCGCCTCCTTCCTGTCTCTGGCCTTCATGGGCTTCGGCGGCATTGTGGAAAACATCTTTGCTTGATTGGAGGTACCGACAATGGGTATTTTGATTGCATTTCTTGTCATGCTCGCCGTCGCTGTGATCGCCGGCGTTCTGCTCACGGTATTCTCGATCTTCTTCGCCGTTCCCGAAAATCCGCAGAAGAAACTCATCCGCGAGTGCCTGCCCGGCATCAACTGCGGTGCTTGCGGCTTCAAGGGCTGCGATGACTACGCCGAGGCTCTGGCCGAAGGCGGCGTCGCCCCCAATCTCTGCGTCCCCGGCGCCCAGGGTGTTGCCAATGAGATCGGCGCCATCCTCGGCGTGGAAGCCGAAGCCTTTGCCGACGTGGTCGCCTTCGTGGCCTGCAACGGCCACTGCGAGGCCACCTCCCGTGTCGCCGAATATGAGGGCGTACAGACCTGCAGCGCAGCCTCCATGCTTTATGGCGGCCCCGGCGCCTGCAGCTACGGCTGCCTGGGTCTGGGCGACTGCGCAGCAGCCTGCCCCGCCAAGGCCATCTGCCTGGTGGACGGCATCGCCCACGTGGACACCTCCCGCTGCCTGGGCTGCGGCCTGTGCGCCCGCACCTGCCCCAAGGGCGTCATTCACATGGTTCCCCAGCAGGCCACTTCCGTTGTGCAGTGCAGCAGCAAGCAGAAGGGCGCCGACGCCCGCAAGGCCTGTAAAAACGCCTGCATCGGCTGCAAGCGCTGCGAGAAGGACTGCCCCGGCGGCGCCATCAAAGTCATCGACAACCTGGCCGTTATCGACTACGAAAAGTGCACCCACTGCGGCGCCTGCATCGAGCATTGCCCCACCGGCTGCCTGAAGGCCATCTTCTTCCCCGACCTCCCCGAGGGTGTGGATCCCGAGGACCTGCTGGAAGTGGATCACGCAGATCTGCTGGGTATGGATTGATATGGCAGAACCGCAAAACACCAAAAAGCGCTTTCGCAACGACCTTCTCCTGATTGCCGCGCTGGCCCTGGTATGCATCCTCGGCAGTGTCTATCTGTTCGTTTTCCGCCAGACCGGCGACATGGTGCAGATCACCATTGACGGCGAGCTCTACGGCACTTATTCCCTGTCTGAGGACCGGGTGGAAGAGATCCGCACCGGCGAGAACGGCAGCCACCACAATCGCTTGGTTATCCGGGACGGCAAAGCCGTGATGGAATCCGCCTCCTGCCCGGACGGGATTTGCGTGGCCCATCGCCCCATCTTCCGCGTGGGCGAGAGCATCGTGTGCCTGCCCAACCGCGTGGTGATTACGGTGATCGGCGCCGATGATGCCGATGCGCCGGATATCGTGGTGTAGGGAGTCTGCCATGAAAAACAAATCCAAGACAATTGCATTTATGGGCCTGTTCACCGCCCTGGCACTGGTGCTGGCCTATCTGGAAGCCATCATCCCCCCGGTGTTCCCCTCCGTTCCGGGCATCAAGATGGGCCTTCCAAACATTGTGCTTATCTTTGTGCTCTACCGCTACGGCGGAGGAAAGGCCCTGGTCGTTTCGATGCTGCGCATCGTGATGGTTTCCATGCTGTTCGGCAACGGTATGGCCCTGCTTTACAGCCTGGCCGGTGGCCTTCTGAGCATGGGTGTGATGATCCTTCTGCGCCGGCTGAAGCTGCTGTCCACCGTAGGTGTCAGCGTCGCCGGCGGCGTTGCCCACAATGTGGGCCAGATCCTGATGGCCATGCTGCTTTTAGAAACCACGGAACTGATCTATTATCTGGTGGTTTTGACCGTTACGGGCACAATAGCTGGCATTTTGATAGGTTTATGCGGCGCCACTCTCGTTCGGAAAATCCCCAATTTTTAATAGTTTAACCAACAATTGACAAGTCTTTTTTCATGTGGTAGAATGATTTCAACCTATAAAAACGAAGGAGTATTCCACATGAAAAAGAGCATTGCCATTATCCTGTGCATGACCCTGCTGCTCACCGCCCTGCTGGCCGGCTGCGGCAGCAAGCCCCTGAAGTTTGGTGCCTGCGTTTACGTCAGCGCTCCCTCCGCTACCGATGCCACCGTTGACAAGAACGGTGCCGGCAAGGTCGACGTCACCGTCGCTGCTGTCACCGTCGATGCAAACGGCAAGATCGTTTCCTGCGCACTGGACACCGCCAGCAACTCCGTTGAGTACACCGCTGACGGCAAGGCCGTTGCCAAGGAAGGCTTCAAGACCAAGTACGAGCTGGGTAAGGACTACAACATGGTCGCTTACGGCGGCGCCACCAAGGAGTGGTTCGAGCAGGTTGACGCCTTTGAGGCTCTGGTTGCCGGCAAGACCCTGGACGAAGTGAAGGCTCTGGTCGTCAACGGCGACAAGGGCACCGACGAAGTCCTGAAGGCCGGCTGCACCATCACCATCTCCGAGTTTGTTGCTGCCATCGAAAAGGCTTACAACAACGCCACCGAGTCCAAGGTCACCGCCAAGGACACCCTGAAGGTCACCGTTGCCACCGAGCAGACCGTCGCTGACGCCACTGAAGAAAAGGACGGCTCCAACAAGGTTGCTACTTATGTCTTCGCTGCCGCTGTGAATGCCGAGGGCAAGGTCGTCGCCGGCAAGAGCGACTGCGTTGAGGTTTCTTTCACCTTCGACGCCGCTGGCGCTTCCACCTTCGACGCCACCAAGGCCGTTCTCTCCAAGAGAGAGCAGGGCACGAACTACGGCATGGTCGCTTACGGCGGCTCCGCCAAGGAGTGGTTCGAGCAGGCCGATGCCTTTGATGCCGCTTGCGTTGGCAAGACCGGTTCCGAGATCGCCGGCCTGGTTGCCTCCGATGGCAAGGGCGTGGCTGATCTGCAGAGTGCCGGCTGCACCATCTATGTGACCGGTTTCGTCAAGGCTGCTTCCAAGATCTGATCACAACAAAACCAAATAAACACAAAAGGGGAGATTCTTCTCCCCTTTTTGTTTCCCAAAAACGCCTATGAAACATCGACTTTCCTGCCTGGCGCTGACGGTTTGCCTGCTGATGGGCATCTTTTCCGCCTGCGCGCCAAAGACAACCAAATACTCCTCCTACAGCATGGACTACTTCGACACGGTGACCACCATCACCGGCTATGCCAAAAGTCAGGAAGAATTCGACGCTGTGGCAAGCGACGTACTTTCCCAGCTGGCAGAGTACCACCGGCTGTACACCATCTATCACCGCTATGAGGGTTTGGAGAACCTGTGCACCATCAATGAACTGGTGGATGGCGCGCACCGCACCGTCACGGTGGACCGGAAGATCATCGATCTGCTGCTGTACGCCAGGAAGATGTATGACACGACCGGCGGCATGACGAACGTGGCCATGGGCAGCGTGCTGTCCCTGTGGCACGATCACCGCACCGTCGGCAAGGATGATCCGGCGCTTGCCTCCCTGCCGCCCATGGATCGCCTTCAGGCCGCTGCCGCGCACACGAACCTGGACAACCTGGTCATTGACGAAGCAGCCTGCACTGTCACACTGATGGATCCTGAGATGACCCTGGATGTGGGCGCTGTTGCCAAGGGCTATGCCACCGAATGCATCGCCCGCTCTCTGGAAGAAAAGGGCATCACCGGTTACGTGCTGAACGTAGGCGGCAATGTGCGCACCATCGGCACAAAGCCCGACGGCACGCCATGGACCGTGGGTCTGGAGAATCCCGAGGGCGGTGATTATCTTGCCTACCTGCAGCTCAGCGGTCAAAGCCTGGTCACCAGCGGCTCGTATCAGCGCTTTTATTATGTGGACGGTAAGGCCTACCACCACATCATCCACCCGGACACGCTGATGCCCGCGCAGGGATTCGTCTCCGTATCGGTCATCTGTTCCGATTCCGGCCTGGCAGATGCCCTGTCCACCGCTCTGTTCTGTTTGCCTCTGGAAGAGGGTCAGGCTCTGGTGGCGTCCCTCCCCGGCGCTGAGGCACTGTGGCTTTCCGAGGACGGCACGCAAACCGTCTCCTCCGGCTGGCAGACCTATGTCAAGGAATAAAAAACAGCCTTCCTTCCGGAAGGCTGTTTCAGCGTGTCGAAAAAGTGTTTTCGACACGCTGTGCGGTTTTCAAAACATTTGAAAACCTGTTTGATCATACGCGAAGGGGGCTTTTTGCCCCCTTCTCCCTTCCCCCGCTGCTCTATTGCGGAAGACCTCACCATAGTTTTTTGATAGTCTCAAACAGCCTTCCTTCCGGAAGGCTGTTTTTCTGTTCACATGGTTTTCTGATAGGTATCGATGTTCAGATTCGTACTGTAAGTAGGGTCACCCGGATGGATGCCGTTCATGGCCTGCATGATATGGTAAGCATCACGCTGCATCTTCTTCGTGGCTTCGGGCACAGACAGCTGCTTGTCATGGTGAATGGGATCGCCGATGTTCAAATCCACCAACGGGCTCTTGCCAATGAGCTTCCACAGGCCCGTTCTGGGGCGGAAGGATAACGTGATCGGCAGAATCGGCCGGTCGAAGGTTACGGCATACTTGAACACCGCCTTTTTCAGAGGTCGGATATCCGGATAATAGAACCACATGGAACCCTCCGGGAAAAAGTGCATCCACTCGCCTTGCTCCAGCACCTCATCCATAGCTTTCTTGAACTTGACCATGGACCGGAAGTTATCCGTGGGGATGGGAATGCCCCCTGCCATGCGGATCAGCGGGCCGTTGGGGCCCTCGAAATTGGTTTTCCACGCCGGGAAGAAGCCGCGTCTGGGCCGCAGCGCCGCCATAATGCAGATAAAATCCCACATAAGAACGTGGTTGGAAATGGTAATCAGGCCGTCTTTGAGCGCCTCGCGATGGAGGCGGAGCTTTTCCCTGCCGTGGACGTGCAGACCGTGGCGCACCCACATCACCAGGGGAATCAACGTAAACTGGCAAATGAGCAGCACGATGCGCTGGCACTTGAACCAGAAGCTCTTCTGCAGATACGGATAGTTTTCGTCCAGATTCACATCCCGGAGGTGCTTCACGTCGATCATGTGTTCATCGCACTTTTCCGGATACTGATACGGCAGATTATGTCTGAAATACATGGCAAACCTCTTTTTTGTCGTTTCGGATCGATCTGTCCTGATATGACTATATCATAGGATTGGTTTCGGCACAAGCACATAATTTCTGCCCCTAAAAGTGCCAAAACCTCCGGCTCTGCCGGAGGTTTTCGACTTATGATTGCAGAATGAAGTAATAAGACACCTGGGCCACAACCTGCTGGCCGCGGCGGATCGTCACATACAGGCGGAAATCGCCGGGATTCTGACCCGCCAGGGACACATTGAAGGCGCCGGAATTGCCTACCTTCAAATCCAGACCGGTGTTACTGTAGCCTCCGTTTTCATTCATGCGCTGCAGCTGTGCACCAATTTCGCAGACCTCATCCAAGGTGTACTGCAGATCCACCGTCATCATCTCTCCCACACGGAACAGATGATCCGTTCCGGTGACCTTCAGCGACGGGCGCGTCTGCGGCTGCTTCGTAAAGGTTACATCTGCAGCCGCCAGCGTCGTGCCGTTGGCAACCGCCGACGCAGAATTCGTCTCGGATGCCTTCCATTCGGCACGGAAGGTGTAGGTCGCTGCTCCCTCAGGAAGCAGATCCGACAGCAATTCAAAGCGCACCTGGTCTCTCATCACCATGCCGCGGGGAATCACGTACTTTCCGTCCGCATTCCGATGCAGAACCACCAGCTGGGTTCCTCCATCCACGCGCAGGCGCGCGTCAGGCGGAATGCTGGATATCGGCGTCAGCACCAGCGCCGCCGCATGATTGTTCCACTTGGTGGAGAGGCCCTCTGTTTCGCTGATTGCCATCGTGACCGTGGCCGTCATACCCTGAGCACTGGCCGTGGCAGTAATGCTCTGTGCCTGCGACAGCGATACAGTTGCAGTCTCTTCCAGAGGCTGCGCATTTGCATCACTCTTTGCTGCCTGCAGGGTCATATTCATACTGCCGGTGGCAGGACTGTTGCCCGTCTCGGCAAAGTCCACGATGAATTGATACTGCAGCGTGCCGTTCTTCACTGTAAAGGGATCGTTGGAGCCCATGCGGGTAAAGGAACCCAGCGCCACAGTGGAAACGCTGCCAGTTGCGGTGTAGCTCCACCAGGTGGTCTTGGCTTCGCTCTTGTCCATCAGCAGGATCGTTGTGCCCTGAGGGATGGCCGAGGCGAAAGAAAGGCTCAGGTTGGAGTAAACACTTGCAGAATAGTTGGTGATG
>SVLN01000039.1 GCA_015067925.1 Oscillospiraceae bacterium
CTCCATCGATCTTTTCCTGTAGGAGACTTGACTCCTGCTTCGTATAACCACTCAGAGATTTTTGATAGACTTTGTCCAGCGGCTCGGCGTGTAAAGATTTCTCTCACAATCACAGCTTGAGCTTCATTAATTACAAGCTGGCCATCTCCATCAAGTTCGTATCCATAACAGGCAAAGTGAGCATATCCGGAGTTTCCGCTCTTGAAGCCATAGCGAATACCAGCCCGAATATTCCTGCTCATGCTCTCACTTTCGGCTTGAGCAAACATGGCGTAAGCGGTAAGCATCATTTCACTGTCTTCACTCAGCAAGTGGATATGTTCTTTCTCAAACCAGACGTCAACACCCAAGGCTTTAAGTTCGCGTGTAGTTATCAAAGTGTTCAATGTGTTACGCCCAAAGCGGCTAATGGATTTCGTCAGTATCAAGTCGATCTTGCCCTGTCTGCATTTCTTCATCATGGCTTGAAGTGCCGTGCGCTCTTCGTCTTTCAGACCGCTTCCGCGATCTGAAAAGATGCCGGCAAAATCCCAGCTCTCACAAGCGGTGATTTGCTCTTGATAATACTGTATTTGGGAATCCAGGCTGCTTCGTTGCTCTTCCTTGTCCGAACTGACCCGACAATAAGCAGCTACGCGCAATTTTCTGTGGGACATGCCTGCCTTGTGAGAGCGTCTTCTTGATGATGCCATCACTTTTTTGCGCGTCGAGCGATTTCAGCTTGAGCTGCATCAAACAGCTCGGCAGAAATGATGGGCTCGTGATGATCTGTGTATAGAAATTGTTCTGCTTGTCCATCGTTGACAACTTGCTTTGAGTCAACAGTCACGGTCTTTCGAAGCTGGACTTGTCCGATATATTTTTCGTTGGACAGTAAATCTTTGATTGCCTGCGAACTCCACTTACTGCCGCCGGTAGCGGTAAGCACACCTTGCTCGGTGAGAGACGCTGCGATTTTGCCGTAGCTGATTCCGGAAAGAAAGGTATCAAAAATCCAGCGGACGGTTTCGGCTTTTTCGGGATCGACTACCAGATGTCCTTCGGCATCTGTTACATAGCCAAAGCATTTTCGATTGGCAACTTTGGACATGCCTTGCTGATAGGATTTCTCCAAGCCTTCGGAGATGCTATCGCTGCGCTGTTTGGAACGTAATGCTTTATATTCTTCAAATGAAATGTTCATTGGTATACCCCGTTTCCGTTGTTAAATTTTGATTGGAGGTGTTGGAATATTGAATTATACCGCAAAACAAAAAGGTTGACAAGTTTCTTTCGAAACTTGTCAACCTATCTTGGTGGGGGAAGGTGGATTCGAACCACCGAAGGCATAGCCAGCAGATTTACAGTCTGTCCCCTTTGGCCACTCGGGAATTCCCCCATATGTAATTCGCTTTTAGGAGCTGGAGCTGGTAGACGGACTCGAACCCCCGACCTGCTGATTACAAATCAGCTGCTCTACCAACTGAGCTATACCAGCATTGCCACAAAGCAATCATGATTATACACGCGCGACCCCCAATTGTCAAGGACAATTTTCTTCATTTCTCAAAAAGTTTTCTTGGCTTTCGCCCCGTCATGCAGTACAATCAAAATACGAGGTGAAAACAATGTTCCCCAACGGATTTTCTGAGAAAATGCGCCGGCTTCTCGGCGATGAATATGAGGCCTTCCTGGCAAGCTACGACGCCAGCCGCAACGTGGGCCTGCGCCGCAATCCCCTGAAAACCGCACCCCTGCCCGATTTTGGTTTGCAGCCCGTGCCCTGGTGCCCGGAGGGGTACTACTACGACCCCGCCACGCGCCCCGGCCTGCACCCCTACCACGAGGCGGGCGCCTACTACCTGCAGGAGCCCTCGGCCATGGCCCCGGCGGAGCTTCTGGATCCCCGGCCCGGCGAACGGGTGCTGGATCTGTGCGCCGCGCCCGGCGGCAAGGCCACCCAACTGGCAGGCAAGATGCAGGGCCGCGGCCTGCTGGTCATGAACGAATACTCTGCCAACCGCGCCAGGATCCTCTCCCGCAACGCAGAGCGCCTGGGCGTCACAAACGCCCTGGTCCTGAACGAAACGCCCCAGCGTCTGGCGGCGCGCTTTGCCGGCTGGTTTGACCGGGTTCTGGTGGACGCTCCCTGCTCCGGCGAGGGCATGTTCCGCAAGGAAGCGGACGCCGTGACCGACTGGAGTGAGGACACGGTCAGCATGTGCGCCGAGCGGCAGGACGAGGTCCTCGCCTGCGCGGGCGCCATGGTGCGCCCCGGCGGCAGACTCGTCTACTCCACCTGCACCTTCTCCCCTGAGGAAAACGAGGGGGTCATCGCCCGATTTTTGGCAAACAACCCCGATTTTGAAATAGAAGAAGTCGCCGCGCCCCACTTCGCTCCCGGCCGTCCCGAATGGGCCGGCGGCAACGACGCCTTACGCCGCACCTTCCGCCTGTGGCCCCACAAGCTGCACGGCGAGGGACACTTCGCCGCGGTCCTAACGCGCACCGGCGGCACGGAGAACGCCCCCGCTCCCCTGAAGGCTGCCCAGCTGCCCGCGGACTGCGCACAGTTTTTGAAGGAGCACTTCGATGCGATCCCCGAGGGCTCCCCCGTCCTCTTCGGCGATACGGTTTACCTGGCCCCGGAGGAAACGCCCGACCTGACGGGCCTAAAGGTCCTGCGGGCGGGACTGGAAGTGGGCAAATGCCTGCGCGGCCGCTTTGAGCCCGCCCACGCCCTGGCCCTGGCCATCAAACCGAAGGCCTGCCTGGACTTTCCTGCATCCGCGCCGGAGATCGCCCGGTATCTCAAGGGCGAGACCCTGCCCTGCAGTCTTTCCGGCTGGGTCGCGGTCTGCGCGGACGGCCTGGTCCTGGGCTGGGGCAAGGCCTCGGGCGGACAGCTGAAAAACCACTTCCCCAAGGCCCTGCGATGGGTATCAAACCCGGTTTTCCCGGAGAAAAGATGACAAACAAGACACATTATGTTATAATATAGTGTCAACTTAGGCTGCAAGACAAGGGAGGTAGATACCATGAGTAAGATTCTGATCGTGGAAGACGAGCGCGCCATTGTGGAAATCCTCAAGTTCAACCTGCGCAAAGAGGGCTACGACACCGTGGAGGCCCTGGACGGCGAGGCCGGTCTGAACCTGGCCCTGACGGAGGATCCCGACCTGATCCTTCTGGACGTGATGCTGCCCAAGATGAACGGCTTCGACGTGTGCGCTACCCTGCGCGCCGAGGGCCGCGCCATGCCCATTTTGATGCTCACCGCCCGGGAAGAAGAGGCCGACAAGGTCTTCGGCCTGGAAGCGGGCGCTGACGACTACATCACAAAGCCCTTCTCCATGCGCGAGCTGCTGGCCAGAGTCAAGGCCAACATCCGCCGCAGATCCATCGACTCCGGCGCCGCACCCTCAGGCGCGGCCATCCAGGCGGGGCCCCTTTCCATCGACCCCATCCGCTACATCGTCAGCAAGAACGGCACCCCCATTGACCTGACCCAGAAAGAGTTCGACCTTCTGAAGCTGCTCATCACCGAGCGCGGACAGGTCTTCACCCGCGAGCAGCTGATGGAGCAGGTCTGGAACTACGACTACTACGGCGATATGCGCACCGTGGACGTGACCGTCCGCCGCCTGCGCGAGAAAATCGAGGATAACCCCGGCGCACCGGAATTCATCCTCACCCGCCGCGGCGTGGGCTATTACTTCGCCCCCTGAACCCCGGCGAAAAATCATCCGTGAAAGGAGCGCATGCGCCTTGAAATCCCTGCGCACAAAGCTGGTCGTCATCATGATCCTGCTGATCGTCGCCATCATGGCGGTGGTCGGCTCGTTCCTGATCAACGGCGTGGGCAGTTTCTACGTCGATCAGTTCTATGACCAGATGACCTCCACCTTCGATCAGCCCTTCCTGCAGCAGCTGCAGCGCACCGCCGGCGAATCGGACGCCCCGGCGCGGCTGAAGGAGCTTTTAATGTCCCAGCCCGACCTGGGCATCGACATCTCCGGCCGCAACGTGTACATTCTCTCCTCTGACGGCGCGGTGCTCGCCGCCTCCGACGAAAAAGACACCATTGGCATCACCGACAACATCCTCACCGCTATGAATGGCAAGGTCGGTATGCAGGGCAGCATCATTGCCAGCCACATGGACCTGGCCATCCCCATTGAGGGCGAGGATGTCACCTACATCATCTACGTTCTGGACAACAAGGCCACCGTGGACGCGCTCAACGGCAGCATGCTCTCCATCATTCTGCGCTCCCTGGCCCTGGGCCTTCTGATCTGCGTGGTGCTCTCCTTCGTGCTGGCCCAGATCCTCATCACCCCCATCCGCGCCCTGACCACCGGCACCCAGCAGGTCGCCTCCGGCGACTTCAGCCAGAAACTGGAGGTCACCGGCCGGGATGAGATCGGCGTTTTGACCCGAAACTTCAACCACATGAGCCAGGTGCTGCAGAACACCCTTTCGGAAGTGGAGAACGAACGCAACAAGCTCTCCACCCTGTTCCTGCACATGTCCGACGGCGTGGTGGCCTTCTCCCCTGACGGCAGCGTGATCCACTTCAACCCCGCCGCGGTGCATCTGCTGGGCCGCGGCCTGGATCAAACGGTGGCCTTCTCCGAGATCTTCGGCGACATTGCCGAGCTTTCCGAGGTGCTGGCCCTGAAACGACCCAACTCCATCGCTGCGGAGAAGCAGGTGGGGAGTCGGGAGCTGGAGCTGCAGATGGCACCCTTCTCGGGCGATCAGACCATCGGCGGCGCTCTGGTGGTCATCCACGACGTCACCGAGCAGCACAAGGCCGCCGAGACCCAGCGCGAATTCGTGGCCAATGTTTCCCACGAATTGCGCACGCCCCTGACCAACGTCAAATCCTACGCCGAGACCATGCTCTCCTCCGGCGACGAGCTGCCCAAGGAGCTGCGGGAAAACTTCCTGGGCGTCGTTGTCTCTGAAGCCGACCGCATGACCCGCATCGTGCAGGATCTTCTGACCCTGAGTCGCCTGGACTTCGGCAAGATGGAAATGAACCTGACCCGCTTCAGCTTTGCCGAGGCCGTGCGCAACGTGCACAGAGCCACCGCCATCGATGCCGGCCGCCACAACCACACCGTGAGCCTGGACATCGCCGAGGACGTGGGCGACTGCTACGGCGACCGCGACCGCACCGAGCAGGTCATCATCAACATCATCTCCAACGCCATCAAGTACACCCCTGACGGCGGCCGGATCGACATCCGCGCCGGTCAGGACGAAAAGAACGTCTTCGTCGTGGTGCAGGACAACGGCATCGGCATCCCGGAAAAGGATCTGCCCCGCCTGTTCGAGCGCTTCTACCGCGTGGACAAGGCCAGAAGCCGCGAATCCGGCGGCACCGGTCTGGGCCTGTCCATCGCCCGGGAGATGCTGCGCCAGCAGCACGGCGATATCCGCATTGAATCCGTCTACGGCGAGGGCACCACGGTGACCATCCTGATGCCCAAAGCCGCCGATTCACTTTGAAAGGAGGCTGCCCGATGCGCGCCAAAGGCCTTGAGATCTTCAAAAATATCGTCATCGTCCTTCTGGCGCTGAGCGTGGTGGTGTTGGCCATCACCGTCTACTCGGACAGCACCCTCTCCGGCGCGGAGAACCTGCAGCAGCTGCAGCAGCGGCTGACGCTCCTGTTCCGGGACGAAAGCTACCGCCTGGAATACGCCTCAGAGAGTCTCTCCGCCACCACCGCCGCCAAGCCCACCGTGATCTCGGTGCGCAACAGCTTCGGCCGCCAGACCACCCGCTACGACGCCGATGCGCTGGAGCGCGCCTACGAGGCCCTGGGCGGCCTGCTGGGCGAGGCGCTGGAAACCGCAGGCACCCCGGAGGAAGTCCGCACCGTCTCATGGCGGGCGGCTTTGCAGCAAAACGGCATTTACTACGTCTATTCCGATCCCCTTCCCACAACCCTTCTCTCCGGCTGGCTGGAGGTGCAGGGCAATCTGCGCGCCATCACCGACCGGCTGGTTTTGTGCCAGGAAGTGGACGGCATCTTCCTCTATTATGCCACGGAAAGCAGCTATCTGCGGGCGCGGACAAGCGTGGACGCTGCGCGCTTTACGGAATTGGTGGAAGCCTGCCGTCCTGACGGTAGCGCCTTCGTACTGGAGCTGGACTCTGATGCCTACAACCGTCTGGATAAAGAGACCCTTCTGAGCATGCGCACCGCGGCGAGCATCCCGGATGTGCGCGCGGAAAATCCCGTGGACAGCGCCCTGGTCACCCATCTGGCCAGCCTGTTCAGCTTCAACCCCTACGGCAACTCCTACACCACCTCCGAAGGCACCCAAATCTACGAAGAGTCCACCCGCAGCCTGTCCATCGCCGCCGACGGCACCCTGATCGTGCGCAATTCCGGCACCCAGGACACGCGTTTCCTGGCGGAAACCGACTCCGACGAGGCCCTGGTGGAGTACGCCCGGGCCCTGCTGGAAGAAATTTGCGGCGACACCCGCGCCGATGCACGCCTGCAGCTGACCGGGCTTGTCCGCTCCGGCAGCGAGGTGAGCCTGACCTTCGACTATTTCGTGGGCGGCATCCGCGTGCAATCCGGCGCCAATAGCGCAGCCAGATTGCTCTTCAGCGGCAACCGCCTGAGCGAACTGCGGACGCTGCTGCGCACCTACACCCTCACAGGCACCGCCCAGAGTCTGCTGCCCGAGCGCCAGACCGCGGCCATCGTGGCCAAGGGCACCCGCCTGATGCTTTGCTATTCCGACCGCGGCGCGGAAATGCTCAGCGCCGGTTGGAACAGAGAATAGGAGGGCCCCATGCCTGTTTCCAAACTGAAAAATCTTGTAATTCTGATCCTGCTGCTGTGCAACGTGTTCCTGCTGATCCTGGTGGTTCCCGGACGCCTGGCGGCCCAGCAGCAGCGCAGCGCCCTGCGGGAAGAGCTGGTGACCCTCTACGCCGGCTACGGCCTCTCCCTGCCCGAGGGAGCGCTTCCCGAAGGCCAGGCTCTGCACCTGCTGGAGGCCCAGTATGACACCGATGTGGCCCTGACCGCCGCCCGCGCCCTGCTGGGCGAGCAGGTTCTGGCCGAGTCCGACTCCGGCAGCTACCAGACCACCTACACCTCCACCCTGGGCAAGTGCACCATCCGCCGCGACAGCCTCACCGCCTCCCTCACCGGCGGCGCAAGCGTAAACGGCAGCCTGCGCACCGCCACCCGCAAGACCCTGGGCCGCATGGGTTTCGCCATCGACACCCTGGGTTCCCCCGTTTCCGACGGCACCACAAACACCGTCACCGCCCGGCAGAGCATCGCCGGCGCCACGGTATTCTCCTGCGAGCTGACCTTCACCTACCAGGGCGGCGTGCTGCAGAGCGTTTCCGGCGGCTACTGCCCGGCGGCCAAGACTCTGACCGCCATCGGCACCGAGACCAGCATCTCCTGTGCTGACGCGCTGGTTGCTTTCTTAAACTCCATGGAGCAGACCGGCTGGGTCGGCAGCGCCGTCACCGCCATTGAGCAGGGCTACCTGCTGGCCGAGAGCGCCGGCGCCTCCACGGTGCAGCTGATCCCCGTCTGGCGGCTGAGCACCGACACCGGCGTGTTCTTCGTCCACGGCATCACCCGGGAAGTTTCTCCCTGGTAAGGCAGTTTTTGCCGGTTTTGTTCGGAAACTGCCATGAAAATAGTCTTTACTTCAAGGGTATTCCATGATATACTATCGATGGTTTAATTTGGAGTGTTATGTCAACTTTTTCGTGACATACTGTACATAAGAATGAGGGATGAACTTGACCAAGTACATGATCCGGGGCGGCCACCCGCTGTGGGGCGAGGTCACCATCAGCGGCGCCAAGAATGCCGCCGTGGCGATCCTGCCGGCCACCGTGCTGATCCCCGGCCCCTGTAGAATCGATAATATTCCCGACATCTCGGATGTGAACCTGCTGCTGGAGATCCTCGCCACCATGGGCGCGAGCGTTCGCCGCCTCAGCCGCACCGAGGTGGAGGTGGACTGCACCCACGTGCGCAACACCGTGGCCCCCGATGAGTATGTGCGCCGCATCCGCGCCAGCTACTACCTGATCGGATCCCTGCTGGGCCGCTTCGGCTCGGCCACCGTGGGCATGCCCGGTGGCTGCAACTTCTCCTTCCGCCCCATCGACCAGCACATCAAGGGTTTCACCGCCCTGGGCGCCACCGTGGAACAGGTGGGCGGCCATGTGTGCGCCACGGCCCCCAACGGCCTGACGGGCGCGAATGTGTACCTGGACATGGAAAGCGTCGGCGCCACCATGAACATCATGCTGGCCGCCGTCCTGGCTTCCGGCACCACCGTGATTGAAAACTGCGCCAAAGAGCCGCATATTGTCGATTTGGCGAACTTCTTGAACTCCATGGGCGCCAAAATCTCCGGCGCGGGCACGGACAACATCCGCATCCGCGGCGTGGAGCAGCTCCATGGCGGCTACTACGCCATCATTCCCGACCAGATCGAAGCTGGCACCTACCTCTGCGCAACAGCTGCCGCCGGCGGCAACGTGCTGGTGCAGAATGTGATCCCCAAGCACCTGGACTGCATCACCGCCAAATTAGAAGAGATGGGCGCCGTCATCACCGAGTACGATGACGCCGTGCGCATCGAGTCCGACGGCCACCTGCGCCACACCAACATCAAGACCCTGCCCTACCCGGGCTTCCCCACGGATATGCAGCCGCCCATCGTGGCCTGCCTGTCCACCGCGGGTGGTGCCAGCATTGTCACCGAGGGCATCTATGACACCCGCTTCGGCTACGTTTCGGAGCTTCTGCGCATGGGCGCCAACATCCAGGTGGACGGCAAGGTTGCCGTGGTGGACGGCGTGGATCGTCTGCACGGCTGCACCGTGCGCGCTCCGGACTTAAGAGCCGGCGCTGCCCTGGTGATTGCCGGCCTGGCCGCCGAGGGCGAGACCACCGTGGAGGGCGTGCATTATATCGAGCGCGGCTACGAGCGGCTGATCGAAAAGCTCTCCGCCCTGGGCGCGGACATCCGCCGGGTGGAGACCCCGGATGATAACGCCATGACCGCCGCAGGTTAATTGAAAATTGCAAGGAGCGATCCGATGGATCGCTCTTTTTCTTATGCTTCACACATCATCGCCTATTTTCCGCGAATATCAAAATAACGATTATATGATATAACATGCAACACCTTTTTACCCGGCAATTTGCATAAATATTTCGCCGCAATTTATGCACAGTTCACAAATGTTTTGAATGTTTTCAAACAATTCTTGACATTTTTGTTTTTTATATGCAATACTATATTTATAAAACATTGAAAGGAGGAACCCGACATGATCACTTGACGCCCGGAAGCGGAAAACCGTTCCCTTTCCACTTCCCCGTTTTCAAGAAAAGCAAGTTGTAAACCCGGATCTGAAAGGAGAAACAAACATGAAAAGAAGAAACAAAAAACTGTTGTCCCTGCTGTTATCCGTATTGTTGCTTGTGAGCATGATCGTTCCTGCTTCTGCCGCAAATACGGAGGAGCTTTCCGCCGCATCCTTTACCGCGGAAGAACTCGCCTTCTTTGAAGCACAGGGAATTGATTTTGATAAAATCGTAGGAATTTCTTACGAGGAAGCCACCGTTTCCGTCACAAATGCAGACAGCAAAACCCGCAGCACGACGATCGAAACGGTTGATGTATTGCAATTCAACATGGTGGATGGTGACATCGTTACATCGACGTCTATCATGTTCACAGCCGAAAACGGTGCTCCTACTTCTGTTCGGGCAACCGGAAGTATGGGTTCTTCCTCTTCTGATTTGATTCATTACGTTGTTGCTACTGTTCAGTATATGTATTATAACATTAATGGAGTAGTGTATCTAAATCCATATTCTGTTACGCTTCGTCCCACAGTTGCCTGCACGGGTGTTACTGTTTACTACCGTGCTTACGGAAACCTTCACAACATGACCGGAACCAGCCCCGTTTTGATCCAGCAGGGTGTTGATGCCAATATTGCGAATTACTTTAGCAACATGGTTGCAAATGTTAGCTATACCAGCTATGGCGGGTACAACAATTATTCTCTTCCGGTTGGCCAGGCCATTGAACTTGTTGGAACCGGAGGAAACGGCGCTCCCCATATCGTGAATGCAAATTATACAGCAAACGGCTATTATTATACCGCAAACTTCCCCTTCTTGAATCCTGGTTTGTAAAACACATAAAAAGCGCATGGAGTGTGATCATTTTGTTCAAAAAGAGACTTTCCATTTTATTGTCGTTGTTGCTGATTGTTTCGATTCTGACAGCCTGCGCACAAACGCCAACAGATTCCATTCCCGATATTGCACCGGATTCCCCTGCAGACTCTGTCCCTGATGCTGAGATTCCCGCAGATCCCGAATCTGATTCCCCTGCCGGGGATACTGCCGAAGTTCCTGCAGACAATACTGAAACGCCGCAGAACACCGATTTTTCTTTCACCGGCACAGACTTTTCTGAATTGTTGCCCACAGCGGACGTCTGGAGCATGAACAGAGAGGAATTCGATGCATTTCTGCTTTCCGAAGGTTGGGAAACCTTTAACTCCCAGGGCGACATGGTCTATGTGGGTCTGTTTCAAGGCTGGCGCGCCTATCTGGTTCTGGCCACCAGTGAGCAGACGAATCTTGTGACCCATCTTCAGGTCACCTCGGTATTCCGTCCGGAAACTGACCGCGATATGCTGTCTTCTGCAATTGAGCAGTTAACAGAAAACACCTGGCACTACGCCTACGCCTGGAACAGCTATGAAGCTGATACAGATGTATTGGCACTTGCGGCTCAGTGGCTTTTGGACAGCCGGACCTTCGCCGTGGCTCTGGGCGGCACGATCAGCGAGGAAGGCACCACCCGCCTATCCGGTACTACTACGGAGCAGATTTGCTCCATGCTCGCCGACTTCTTTGCCGCTGATGAGGATATTATCGCCGCAGCCTTCGGTGAGTATTATTATCAACTGCCCGGCGAGGTCTACTGCGGCTTTGATGCCGCTTACTCTCGACTCTCCGGAGATAAGTTGACCGGCACATGGAATTTCTACACCACGGACTATGTTTCACCCATTATGGGTGCACAACCCCAGTTCCAGGTATATACCGACAGTCCGGTGGATCGTCCCATCACTACAGTCAGGTAACGTAATCCGCAGATTGCCCAAACCCCACCCGGGGAGGAACCTCCCCGGGTGCTTTTTCTTTCGTTCCATTGTTGACATTCGCAACATTCTACGTTATACTCATAGTATCCAATCTATTTTTAAGGAGGGTAACCATGTTTGATAAGTTCATGCTCGATCCCAAGGACACCATTGAAAACGTGGTGGTCAACGGCGTGATCGAGGGCATCAAGATCAAAGTCCGCATTCCCTATTATCGCGGCGTCATGCTGTGCCTGCTGCAGGACGCCGAGGTCAAGGTGGGCAACCGCGTCTTTACCAAGGACGAAATGACCTTCTGGCTGCGCGGCAAGGAATACCACTTTGACGACATCCCCACCATCACCTCCGTGCGCTGGGAGTTCGGCGAAAAGGCCGAACTGTTCGTTCCCCTGACCAACGGTCTGCCCGAGTACGGCCCCTCCGCCATCCGCGTGGGCATCCAGATCCTGGTCTCCTACAACCCGTCCCCCAGCATGACCTATGCTCACATGAACTATGACCGCTCCGCCTCCGGCGGCGTGTGCCGATAAAAGGAGGGCTAAACGATGGCAATTAAGCGTAGTATTTCCCTTTACAGCTATCAGCAGGCCTACTATCTGGGCCAGCTGGACTTGGAAGGCTGCGTGGCAGCCGCTGCCGCCACCGGCGCCACCGGCATTGAACTCATCCCCGAGCAGATGCCCGTGGGCAACTTCCCCAACCCCCGCCGCGATGACATCGCCTGGTGGAAGGACCTGATGGCCAAGTACGGCACCACCCCCAGCTGCATGGACACCTTCATCGACTTCAAGATGTTCCGCGACCGCAAGCGCTACCTGACCATCGACGAGCAGGTGGCCTTCTTAGAGCGTGACCTGCGTCTGGCCGCCGAGCTGGGCTTCCCCTGCATCCGCGTGCTGTGCAAGATCCACTTTGACGTCATCGAGGCCGCCCTGCCCATCGCCGAGTACTACGGCGTTGTCATGGGCACCGAGATCCACCCGCCCGTCATGGTGGACTCCCCCTACATCGACGGTTTTGTGAACATGATCGAGCGCACGGGCACCAAGTGGGCCGCCCTGATCCCCGATTTCGGCATCTTCGCCCACAGAAAGTGCGACGCCGCTGTCCGCCAGCAGATCCGCAATGGCGTAAATCCCGACGTGGCCTGGCTGATCGCCGATCAGGTCGCCAAGGGCGCGAGCACCGAGGACACCGTCCAGAAGCTCCTCGCCATGGGCGCCACCGAGCGCGAGGTGGGTATGGCCCGCTCCATGGCAGGTCTTCCCACCTACAACAAGCCCGAGACCATTCTGCCTCTGATGGACTACATCGTCCACTTCCACGGCAAGTGCTACGAGCTGGACGAGGACTGCAATGAGACCACCATCGACTATCCCGGCGTCATCGCCGCCCTGAAGCAGGCCGACTGGGACGGCTACATCTCCACCGAGTACGAGGGTCAGCGTCTGTTCCACGACGAAGGCTGCGACGAGCTCGCCGACGAGATCGAGCAGGTCCGCCGCCACCAGGTGCTGCTGCAGCGCCTGATCGAAGGCTAAAAGAACCCAAAAGCCCCACAAGCTTCGGGGGAGTGTGCATAGGTATTTTTTGTGACCTATCTACACTATTAGATGCAGAGGCGGGCAGCGGAAGCTGTCCGCCTCTGTGCTTTTTGGCCTTTAGGCCAACATGTTTACAATTTCATCGATGCTTTGAGGGAGAGTGACCATGTGAACTGGCTGCTCTCCCTTCTCCATGTTACTGTCAACTACGCCGATGTCACGGTAGACGATACGGATATCCTGTGCCGCAGAGTGCGAATACTTTTTGGCACGCTCACCGATCTCTATCCGCTGAATGAACAACCGCAGGAGTTCAGGTGTCAGTACATCAATCGTTCTGAACCGCTTTGCCTTTTCGATAAAGGCTTCCACATTTGCCGCCGATGCTTTCAGCTTTGCCAACCGTTCCTGTTTTACAGGAATAGCATCCTCCAGCGTTTTCTGCTCAGCATTGTAGTCGGCGGACAGTCTGCGGAATTGCTCATTGGTAATACGGCCAAGGACATTGTCCTCGTAGAGCCGCTTGAACAGAGCAGTGAGTTCATCACTTCTTCTCTGCATGGTGTCCAGTTCCTTTTGCAGGGCATTGATCTCCTGTCGGAGCTCCGCGCTGTTCTTGGCATTGATATACGACGCAAACTGTTGCTCCTTCATTCTGGCAAAATGGGTAACTCTGCGAAGGTCATCCAGAACAACCTTTTGCAAATCTGTTTCCCGAATCTGATGAGGCGTACAGTATTTCTTGCCCTTCTTGCCGTAGGTATAGCACTTGAGATGGAACTGAGATCGCTTGATGGCCTCCGTCCGGTACAGCACCATGGGCTTACCGCAGTCAGCACAGAAGACAAGGCCGGCGAACATATTAGGCTCATCCATGTGCTTGGGCGGCCTGCGCTTGTGAGAACGCACATCCCGAACGATATTCCAGAGTTCCTGCGTGATCAACGGTTCATGGGTGTTCTTGACAATGACCTGTTCGTTCTCGGGGATGTCCACTCTGGTTTTATTCTTGTAGGAGATGGTTGAACTCTTTTGCAGATGGGTATGACCGAGATAGGTCTGGTTCTCAAGAATATGAGCAACAGAGTTGGAACTCCATCCGTAAGGCCTATGCATATCCATTCCAGCCTGTCCTTTCCCATACTTTCGGTAATAGTAATGGGCAGGTGTCAGCACCTGTTCATTTTCCAGAATTCGCGCGATTTGTTTCGGGCCTTTGCCGCCGGCACACAGTTCGAAGATGTACCTCACGATGGGAGCGGTTTCTTCATCGGGAACGATTTCCTTACTGTCTGCGGCACGCTTCTTGTAGCCATACGGCGCTTTGCCGCCGTAGCGTTCACCACGCTCGGCCTGCATCCGCTTAATGGAGCGTACCTTCTTACTGGTGTCCTTGGCGTGAAGCTCATTTGCCCAGTTGCGGATGGGATTGAAATCATTGCTGCTGGCTACCAGAGAATCCACCGCATCGTTGACCGCAATAAAGCGGATGCCTTTCTGCGGGAAGTAGATCTCCGTGTAGTATCCCACCTGCAAATACTCACGACCAAGGCGACTGAGATCTTTGACGATGAGCGTTTCTACTTCACCTTTTTCAATCATGTCAATGACCTGTTTCCAGGAAGGGCGCTCGAAGTTTGTACCGGAGTAACCATCGTCTGCAAGGAACAGGGTATTCTCAAATCCATTGTCCCGAGAATACTTTTCGAGCAGACTGCGCTGATTAAGTATGCTGTTTGAATCGCCAAGTCTGGCATCCTCCTGACTGAGTCTGCCGTAGAGAATTGTGTATTTTTCTGTTTGGCTTGCCATTGTTTTACCTCCTTAAATGGGGCAAGCCGGTACGGTAACACGAAGTATACCGCACCGACATGCACAAGTCTATTGAATTTTTCAAGCGCCGTGCGCTTCTTTAGCAAGTTCGCTGTCAATGTAGGACAGGTATTTCTGGGTTGCCGTAGAAGATGTGGTATCCGGAAATACAGAGGTGACACGAAAGCGCCGGTCGCCAACCATCATGAACCTTTTGTATGTCGTACAGTTATCTTCCCGTTCGCACACCGTGTCGCGGTATAATGACCTTACGCCATCCGGCTCTTTTCGGAGCACAGCCATCTCCGGCTGATAGGCGCCGACCATTCCGGTTTCCATATACAGTTCAAATTCACTTTTCATAGAAGTCCTTTCCCCCGAAACTGATTCGGGCAATGAAAATAGCAGACCGTCACATGGTCTGCTGCCAAGTTTGGGTTTCTTCGTCTTCATGGTCATCCGCTTTATGACCGAGGGCGATTTTCTTTTCCTTCTCCTTGCGGAGCGTTTTGCTGTCGGTGTGATAATGCTGGGTAGTTGCATCCATCACCGGTTCAGCAGATTGAGACTGCTCCAGTCGCCGCCCGACTTCCACCAGAGCAGAAGCAACGCTGTCATAGCCAGCGCCATCACCACCGTGACCACTGTCGGCCATTCCCATTCCGGAAGAGACAGGTGCAGCCTGGGCAGTCTGATTCTGCGCCGCAAAGAAGATTTCTCTTTCGGCTTCCCAGCCTGTTCGGTCATTAGCTCCAGATGTTTCACCGCTTTCAGCAGTTCGTCCATCTGCGCCTGTGTCGCATACGCTGTCGGCCTCTCGCACAGCCTGCGGAGGAGCTCCGTCTGCCAACTGTTCTGTTCCTCCAGTGTCTGCAACCGATTCTCGATGCGTTCCATGCTCTCGGGTATCGTCCAGTTGATCACCACATGATGTTCCTTCACCTCCGGTTCTGATGGAGTCGGCATAGTAGTCTGCTGCGGCTCTGTCTGTCGCATATGCGGATGACGATTTCTCTCCATGAGTTC
>SVLN01000040.1 GCA_015067925.1 Oscillospiraceae bacterium
GTGGGAACGGCCAGGTTCATGCGGATGCCATAAGGCTCGTTGAACATGCGGCCATCCTGCCAGACAACGCCGCAGGCGACGCCTGCGTGCAGCAGTTCTTCATGAGTCTTGCCGTGCTCCTTGCACCACTCTTCACAGTTGAGCAGCAGCATGTAAGTACCCTCCGGCTTGGCCAATTTGACGCCCTTGAAGTTCTTGCAGATGTAGTCATAAGCGTAGTTGACGTTGTCGGTGAGCACCTGGCACAGCTCATCAACCCACTGCTCGCCCTCGGCCTTGTATGCGCCGATGAGCGCGCACATGGAGAAGACGTTCATGGAGTTGTAGCTGCACAGATTGGAATACTCACGCACGCGATCGCGCAGATAAGGATCAGGAATGATGTGATAAGAGCCGATGGTGCCAGCCAGGTTGAAGGTCTTGCTGGGGGCATACAGGGTAACAGTACGCTTGGCAGCCTCTTCATTGATGCTGTACATAGGAATGTGCTTGTGGCCTTCCAGGATCAGGTCGGACCAGATCTCGTCACAGATGACATAGCAGTCATTCTTGGCGTAGACCTCCATGGCCTTCTCCAGCTCCCAACGCTCCCAGACGCGGCCGCAGGGGTTGTGGGGAGAGCACATGATGGCAACGTGGATCTTCTCTTCTCTCAGCTTGCGGTCCATGTCCTCATAGTCCATGCGCCACACGCCTTCTTCGTCGCGTTTGAGATAGGAAAGAACCATCTTGTAGCCGTTCTTGGCAATGGAACCGGTGAAGCCGATGTAAGTGGGAGCATGCACCAGGACCTTACCGCCATCGTTGCACAGCACGCGCAGGGCTGAGACAACGCCGCCCAGGACACCGTTCTCGTAGCCGATCATGTCCTTATCGATGTCCACACCGTTGCGGTTCTTGTGCCAGCGGATGATAGAGTCATAGTAGGCATCGCTGGTGCCGAAATAACCGTAGGCCGGAACCTGCAGACGCTTCAGGATCTCTTCATTGATGGTGGGAACCGTAGCAAAGTTCATGTCCGCGATCCACATGGGAATGCGGGAGAAGCCTTCTTTGATTTCAGCGCCGGGGACGGGAATGCGGGTAACCGCCATATCGCCGGTACCCTCGCGGTTGAGCATGGTAGTAAAATCGTACTTCATAACAAAATCCCTCTCTTGTTATTTGTAATTTGCACATTAACTATCTTACTGCATCCATCCAAAAAAAGCAAGGCATCTTTCTAATTTCATGTTCGGATTGTACATCAAAAACAAAAACGCCGCAGAATCCTCTGCGGCGCTTCATTTTAAGCCTCGTAACCGGCGGCGCGAACGGCGGCCTTCAGCACGTCCTCACCGGCAGTACCGGTGACGCTGACCTTCTTGCCTTCCAGGTCCACATCGACCTTCTCCACGCCGGCGACGGCGTACAGAGCCTTCTCCACTGCAGCCTTGCAGTGCGGGCACATCATGCCGTTGACAGTAAAGGTAATTGCCATTTTGGTTTCTCCTTTCTTTTCCTTGGGTTTGAAGCGCCGCAGCCGCAGCGCATTGGTTACAACACAAACTGAGCTCAGACTCATGGCAGCCGCACCGATCATTGGGCTGAGCAGCCACCCGTTGATGGGATAGAGCACGCCCGCCGCCAGAGGGATGCCGATGCAGTTGTAGAAAAACGCCCAGAACAGATTCAGGCGGATATTATGAATGACCGCATGACTCAGACGTACCGCCTCGGCGATGGCACACAGGTCGCTGCCGGTGATGATCACATCGGCGGCCTCAATGGCGATATCCGTGCCGCTGCCCACGGCGATGCCCACATCTGCCCTGGTCAGGGCCGGGGCGTCGTTGATGCCATCGCCCACCATAGCGACCACGTTGCCCTTGCCGCAGAGTTCGGCAACGGTCTGCTCCTTCTGCTGGGGCAGCACCTCGGCCACCACGTCGTCAATGCCGGCCTGGGCGGCAATGGCCTCGGCAGTGCGGCGATTGTCGCCGGTGAGCAGCACCGTGCGGATGCCCTCGCCATGCAGGCGAACAATGGCCTCCTTGGCGCTCTCGCGCAGGGTATCGGCAATGGCCAGGGCGCCAATGCACGTTTCGTCCATGGAGAGGAACACTACGGTCTTGCCGCTCCCGGTCAGGTCCTGCAGCGCCTCGGGCGGAGTGATTCCCTGCTCAGTCATCATCTGCAGGCTGCCGGCACAGTAGCTGGCGCCATTCAGTTCCGCCACCACGCCCTTGCCGGCGATGGAGGAGAAGCTGTCCAGATGCTTGGGCGTAATCCCCCGCTGCGCGCCGCACTCCAGGATGGCCCCGGCCAGAGGATGCTCGGATCCTGCTTCCAGGCTGCAGGCCAGGGTCAGAAGGGTTTCCTCGGAAACGCCCTGAACGGGAACGATATCCGTCACCACAGGCTTGCCGGTGGTGATGGTGCCGGTCTTGTCCAGCACCACGGTGGTAACTTTATGCAGATGCTCCAGGGCCTCTGCAGATTTGAACAGCACGCCCATTTCCGCGCCGCGGCCCGTGCCCACCATGATGGCCACCGGCGTCGCCAGGCCCAGGGCACAGGGGCAGGAGATGACCAGCACCGCAATGGCGTTGGACAGGGCAAAACTCAGATTGTGCGCCGCAATGGCCCACACCAGGAAGGTAATCACAGAAATGCCCAGCACCACGGGAACGAACACTCCGGCGACCTTATCCGCCAGACGGGCGATGGGCGCCTTGGTGGCGTTGGCGTTTTCCACCAGGCGAATGATCTGCGACAGGGTGGTATCCTCGCCCACGCGGTCAGCGCGGAAGCGCACGAAGCCGGTAAGATTGATGGTCGCGGCACTCAGGCGGTCGCCGGGGCCCTTGGAAACGGGGATGCTCTCGCCCGTGAGGGCGGATTCATCCACATTGGTACTTCCCTCTTCGATCACGCCGTCCACAGGCACGCGGCCACCGGGACGAACTACCACCAGGTCTCCCACCTGAATCTCCGCCGTGGGGATGAGAACTTCCGTTCCGTCCCGGATCACGCTGGCGGTATCCGGCGAGAGTGCCAGAAGGCCCGCAATGGCGGAGCCGGTCTTGCCCTTGGAGCGGCTTTCCAGATACTTACCCACGGTAACCAGGGCCAGGATCATAGCAGCAGATTCAAAATACAGCTGCCCGGACAGTTCCGTCACCAGCGCAGAGTTCTGATTGGACAGCGCCAGAACCATGCGAATCATCACGATCACGCCGGAAAGGAAGGACGCGCCGGAACCCAGGGCTACCAGAGTGTCCATATTGGGGCTGAGCTTGAGGGCAGACTTGATGCCACCGGTGAAATACTTGCGGTTGATGATCAGCACAGGAAGGCTCAGGACCATCTGCAGCGCAGCATGCACCAGGCAGCCTGCATCCGTGTGGAAATAATGCGGCATGGGAATGCCCACCATGTGACCCATGGTCAGCACCATCAAAGGCACCAGCAGGCATACAGAGCTCACCCAGCGGCGCAGCAGCTGCTTTTCCTCCGGATTCTCCTGCTTTTCCGTCACGGCCTTCTGCTGGCCGATGCCGTAACCGGCATCCCGCACAGCGGCAAACAGCTGGTCTTCGGAGAAGGTCTCACCGGCCTGGATCTGCAAAGAGCCGGAAAGCAGGTTCACCGCACAGCTCTGCACGCCTTCTGTGGCGTTGACAGCCTTTTCAACCCTTGCCACACAGGCAGCGCAGCTCATGCCCGTCACCTGATAAATCTTTTGCATAGCCTCGCCTCATTTCAAAAGCAACGTCCAAAAGCGCACCGCAAAGCGGCACGCTTTTGTTGTTTTCTGTATTATAGCACACTTTTTCTTAAATGCCAATTAGCCTCTGCTAATTTTTTTGAGTCTCATGGCACGCATGGCGTTGCAGATGGCAATCACTGCCACACCCACATCCGCGAACACGGCCAGCCACATGCCGGCATAGCCCAGAGCGCCCAGAAGCAGCACAATGCCCTTCACGCCCAGGGCAATGACGATGTTCTGCCGTGCAATGCCCAAGGTTCTGCGGGCGATGGCCACGGCAGTACGCACCTTGCCCGGTTCATCGGACAGGAGCACCACGTCAGCAGCCTCCACCGCCGCATCGGAGCCAATGGAGCCCATGGCAATACCCACGGTGGCCATGGTCAGAACGGGTGCGTCGTTGACGCCGTCGCCTACAAAAAAGACGTTGCCGTCCTCTTCCAGGATCGTCTGCATCTTTTCCACCTTATCCTGGGGCAGCAGGCCGCTGTAATATGCATCACAGCCCAGCTGCCGGGCCACGGAAGAAACGGTGTCCTCCCGGTCACCGGAAAGGATCACGGTCTTTTTCACACCGCAGGCCTTCAAATCGTAAATTGCTTTTTTGGCATCGTCCTTCAGCGTATCACGCAGCAGCACGCAGCCCAGGTAGCTTCCATCGCAAGCCACATACACCGCAGTTCCCTGTCCATTCTGCAGGGTGCAGGCAATGCCCTCTTCCTGCATAAAGGCAAAATTACCGGCCAGAACGCGCTTGCCTTGCACCTCGGCCACAACGCCGCGGCCGGGGCGGTCCTCCAGCAGCAACGCTTCGGGAGCGTTGGGGGATGCAGAACGAATGGCCTGGGCAATGGGATGGTTGGAATCCTGCTCAGCAGCAGCTGCCAGAGCAAGCAGTGTCTTACGATCGCCTTCCTCGCAGCACACTTCATACACTTCAAAGGTGCCGGTGGTCAGAGTACCGGTTTTATCAAACACCACGGTGTTGGGATTGGCCAGCTGCTCCAAGGCAATGCCGCCCTTGATGAGGATGTTGGCGTTGGACGCCGCAGCCATACCGCCAAAAAAGCTCAGCGGTACGGAAATCACCAGGGCGCACGGGCAGGAGATGACCAGGAAGGTTAGGCTGCGATGCAGCCAGATGGCGAAGCTCTGACGCAGAATCAGCGGCGGCAGCAGGCACAGCAGCACTGCGCCAATGACCACCACGGGGGTGTAATACCGGGCAAAACGAGTAATGAATTGTTCGGTTTTTGCCTTCTTTTCCTGGGCATTCTCCACCAGTTCCAGGATCTTTGCTACGGTAGAATGGGCAAATTCGCTCTCGGCACGGATGGTCAGCAAGCCCGACAGATTCACACAGCCGGACTGCACCGCGTCGCCGGGTTCCACAGCTCGGGGCACGGATTCGCCGGTGATCTTGGAGGTATCCAGACTGGCGGTGCCTTCCACCACCACGCCGTCCACGGGAATACGCTCGCCGGGAGAAACGATCAAAAGATCGCCCACCTGCACCTCATCCGGGTCCTTTTCCACGCGCTCGCCGTCCTCCAGCACCACAGCGGTATCGGGGCGCAGATCCATCAGCGCGGAGATGGAGCGGCGGGACCGGGCCACAGCAATGGCCTGGAACAGCTCACCCACTTGGAAAAACAGCATAACCGCCGCGCCCTCGCGGAAGTCGCGCAGGGCAAAGGCGCCCAGGGTGGCGATGGTCATCAGGAAGTTTTCGTCAAAAACCTGGCCGTTTTTGATATTCCGCAAGGCACTCCAAGCTACGGAATAGCCGCTCACGGCCCAGGCGCCGATCATGGCGATGGCAGAAAACCAGCCGGGTAAAAACAAACCTGCCACAAACAGGACCGCCGAAATGGCGATCCTGCGGGCAATTCTCTTCTGTTTCTTCGTCATTTTACAACGATCTCGCAGTCAGGCTCCACCTTGGAGATGGCCTTCTGGGCAGCCTTAAGTACTTCATCAAAGCACTCGTCGGGCGCTTCGATGGTCAGCTTCTGCATCACGAAGTTGATGGACGCAGCCTGCACATTGGGCAGCTTGCGGATGGCGTCTTCCATTTTTGCAGCGCAGTGGGCGCAGTCCAGATCGGAGAGCTTAAAAGTCTTTTTCATCGTTCTTCCTCCAGATGTTCCTTGGCCATGCCAATGATTTCTTTTACGTGATCGTCCGCCAGAGAGTAGAAAATGGTCTTGCCGTCCCGACGGGCCTTCACCAGTCTCGCCTGCTTGATGATACGCAGCTGGTGAGAGATCGCCGATTGGGTCATGCCGAGAATCTGAGCAATGTCACACACACAGACCTCATGCTCAAAAAGCACGAAGAGGATCTTCATTCTTGTGGAATCACCGAAGGTTTTGAACAACTCCGCCAGATCGAAGAGTTCTTCCTCATCGGGCAGCTTGGCTCTTACCTCTTCCACCAGATCGTCGTGCACCTGCGTCAGCTCACAGCATTCGATTTCGAACCGATCCATTTTCATCTCTCCTTTCAATATTTGAACACTTGTTCATATGATAATGCATGATGTACCGATTGTCAATACCGTTCGACAGATTTTGTATAGAAAAAAGAGCGGACCGAAGTCCGCTCCTGATGATTACCCTTTGAGAACAAAGCCTGCCTTTTGAGCCGCTTTGATCATCGCAGTATTCGTTTCAGCTGTGGAAAGAATCGCCGTTTTTCCTTGCTCCAGGATTTTCGCAATACAGTGGGAAACGATTCTCGCAGAATAGCCTCTTCCGCGGTATTCCGGGCGCGTGATGACGCCGGCCACTTCCCACTCGTGCTCGTGCTCTTTCCAGATTCCCGCACGTGCGGCGATCCGCCCATCCTCCCAAATCACATAATCCGTCCAGTTTTCGTACCAGTTTCCGCTAAAATACTCCTCTTTGGGAAAAGATTGGCACTCCGGGCAGCTATCATAAAACTCTACAATCGTTTTATAATTTTCAAATGCGTCAAACTCCACCACAGAGGAATCCGTTGTTCCTTTGAAGGTTTCCTTTGTGCAAACAAAATTCAGGTACTTTTCACTCATAAAACGCTCCCTGATGTAAAGAGGCGGAATTTACCGCTCTAATGAATTTACAAATTCAATGATTTCTTTGCACATCTCGTCACTTTTAAAATGGTGAATATAATGCCCGCAATCATAGGAAATCAACCTTGCTTCCATGATTTTGGCAAACTTTTGTTGATTCAGAGTCCAATCTCTTTCCTGGTCCTTACCATTGGATGAAAACAGCAAGGTCGGACATTGAATATTCCCATCTTCACCCACGACTCTTGCGTTGTTCAAAACTTCTTTTGCCTCGTTTATACAGCATGTATTGAATGCATTTCTTTTCTTCAAGAGCCTATGTTGCTTGAATTCATCTTCCGTCAAAGAAAGATTGCTTACGGAAGATAGAATGTTTGCAAGTTTCAGTCTTCTTAAAACCTGCATCAGACGGACTGTTTTTTTGATATCTTCCTCTGTCCAAACACTAAATGACAGAGGTGTTGCCATATCAATTCCAATAATAGCAGAAACATCGTCAGGATATTTTTGCTTCCACCGAATAGCTTCCAAACCAGACATAGAATGCGGTGCTAAAATATACGGACCCGTTTCACCGAGGGCCCGCAATGCTTGCCTTTGTATAGAAACAAGCGTGTCTATATCACAAGAAGACTCATGAAGATCCGAATAACCGTATCCGAATTTTTCAATCACAATGACCCTAAAATCATGTAACAATCTTTCGTAAAGAACCTTGAAATCATAAACGGGCGATACTGTACAATGGCCAGACATAAACACAATTGCGGGAGCATCTGCATTTCCATCCCTATATACGTGGATTTTATGTTCGTTTATTGTCACCAATTCTCCGTTGCATTTTATTCTTTCTTTCATATGCCTCTTCCCTACATATTCAAGATTTCTGCGAGGTGTACCTGTTAGCCAAATTACAGTTTGTCAAACCGCTATAGCAAAAGGAGGCCGAAGATCACCCCTGCCTCCTTTTGCTTGAAAGGGAGATATATGGGTCTCCCACAACTATCTATTATTCCTGTTCCCAGTTGTGCCAGACGTTCTGGACATCGTCATCATCCTCCATGACATCGATCATCTTTTCCATGTTCTTGATGTCATCGGGATCGGTCAGCTGCTGGTAGTTCTGGGGCACCATTTCGATCTGCGCAGAGGCGAACTTGTAGCCCTTGCCTTCCAGCGCGGCAGTGACGGTGTTGAAATCGTCGGGATCGGTATAGACGGTGAAAACGTCCTCTTCGGCCTCGAAGTCGGCAGCGCCGCAATCGAGGGCATCCATCATCACGACGTCTTCCTCGTAATCGCCATCTTCGTTGTCGATGACCAGAACACCCTTCTGATCGAAGCTCCAGGCCACGCAGCCGGAAGCACCCAGGCCCTTGCCGTACTTATCAAAGTAGTGGCGCATGTTGGCGGCGGTACGGTTGCGGGAATCGGTCATGGTCTCCACGATGACGGCAACGCCGGAGGGGCCGTAGCCTTCGTAGGTGATGGACTCATAGTTGTCGCCGGCGCCGGCACCGGCGGCCTTCTCCAGCACGCGCTTGATGTTATCGTTGGGCATGTTGGCGGCCTTAGCCTTGACGATGACGGTGGCCAGGCGGGAGTTGTTGGCGGGATCAGCAGAGCCGCCCTCCTTCACAGCCACGATGAGCTCCTTGGAGATCTTGGTAAAGGCTGCAGCACGCTTGGCGTCCTGTGCGCCCTTGGTCTTCTGTATGTTATGCCATTTCGAATGTCCGGACATAAATCTTCATTCCTTCCAGTTTTGGTTCATTGCGCCAAATATTTTAGCACAGATTTCGTGCAATTACAAGCTTATCTTAATAAAAGCGGATCAGATCCCGATGGGTTTCGGAGATTTTGACCTCCAACTCCGGGAATGCCTCCTCCAGCTTGCGCTTCAGATAGGGGCAGACCACATTCTCGGTATAAAAATGTCCCGCATCGATGACGTTGATGCCCAACGCCTGGGCGTCGTGGAAGTTGTTATACTTCTCATCGCCCGTAACAAAGGTATCACAGCCTGCGGCTGCCGCTACAGCTGCGTAAGCGGCGCAGGAGCCGCTGCCCACGCAGACCTTGTGTACTTCCCTTCCAGCGGACGCTACTCTCACGCCCTGGCAGCCGAGGCCTTCCTTCACCCGAAGGGCATAGTCCTCCAGGCTGCAGGGTTCCACCTCGCCCACGCGGCAATAGCCGTGGGCGTTGCCGTTTTTGTCCACGCCATTGACCTCTAAGAAGTCAATGTTTTGAAGGCCGCAAGCCTCTGCCAGGCAATCATTTACACCGCCCTGGGCCTGATCCAGATTGGTGTGCAGGGAGATCTCCGCCATATCCGCCTTCAGAAGGGCCAGGATCGTACGGCCAATGTCATCACGGTCTGTAACGGTCTTGGTGGAGAAAAACAGCGGATGATGTACCAGCAGCAGGTCGGCACCCCATTCAGAGGCCTCCTGCACCACATGATAAAAGGGATCCAGGGCCACCATGACGCGTTTCACCTGCTTGTCGTGTCTGCCTACCAGCAGGCCCACGTTATCCCAATCCTCTGCCGTGTTCAAAGGGGCAAAGGTTTCAATCAAATCCAGAATGTTCCGTACCGTGATCATAGTTGCTTCCTCATTTCTTTGAGTTCTTCCACAGCAGTGGAATAGTAGGCCAGTTTTACAGGCTCATTGGCTTTCTGCAGGCCCTCTGCCGTGCGCTCCAGAGCGGCAATCACCCGGTCAAGATACGGCACCAGCAGGTCCGAGCCGCTTTGCATCAATTGTTTGGAGCAGTACTGCTCACCGGGAGAAAGGGGCTGTCCCCCACCATAAGTAACCAGCATAACGGCATACTGAAATCCGCCGTCCAGCACCAGAGTCTCCGCTTCAATGCGGTAGTCGTGCTGCCCCAGCCAGCGACGCAAATCGTTGGCAGAGGATTGGGGCTGCAGGATCAGGCGCACACGCTGATCGCGCACCCAGGGCGCGGCATCCAGGATCCCGGCGATCTTATCGCCGCCCATACCGGCCATGACGATGGTATCCACCTGACCGGGCCGAATGCGAGCCAGGCCGTCGCCCAGGCAGAATTCGATATTCTCCGCCACGCCGAAGCGTGCAGCGTTTTCTCTGGCCTTTTGCAGGGGCTTTTCCCGCAGATCGGAGGCATAGACATACTCTGCGATTCCGTTTTTCAACAGACTGATACCCAGATAGCCATGGTCGCAGCCGATATCCGCCACCCGTGCACCGGGGTTCACCAATTCTGCACAGGCCTTGAGCCTTGACGACAGTGGAATTTTCATGCTTTACTCCCTTTTTAAGAAGAAAAAGGAGGCGGCGGCCTCCTTTTTCACTTGCTTTTCAATTATTCAGCTTCTTTGTTCTTCTCGCTGGCTTCGATGAACATGTTCACACGCTCCAGGAAGCCTTCGCAGTCGATGCCGTGGACCATGCAGGCCTGCTCGACGGTCTCGCCTCTGGAAGAGGGGCAGCCCAGGCAGTGCATGCCGATGGCCAGGAACAGAGGTGCGGTCTGGGGTGCGATATCCAGAACTTCGCCGATGATGGTTTCTTTGGTAATAACAGCAGCCATTTTCATAACCTCCAAAGTTTTAAATCAAAACGGGGCAAGCCTGCGGCCTGCCCCGTTGGGTATGTCTTACTTCAGGCCGGCAGCGGCGGCGACTTCAGCGGCGAAATCGTCAACCTTCTTCTCAATGCCTTCGCCCTTCTCGAAGCGGACGTACTTGACGACCTTGATGGAGCCGCCCAGTTCCTTGGCGACCTCAGCAACATGCTTCTCGACGGAGATCTTGTTTTCCTTAACGAAGGCCTGCTGCATCAGGCAGTTCTCTTCGTAGTACTTGCCAATACGGCCTTCGACCATCTTCTCGATGATGGCATCGGGCTTGGGCTTGGCGGACTTGGCGTTCTCCTCGCGGGCCAGAGTCAGCTGAATCTCGCGCTCCTTGTCCAGAGTAGCGGCGTCGACGTTGGCCTTGTCCAGGAAAGCGGGGTTCATAGCAGCGATCTGCATGCACAGGTCCTTGCCCAGCTCGGTAACGGCATCGGTCTCGATGCCTTCAACTTCCAGATTGATCAGAACGCCGATGCGGCCGCCCATGTGGATGTAGGGAACGGACACGCCGGTGTCATAACGCTCGAAGCGGCGGATCTGGATGTTCTCACCGATGACGAAGATCTTCTCGGGCATCATCTCTTCGACAGTCTTGTCGCTGCCGGGATAAGTGCAAGCCTTCAGAGCTTCCATGTCGGCAGGGTTGTTTTCCAGAACAACGGTAACGATATCGTCCATCAGTTCCTTGAACTTGTCGGAGTTGGCGGCGAAGTCGGTCTCAGCGTTGACTTCGACAACAGCACCAATGCCATTCTTGACAACAGCCTTGACAGCGCCTTCAGCGGCGATGCGGCCGGCCTTCTTGGCGGCAGTGGCCAGGCCCTTTTCGCGCAGCCATTCGATTGCCTTGTCCATATCGCCATCGGCAGCCTGAAGAGCCTTCTTGCAGTCCATCATGCCGACATTGGTCATTTCGCGCAGCTTCTGCACGTCTTTCGCAGTAAATGCCATTTTCGTAACCTCCAATAGTATTTATAAGGTTCTGCCTGTCCGCGAGAACTCGCGGACAGACGGAAAAGTCAGTAATTATTCAGCGGCAGCTTCTTCGACGGGAGCTTCCACGGGAGCGGCAGTCTCTTCACCCTGCTTGCCTTCGGTCACGGCGTTGGCCATGGTGGCAGCGATCAGGCGGATGGCGCGGATGGCGTCATCGTTGCCGGGAATGACGTAGTCGATCTCATCGGGATCGCAGTTGGTGTCGACGATGGCGACAACGGGGATGTGCAGCTTGCGGGCCTCAGCAATGGCATTGCGCTCCTTGCGGGGGTCAACAACGAACAGAGCGCCGGGGAGCTTCTTCATGTCCTTGACGCCGCCCAGGTACTTCTCGAGCTTAGCGATCTCGCCCTGGTGCTTGATGACTTCCTTCTTGGGCAGCATTGCGAAAGTGCCGTCCTCTTCCATCTTCTTCAGCTGAGCCAGGCGCTCCACACGGGTACGCATGGTCTTGAAGTTGGTCAGCATGCCGCCGAGCCAACGGGCATTGACAAAGTACATGCCAACACGCTCAGCCTCTTCCTTGATGGCTTCCTGAGCCTGCTTCTTGGTGCCGACGAACAGGACGCTCTCGCCGTTGGCAGCCAGGTCGCGAACGAAGCTGTAAGCTTCTTCCAGCTTCTTGACGGTCTTGGCCAGGTCGATGATGTAGATGCCATTACGCTCGGTGTAGATGTAAGTGGCCATCTTGGGGTTCCAGCGGCGGGTCTGGTGACCGAAGTGGACACCGGCTTCCAGCAGCTGCTTCATGGAAATAACGCTCATTGATATATCCTCCTTTTGTTTTACCTCCACCCTCGTCATCTCCCCCGGCCACCCTTTTGGGCACAGACCGGAAGATCCGCAGGTGTGTGTGGTTTGCAATAAGCCTAGGTATTATATGATAAACCCTCAGAAATTGCAAGGGTTTTTCTCAAAAAATTTCCAAAAAATCTTAGAAAAATCCTTTCCTCTGCCGGGGCGTACGAACTTTATCGATGATGAGATCCACCAGAATGATATCTTCGCCGATACGCTTGATGCAATTCCACGGGATCAGCAGGTCATCCTCATGCAGAAACAGGCCAAAAACCCGGCATGGGCCGGGCACCACAAGGGAAATGACCTTTCCCGTCACCACATCGATCACCACATCCGCCACGAAACCCAGCCGGGCGCCGTCGCAGACGTTTACCACCTCTTTACAGCGCAAATCTGCCAGTCTGTTGAGCATATGCATTCCTCCCTCTCCTGCATGCATATGCTCATGAATGGAAAAAAATTCAACTGACCTGGATGGACTTTCGGATGGTGCTCAGGGCGTTCTTTTCCAGCCGGGAGACCTGAGCCTGGGAGATGCCGATCTGGGAGGCCACCTCCATCTGGGTTTTTCCGTCGAAAAAGCGCAGGGCCAGGATGTTCTTCTCTCGATCAGAAAGGCGCTGCACCGCCCGCTTGAGATCCAGCCGCTCCAGCCAGCTTTCATCGGTATTCTTCTGATCACGCACCTGGTCCATCACCGTCAGGGGGTCTCCCCCGTCGGAGTACACCGGCTCATACAGAGACACCGGAGCAGAAATGGCATCCAGGGCGCCGGTGACATCCTCCACCGGGATCCCCAGAGCCTGGGCAATTTGCTCACAGGTAGGCTCCCGCTGGGACTGCCGCATAAGCTCCTCTTTACATTGCAGCACCTTGTAAGCAGTATCACGTACCGAGCGGCTGACCCGGATGGCGGAGTTGTCCCGCAGATACCGCCGGATCTCACCGGCGATCATTGGAACGCCGTAGGTGGAAAATCGCACCATCTTTGTTTCATCAAAGTTGGCAATGGCCTTCAAAAGCCCCACACAGCCCACCTGGAACAGATCATCCGGATTCTCTCCCCGGCCGGCAAAACGCTGGATCACCGACAGCACCAGCCGCAGATTCCCCTCAATGAGTTTCTCACGTGCTTTACGATCGCCCTGCTTGGTACGGCGAATCAGTTCCGTCATTTCCTCCGAAGAGAGCACTTTCAGCTTCGATGTGTTCACACCGCAGATCTCCACTTTTCCCTGCATGAGAAACCTCCGTAACGAAAAAGGTAGTCTCAGTATTTCCCGGGAAATGGTTTTGATACCGCCACTGGCATAAAAAACTTCTTCGCAGATTCTGTCAACCTTCGCGTTTTGTTTGATCCTTAGCACGCTTTTTCCCCAGCCGACAACTTTTCCCCCACGGTTACGTAATTCCGTAAAATGCGCAATTATTACCCTTCCATGCAACCCATCTGCATATCGTTAGCGCGCAGAAGATTTTAAAAAAATTTAAAAAAAGGCCGACTTATCAAGAGTTTTGCACATTGTCAACAGGTTTGTCCACAGGGTGAACAGGTTGTGCACAACCCCTGTTTTCATGCATAATAAGTTTACATAATGTTTTATCCTCCCGTCAGCCAGGCGATCTCCTTCTCATCCAGGGAAGGGTGCAGAAAAAGGTTCAGTCCCACCGCTACCAGCCGGGATACCTCCTGCAGGCTGGCGTCCACATCCTTGCCGGTGACAATCATGCCACGCACCCCATCTGCCTGCTGCCCGGTCAGTTCCTCCACCAATGTAGAAGCATCCACCACCGTGGGTACACCCAGTGCATAGACCGGCACGCCCAGTGTTTCGCTGCTCAGAGCCTTTCGGCTGTTGCCCACCCCGGAGCCCGGGGTGATGCCCACATCGGTCAGCTGCACCGTGGTGAACAGGCGTTCCAACGACCGGGATGCCAGGGCGTCCACCGCGATCACCGCGTCAGGGCACACCTTATGCACCGCTGCGGAGATGAGTTCCGCACTCTCCACGCCGGTGGTACCCAGAACGCCCGGCTCCATAACGCTCACCTGCCGCAGCGTGCCGAAATGTTCCGGCAGCTGCCGCACCAGATGGCGGGTCACCAGCAGCTGCCTGGCTACCAGAGGACCTACCGCATCCGGGGTAACCGCCGGATTTCCCAAGCAGGCCAGAAGAACGCTTTTTCCTTCCTGCAGCCCCGTCAGCTCCTTCATTTGTTCCGCCAGAATCCGGGCCGCGCGGCTGACGGCGTCGCGTTCTTTTCTGCGCACCGCCTCAAACTCCAGGGTCACATATTGTCCCCGGGGTTTGCCCAGGGCCTGTTCGCCCTGTTCGGAAACAATCTGCACATGGGTGACCTGCACACCTTTTTTCTGTTTGCTTGTCGCCTTCACGCCGGGAAGCTTGGTTGTTTTTTCCGCACTCTGGGTCAATTCTCTGGCTTCCATGGCCAAATCGGTTCGGATTGCCATCTTACTTCTCACCTCACCAGGAGTTTCCCCAGCCCCGATTCGTTCCATTCGGCCCGGCTCTGACATTTTTTGAAATTTTCCAAAAAAAGCTATTGATTTTCTCGCGCAAAGCCATTATAATACATTTCTGCATGAACAGATTTTTCTTCTGACGAATTGTTCAGAGTGAAAACGCTATTGGAGGAGGTGGAATCGTGCCCAATATTAAGTCTGCCAAGAAGAGAGTTCTGATCGCGAAGGAAAATGCCGAGCGTAACAGAGCATACAAGACCGAACTGAAGACCATCATCAAGAAGTTCGACGCCGCTATCGCCGGTGGCAACCGTGACGAGGCCAATAGCGCTTACAAGGTGGCCGTCAAGGCCATTGATCAGGCCGTGACCAAGGGGATTCTTCACAAGAATACCGCCGCTCGCAAGAAGAGCAGCGTCACCCTGAAGCTGAACAAGCTGGCTTAATTACATGAAATCAAGCTCTCCTGAA
>SVLN01000041.1 GCA_015067925.1 Oscillospiraceae bacterium
GTCAATCGAACTGCCATGAATTTTCTGTAAATAGACAGAAAAGAGGAGAGCTTCTTCAGCCCTCCTCTCATCTTGCAAACAACAATTATTTTGCTGCCAGCACTTCGCGGCCATTGTAGGAACCGCAAGCCTTGCAGGCTCTGTGCGGCATAACGGGCTCGCCACACTTCGGGCATGCGACGAAACCGGGGACATCCAGCTTCCAAACGTTGCTGCGTCTCTTATCGCGTCTTGCCTTGGATACTTTACACTTCGGTACGGCCATGGTGACACCTCCTTGGTCGGAATGCCTTACGGCATAGCGCCGTTTTAACTTACTTTTTTTCTAACAGCTGCGCGAGCACAGCCAAGCGGGGATCGACTTCCTTCTTGCAACCGCAGGGGCCATCGTTGAGGTTGGCGCCGCATTTTGCGCACAGCCCCTTGCAGTCCTCGCTGCACAGCATTTTGGAATCCATGTTGAGCACGAATGCTGTGGTGATCACTTCCTCAAGATCCACACCATCGTTTTCCAGAAGGAAAACCCACTCATCCGCCTCCTGCTCATTTTGCAGTTCCGTGACCAGCGTGGCCTCGAAGTCGAGGTCAAACTCGTCAATGAACTCCATTGTGCAGCGGTCGCATACACAGTTGAGGGAGGTTTTGAGATTACCGGTGAGAAGCAGAACACCGGCGGTGTTGCGGATCTGGCCGGAAGCGTGAACCGGCTCAGACACAGGGAAGATATTCCCGAACTGCAGCTCGTGCAGGTCAACCGTTTCGGAAAACGGAATCACCGCGCCCGGGCTGTCAATGATCTTTGCCAGATTCAGCAGCATGGCCGTCACCCATTTCATAGTCGTGCGGAAAACATTATATCCGAAATCTCATCAACTGTCAATGGCATTTTTCATAGAATTCAAAGAAACTTTGCGAAAAAACCTTGACATTCCACCCATCAAACGGCAATATGAAGGCAGAAGTTTTTTCTTCGGGAAAGGAGCCGCTTTTTGTGAAAGAATTTACCATCACCGCCAACGATGCCGGCCAGCGGCTCGACCGCTTTCTGGCCAAGGCAGTCCCCCTGCTCCCGGCCTCCCTGGCGCAGAAATATATCCGCCTGAAGCGGGTCAAAGTCAACGGCAAGGGCTCCCAGCGGGATTACCGTCTGCAGAAGGGCGACGTACTGAACCTTTATATTAATGATGAGTTCTTTGACACGCCCAAAGCGGAGAATGCCTATCTGACCGTTTCAACGCCCAAGCTGAATATCGTCTATGAGGATGAGAATATCCTTCTGGTGGACAAGCGTCCGGGCCTTGCGGTACATCCCCACGACGGCGCCGAATACGGCAAAACTCTCATTGACCACATCCAGGCCTACCTCTATGCCAAGCGTGAATGGCGCCCCAGGGAGGAGCATTCCTTCACCCCTGCCCTTTGCAACCGTATCGACCGCAACACCGGCGGCATCGTCATCGCCGCCAAGAACGCCGAGGCCCTGCGCATCATGAATCAGAAGGTCGCTGACCGGGAGATTGAAAAGAAGTATCTTGCCATTGTGGAAGGTACCCCCAAGCCCGCCGAGGGCAAGCTACAGGGCTACCTTTTCAAAGACGCCAAAAAGAACCGTGTGTTCGTCACCAAAACGCCCCAGCCGGGCAGCAAGACAGCTGTTACCTTATATAAGACCCTTAAGAGCAAGAACGGCCTTTCCCTGGTGGAGTGCGAGCTCATCACCGGACGGACCCACCAGATCCGCGCCCAGTTCGCCGCAGCGGGCCATCCCCTGCTGGGCGACGGCAAATACGGCAAGCTGGATAAGCGCTTTGACCAGCGCGGGCAGGCGCTTTATTCCTATAAACTGCGTTTTTGTTTTGAAACCGACGCCGGAATTCTCGATTATCTGAACGGAAAATCCTTCGAAGTGGAAAACGTGTATTTCGTCGAGACTTATTTTAGCTGACCGGCCGTAAAAATTCCATTGCATTTTACGCAAAAAATGTCGCAATTGCATTGACAACGCCAACGATTTTTTATATATTTCATATCGTATACCACTCTGTTTTTCAGGGCGAACTTACATACAAAGAACGGGGGAGGATAATGTCCAAAGAGCTCATTCGTCTGAAGGACATCGAAATGTCCTTTGACGGTGAAACGATTTTAGACAACATTAGTCTCTACTTTAACGATCAGGAATTTCTAACATTGCTGGGGCCGAGTGGCTGTGGTAAAACCACCACTCTGCGTATCATCGGCGGCTTTCTGACGCCGACTTCCGGCGATGTTATTTTTGACGGCCAGCGCATCAACGATGTGCCGCCCCATAAACGACAAATCAATACCGTCTTCCAGCGGTATGCGCTCTTCCCCCATCTCGACGTTTTTGAAAACGTCGCTTTTGGTCTGCGCATTTCCAAGAAGAAGACCGGCATCACCGAGGATGAGATCCGCCGCAGGGTGGAAGAAATGCTCGAAGTGGTCAGCCTGCACGGCTTCTCCCGCCGCAAGGTCTCCAGCCTCTCCGGCGGCCAGCAGCAGCGCGTTGCCATTGCCCGCGCCCTGGTGAACCAGCCGAAGGTCCTTCTTCTGGACGAGCCCCTGGGCGCTCTGGACCTGCGTCTGCGTAAAGATATGCAGAACGAGCTCAAGCGCATCCAGCAGGCCATGGGCATCACCTTCATCTACGTCACCCACGACCAGGAGGAAGCGCTGACCATGTCCGACACCATTGTGGTCATGGACAAGGGCCGCATTCAGCAGATCGGCACGCCGGAAGACATCTATAACGAGCCGAAGAACGCTTTTGTCGCCGATTTTATCGGTGAATCGAACATCCTGGACGGTGTCATGATTCAGGATCTGTGTGTGGAGTTCTTCGGCCGCCGCTTTACCTGCGTGGACAAGGGCTTCGCCCCCAACGAACCGGTGGACGTGGTCATCCGTCCTGAGGACATCGACATCGTTCCCCCTGCCGAAGGTCACCTGACCGGTACGGTCACCTCCGTGATCTTCAAGGGCGTACACTACGACATCATCGTGGACTTCAAGGGCTTCAAGTGGCTGATCCAGACCACGGACTTCCATCCCGAAGGCGCCCGCATCGGCATCCGCCTGAATCCCGAGGACATCCACATTATGAAGAAGAGCGAGTACTCCGGCATGTTCGGCGACTACAGCTCCTACTCCGCCGAATATGATGAAATCGGCGACGCGGAAAGTGAGTCCGAAGAATGAGCCGGGCCACGCTGACCCAGCAGCAGCGCAGCACCCGAACCACTACCCTGCTGCTGACGCCCTACTCCGTCTGGGCGCTCATCTTTATTCTGGTTCCGCTGGTCTTTATCGCGTATTACGCCTTTACCGACAACAACTTCAACTTCACAATGGCGAACATTCTGAAGTTCTTCACCGCCACCAGCAACGTGCTGCAGGGCGACGGTACCACCAAAGAAGTTCATACCTATCTTTTGATCTTCTGGCGCTCTTTGAAGCTGGCCATCATTTCCACGGCGATCTGCCTGGTCATGGGTTACCCCATCGCCTACATCATTGCCCGCGCCGGCGCCAAAGCGCAGAAGCTGATGATCACGCTGATCATGATCCCCATGTGGATGAACTTCCTGATCCGCACCTACGCCTGGATGACCATTCTGCAGGATACGGGTATCCTCAACAACTTCCTGCAGATGCTGCGCCTTCCCACGGTGCACATCATTGGCACGGAAGCCGCCGTTATCATCGGCATGGTCTACGACTATTTCCCCTATATGATCCTTCCGATCTATTCGGTCATGGTCAAAATCGATCAGAACCTGATTGAAGCGGCCCATGACCTGGGCTGCAACGGTGTGCAGACTCTGCGTCGGGTCATCTTCCCCCTGAGCCTGCCCGGTGTCATTTCCGGTATTACGATGGTGCTCATCCCCTCCATCAGCACGTTCTACATCTCCCAGAAGCTGGGCAACGGCATGTTCTTCCTCATCGGTGACGCCATTGAGGGCCAGTACGTTGCCAACAATCTGCATTTTGCAGCCGCCATCGCCTTTGTGATGATGGTCATCCTTCTGGCCGCCATGGCGCTGATGCGCCTGCTCACCAACCGGTGGGCCAATCGAGGTGTTTGATATGAAGACTGTATCTAAAATCTATACGGCGCTGATTTTCCTTTTCCTGTTTGCGCCGATTTTCATTCTGATCGTCTTCTCCTTCAACGAGTCGAAGAGTCTGTCCGTTTTCTCGGAGTTCTCCTTTAAATGGTACAAGGAACTCTTCAATGACCAGGACACCCTGGCTTCCGTGAAGAACACCCTGATCCTGGCGATCAGTGCCTCCGCCGTTTCCACGGTAATGGGCACTGCAGCCGCGGTGGGTATCCACAAGCTGCGCCGCAAGTACCTGCGCACCATTCTGGATACCGTAACCAACATCCCCATGGTGAACCCGGATATCATCACCGGCATCTCTTTGATGCTGATGTTCGTGTTCTTCGGCTCCATGATCGGCTCGCGCACCAGCCTGAGCTTCTGGACCATGCTGCTGGCCCATATCACTTTCTGCCTGCCCTATGTGATTCTGCAGGTGCTGCCCAAGCTGCAGCAGATGGACCCGGCCTTGCCGGAAGCCGCCATGGACCTGGGCTGCACGCCCCTGCAGGCCTTCTTCAAGGCAGAGCTGCCGGAGATCCTGCCCGGCGTGGTCACCGGCGCCATCATGGCCTTCACCCTGTCTCTTGATGACTTCGTCATCAGCTACTTCACCCAGGGCAACGGTTTCCAGACCCTTCCCATCCGCATCTACTCCATGACGAAGAAAACCGTCACGCCGAAGATGTACGCCCTGGCAACCATCATTTTCTTTGTGATCCTGGCCCTTCTTCTGATCTCCAATCTCGTCGATCCGGACGATGCACAGAAAGTCAAGGACGCCAAGCAGAGAAAAAAACGTAAATCATAATCTGAAAACAGGAGGACACTTCATTGAAACGTATCGCAACCCTTTTGCTCGTCTGCGCCCTGCTCGCAGCAATGCTTCTTCCCATGGCCGGCTGCGGCAAAACGAAGACCCTCACCCTGAACGTTTATAACTGGGGCGAGTATATCTCCGACGGTTCAGAGGGCACGCTCGATGTGATCGCTTCTTTTGAAAGCTGGTACGAGGCGACCTACGGCACCCCCGTTAAGGTCAACTACGACACCTATCCCAGCAACGAGGACATGTACAACAAGGTTTCCACCGGTGCTGTGTCCTTTGACGTGATCATTCCCTCGGACTACATGATCGCCCGTATGGCCGCCGAGAACATGCTGCTGCCGCTGAACTATGAGAATATTCCCAATGCAAAGTACATCAACGACAGCTTCCGTGGCCTCTATTACGATCCCGACAACACCTACTCCATTCCCTACACTTACGGCATTGTTGGTGTAATCTATAACGCCAATGTAGTCGATCCTGCCGACGCTACTGACTGGGATTTGATGTGGAACGAAAAGTACGCCGGCAACATTCTGCAGTTCAACAATCCCCGCGATGCCTTTGGCACTGCCATGTATAAGCTGGATCTGGATGTCAACACCACCGATACCGCTGTGTGGGATACCGCTCTGCAGGAGCTGATTGCTCAGCGTCCTTACGTCAAGAGCTATGTCATGGACGAGATTTACAACATGATGGAAGCCGGTGAAGCCGCCATCGGCGCTTACTACGCCGGTGACTATTTCACCATGGTGGACGCTCAGGCCGAGAATGTGGACCTGCAGTTCTACTATCCCGAGCGCACCAATTATTTTGTGGACGCTATGTGCATCCCCAAGGGCTGCCAGAACCAGCAGCTGGCTGAGATCTTCATCAACTACATGCTCAGTGAAGAAGTTGCCGTGGCCAATGCCGAGTACATCTGCTACGCCAGCCCCAACTCTCTGGTGTATGAAAACGAAGGCTACATCGAAACCATGGGCGAGGATGCCATTGAAATTCTCTACCCCGATGTGGATCACTTCAAGGAGAACTACAACAAGTACGCTTTCCGCAATCTGAGCGATGAGATGCTCGATTACATCACTTCCCTGTGGGAAAACCTGAAGATCAGCTAAGTAAAAAAGCGGACACCGTTCATCGGTGTCCGCTTCTTTTCATTCATGGCAAACAGGGTAAAACGCAGGTTTACCCGTGTTCTGTTTGGGTTTCTTCGGCAGGGCGGGTTTGATTGCCGGTAGAGGTTTGGGGGCTTCCACGGGCTGTTCTTCCGGTGGGTCTTCCCGGTTCTCTACGCAGTAATCGGTGTAAGCGCTCAGCAGTTCGGCGATCCGGGCAATCACCTCTGGACCGTCGATCGTTTCTTCTTCAGAAATCGGATCATCTTCGGCAGGCACATGCTCCTCCGTCTCTTCCACATAGGGAAGCTGCAGCATGGCCACCAGGAAGAACGGCTCTTCCGAGAAAATGATACCCGCATCGCAGTAGGCCCCCTCAAACATGCCGTACTTATGAGCAATGGGATAATCCACATACTGCTTGAAGAACATCCAGGGTGCTGCCTTTCTGAGATTCTCCATCAGTTCCGGATACTGCTCTCGATTCTCATAAAGATACTGCAGCACATCGAGCATATAGTTGGTATTGATGACATTGTTCCAGTAGTACTCGTTGGCATAGGTCTGATTACTGTAGCGCATCATTTTCAGGCGGTATTCATAGAAACTTCCCAGGTTGTAGAGCATGGCTATGGCCATGTCATTGTCGGAATGAACGATGGTATTGTAGTGCATTTCAGAAAGGGGCCATTCCTTCAGAGGCTCTTCCGACTCGTCATCGGGCTTTCTGTGTTCCTCTATGATTGCTTCAGGATCGATCTCGCCTTCGCGCTCCAGGTCGTAGTAATACATGTTCAGGGCCAGCTTGTACATGCTTCCCGCTGTGCGATATGTATGCTCGGCAAAGTGGTACGTCTCATCCAGCCCCGGCGCATAATAGGACAGGGAGAAATTCTCCTCCGTCAGGCAGTATTCTTCTAAAAACTGGCCAATGATCTGCTCCAGAGTTTGTTCTTCAAAGCGGTACTTCTGAGAAAGGGGCTCCTCGTGGGCAAAGGCGCAGACGGAACACAGCTGCAACAGCAGCGCCAGCGCGCAAAGCAGGCTGAGCATTCTCTTATTTCGACGCATTCTGCCCTCCCCTTTCACGGATTTTTCACCAGTATAGCAGAACAAGCGGCAAATGTCATCTTCCAAACATGATTTTCTTTTTCAGCTTCTTTCCTTTCCATTATAAATCATGTATAATAGTTTTGATTATCCACAATTATCAGGAGGTGATCGTTTGCAGACTCTTCGTGTTGACCGCGCTTTGGCGCTGCGGTATCTCGGCTGCGCCCGCACGGACGACGTGCAGATTCTCTCTGCGCTGGAGCAGGCCGCCGAATTGGTGGAGGAAATCGCCCAGCCCCGCTGTGTCACCTTTTCTTCTACGATCACCCTGGATGCCGAAGGGGTTCATTTTGACGGCACAACCCTTTGCTTGCCGGGTAAGGATATCTCAAATCTTCTCTCCCATGCCGAGATCGGCATCCTGTTCTGCGCCACGCTGGGAAATGAGGTGGATCGCCTGATCGCCCGGTGGCAGCTCAAGGATCTGAGCTTTGCCGCCATGCTGGACGCCTGTGCATCCAGCGCGGTGGAGGTGCTTTGCGACGGGCTGGAAGCCGAGCTCATCGAAGAACACCAAACCCGCGGTCTGTTTCTCACCGACCGCTTCTCCCCCGGCTACGGCGACCTGCCGCTGTGCGTGCAATCCGAACTCTGCGCTGTTCTGGATACCCCACGCCGCATTGGCGTACAGGTTTCCTCCAGCAGCATTTTAAATCCTAGAAAAAGCGTCACAGCCGTGCTCGGCGTGTGCGCATCGGCGCAGCCAAAGCGAGATCGCTGCAGCGGCTGCCTGCAACATGACACTTGTTTGCTTCGAAAGGAGGGCGCGTACTGTGCCGATCCATGAACTTTTCTCCCGGCCCTTCGTCTTTTTGGACGGCGGCATGGGCACCATGCTCCAGCGCCACGGCCTGAGCGCCGGTGAGCACCCAGAGCGTTTCAATCTGACCGCCCCCGACACTGTCGCCGCCGTGCACCGCGCCTATCTGCAGGCCGGCAGCGACATCATCTACTCCAACACCTTCGGGGCCAGCGCCCGTAAGCTCTCCGGCTCCGGCCTGACGCCTGCGGACGTCATCCCCGCCGCTGTCCGTCTTGCCAGGGAAGTTGCCGCCGAATATGGCGCCTGCGTAGCGCTGGATGTGGGCCCCATCGGCGAACTGATGGAGCCGAACGGTACCCTCAGTTTTGACGAGGCCTATGCGCTCTTTCAAGAGCAGATCCTCCTGGGCACCGAAGCCGGCGCAGATCTCATTGTCATTGAAACCATGACGGATCTTGCTGAAATGCGCGCCGCCGTTCTGGCTGCCAAAGAAAACTGTAGTCTCCCCGTCTTTGCCACCATGAGTTTTGAAGAAGGCGGCCGCACCTTCACCGGCACCTCCGCCATCGCCATGGCGGAAGTGCTCACCGGTCTGGGTGTGGATGCCCTGGGCGTCAATTGTTCCCTGGGCCCCAAGCAGCTACTGCCTATCATTCGTGCCATTGGCTCTGTAACGGACAAGCCTCTGATCGTCAAGGCCAATGCGGGCCTTCCCGATGCAAAAACCGGTAACTATCTGCTGCGTGCAGGAGATTTTGCCGAACAGATGGCCCTGTTTGCAGATGAGGGCGTGCAGTTCCTAGGCGGCTGCTGCGGTACAAATCCTGACTTTATCCGCGCGCTCAAGGCCGCTTTCTCTGATAAGACCCGCATCGAGCGGACGGTGGATTACACCAGCCGCGTGTGCAGCAGCACCAAGGTAGTGCCTGTGGATCGGGTGTGCGTCATTGGTGAGCGCATCAATCCCACGGGCAAGAAGCGCTTCCAGCAGGCCCTGCGGGATGGCGATCTGGATTACGTCCTCTCCCAGGGTGTGCAACAGGCCGATGCCGGAGCTGACATTCTGGATGTAAATGTGGGTCTGCCCGGCATTGATGAGGCCGCCACCATGCAGCGAGTGGTCTGCTCTCTTCAGGGCGTTGTGGATCTGCCCCTGCAGATCGACTCCGGCAATCCCGCCGTAATTGAGGCCGGCCTGCGCCACTATGCGGGCAAAGCCATTGTCAACTCCGTCAACGGCGACGAGGCAACCCTCAACGCCATTCTTCCCATCGTGAAAAAATACGGCGCCGCCGTGGTGGGTCTGACCATGGATGAACATGGCATCCCGGAGTCCGCCGAGGCGCGATTTGCCATTGCCCAGCGGATCCTTTCCGCTGCCCTGGCCCATGGAATCCCCGCTCGGGATGTTTATATCGACTGCCTGACCCTGACCCTCAGCGCCCAGCAATCCGCCGCGCAGCAGACCCTGCGCGCCGTTGGGATGGTGCGACAGCAGCTGGGCCTGCACACCGTTCTGGGCGTTTCCAACATCTCCTTCGGTCTGCCCAACCGTGGCCTGATCAACCGCACCTTCCTGGCCCAGGCTGTGGCAGCGGGTCTGGATCTTCCGATCCTCAACCCCAACGACACGGCCATGATGGACACGCTGGCCGCCTGCCGTGCCTTAGATGGCTCGGATCCCGATTGTGCCGAATACCTCACGCGCTTCACCAACGCCCCGGTGGAAGCCGCCCAAAGCGCCCAGGTTCTTCCCGATCTCTCCTCCGCCGTCATCCGCGGTCTGAAGGCAGAGGCCCGGGAGCAGACAAAGCTCCTGCTTGCCCAGCATGAACCGATGCACATCATCGATGAGATCCTGGTGCCCGCCCTGGATCTTGTGGGCGCGCGCTATGAAAAGGGAGAATTGTTCCTGCCTCAGCTTCTGAAGGCCGCCGAGGCCTCCCAGGAGGCCTTTGAGGTCCTGCGCGAGCACATGCTCAACACCTCCGAGGCTGGTGTCAGCAAGGGCAAGATCGTTTTGGCCACCGTGCAGGGCGATATCCACGACATCGGCAAAAACATTGTCAAGACGCTCTTGAGCAACTACGGCTACACAGTCATCGACTTGGGCCGGGATGTGGCGCCCGAAACGATTCTGCAAACTGCCCAGCGTGAGGACGCAGGTCTGGTGGGTCTGAGCGCCCTGATGACCACCACCCTGGGCAGCATGGAGAACACCATCCGCCTGCTGCGCGAGGCTGGCTGCGGCTGCCCCGTGATGGTGGGCGGCGCGGTGCTGACGCCGGAGTACGCCGCCGAAATCGGCGCGGAGTACTACGCCAAGGACGCCAAACAGGCTGTAGAAATCGCAAAGCTCGTCTTTGCAGGAGGTGCGAAATGACCTTCCGTGAAAAACTCGCCAAAGGCCCCGTTCTCTTCGACGGTGCCATGGGCACTTACTTTGCAGAGAAATACGACCGCGAGATCAAAGCCTGCGAGCTGGCTAATTTAAACGCACCCCAGGACGTTCTTCGCGTGCATCGTGAATACATCCGCGCCGGCTGTAATTGCATCAAAACCAACACCTTCGGCGCCAATCCCCTGAGCCTGGAATGTACCCTAGTCGAGGCGCTGCAAGTCATTGACGCCGGCTGGAACCTGGCCTGTCAGGCAACTGACGGCACGGACGTGTGCGTGTTTGCCGATCTCGGCCCTGTTCCCCAGGGCGAAGCAGAGGACTACTATCCCCTTCTGGACCGTTTTCTTTCCCTGGGTGCAGAAAACTTTTTATTCGAGACCTTCTCTTCCGCAGAGATTTTACCCAATCTGACGGCCTATGTGAAGGAAAGAAAGTCGGAGGCGTTCATCCTCACCTCCTTTGCCGTAATGCCAGACGGATTCTCCCGCCTGGGCGAACCCGCCTCACGCCTTTACACCGCCATGCAGCGCGACGGCAACACCGATGCCGTAGGCTTCAACTGCGTCTCCGGCCCCAGCCACCTGCGCAAGCTGATCTCTACTCTGCCCAAGGGCAAAAAGCCTCTGTCGGTCATGCCCAATGCAGGCTACCCTTCCCTGGTGGGCGGCCGCACCTACTACGGCAACAGCACCTCTTACTACGCCCAGATCATTTCCTCCCTGTGCAGCGAAGGCGCCGGGATTGTAGGCGGCTGCTGCGGCACCAATCCGGAGCACATCGCCCACTGCCGTGAAGCTTTGCGCGAGCTTTCCGCCTCCGACACACCGAACGCCTCTGCCTCTTCTGCTGCGCAGACGCAGGCGCTGCCCAATCGGCTCTGGGATAAGCTCAGCCGGGGCGAGAAGGTCGTAGCGGTGGAACTGGATCCACCCGCCAACTCCGATATTCGCGCGTTTCTCTCCGGCGCTGAAGCTTTGCAAAAGGCAGGTGCCGATGCCATTACCATTGCCGATTGCCCCGTTTCCCGCGCCCGGGCGGACAGTAGTATTCTTGCCTGCAAGCTTCACCGGGAGCTGGGCATTGACCCCATTCCCCACCTCACCTGCCGCGACCGCAACATCAACGCCACCAAGGCGCTGCTGCTGGGTCTGAACATCGAGGGCGTAAACAATGTACTGGTGGTCACGGGCGATCCCGTCCCCTCCGCCGAGCGCGAGGCCATCAAGAGCGTTTACAACTTCAATTCTCCGCGTCTGGCAGGCTTCATCCGCGACCTGACACCGGAGCTCTCCAACGGCCCCTTCCGAGTCTACGCCGCCTTGAACATCAACGCGCAGAACTTCGATGCCCATATCAATTACGCAAGAAGGAAGATTGAATCCGGCGTTTCGTGCTTTCTCACCCAGCCAGTCCATTCGGCCCTTGCCCTGGAGAATCTGAAGCGCGCCCACGAAGAGCTGGATGCCAAAATTCTGGGCGGCATCATGCCCATTGTTTCCTACCGTAACGCCCAGTACATGACCGGCGAGATCGCCGGCATCCACGTCTGCGACGAAATTGTGGAACGCTACCGCGACCTGGATCGCGAGCAGGCTTCCGAGCTGGCGGTTACAATCACCACCGCCATCGCCGCTCACATGCTCGACTACGTGGATGGTTACTACATGATCACCCCCTTCATGCGTACGGATCTGACCACGCAGATCCTCAAAAACGTCCGAGATCTGTTTTAAAGGAGCAACACCATGAATCTGACTTACCTTCCCTTAAATCGCCGTGCGCTCACCAAACTGCACGACGAGCTGATTGAATACTATCGCACCCCCGACGAAACGGACGAGGCCCTGGAGGGCTTTGTGCAGACCCTTTTCACCCTGGTGCGCAACGGCAAAATTCTCGGCAATCTGATCCAGAGCGGCGATGAGGCCGTCGGCTTTGTTCTGTACGCCGCCGACAGCCGCGAGAGCGACTTCTCGGAGTTGCCCGGCCATGGCACGATTCTGGCCATGCAGGTGCAGGAGGCCCTGCGCCGCCAGGGTATCGGCAGCCAGATCGTCCGCCATGTGGAAAATGAGCTGCGCGGAAAGGTCGCGGGCTTCTATGTCTGCTCCGTCGGCACATCCCAGCCATTCTGGGAGGCTTGCGGCTATCGGGAATCCCAGGAAAAGGCCACCACCGGTGAAGTGCTGTTCCTGAAAGAGAAATAAACAAAAAAAGAGACACCCAATCGGGTGTCTCTTCTATATTCTGCTTACTTCTTCTCTTCGGCGGGCTTTGCCTCAGTCTTTTCTTCCTTCTTCTCAGGCTCATCTTCGCCCATCATCTTGGCGACATTGGCCATTTTCTCCTTCAGCTTCGGAGAGATCTCACGAGGCACGGGGAACACCTTGGAGTTGATGACAGGTTCTGCGAACTTAATCATAAACTCGACAGTCTTGATGAAGGCATCGGGATCCAGAACCTCGAAGATATCGCGGCGGGAGTGGATCTCAGCGCCACCCTTGGGAGCCAGACGAGCAAAGGTCATGGCCGGGACGCCGTTTCTGGCGAAGGTGGTGGAGTCGGAGGCGTACAAGTCCACTTCGGTGGTGATGGGGAAGCCTTCAATGCGGCCCAGGAAGTCAATGTACTTGGCGACCATGTCATCGCAGCAGCAGACGGCCTTCTCGTAACCGATCAGAACGCCGGTCATATCCACGTTGATGTTGAAGCGATGCTTCTTCAGCTCTTCCTTGTGGTCCTCGCAGAACTTTCTGGAACCCACCAGGCCGATTTCCTCAGAGCCGCACCAGATGAACTGCAGGGTTCTCTTGGGCGGGTTCTTCACAAAGTGATGCATGATCTCCAGGATGGTGATGGAGCCGGTGCCGTTGTCCCATGCGCCGGTGCCGTAGATAACGGAGTCATAGTGGGCGGAGAAGGTCACGATCTCGTCGGGCTTCTCGGTGCCCTGGATGGTGGCCACCACGTTGTGGGAGGTGCCCTTCTTGTCGCCGTCCTGCTTGAGGACCATCTTCATCTCCTGCACGCCCATGCGCAGCAGCTTCTGGGCATCGCTCATGTGGATCAGGATGCCGGGGAAGTTGGCGTCGTCGCCGGCCTTTCTGCGCTCGGAACGGGTGCGCAGTTCGGGAATCATTTCTTCCGGATCGTAGATGGAGCCGTGGCAGGCGATGTAGCCCAGAGCACCGGACTCTCTCATACGCTTGAGCACGTCAGGATTGGCAGCGCCGGTGAGCAGCAGGATCTTGCCCTCAGCCTCCAGCAGATTGGCCTCCAGGCCGTCTTCCACGTACAGCAGCGGAGCAGTGATGCCCTCGTCGGGGGTGTTACCGGACTTGGCAATGCCGATGCAGTTGATCTTGACGGCCTCGGGAGCGGTCACTTCCAGGCTGGCCTCAAAGATTTCGGGCATGTCGATTTCAAACGCCTCGATGACGGCGGGAACACCGACCTTTTCGCACTCGGCCTTCAGCAGCTCGGCGGCAGCCAGCTCACCGGGGGTACCGGCAATGCGGGGCACGCTCAGCTCCTTCAGCACATGAAACGCGCGGTATTTGCAGATATCTTTGCAAGCATCCATGATAAGTATCTCCTTTATCATTTTATTTTTAATCTATTAACAGCATAACGCATTTCGTCACATTTTGCAACCATGAATAGCAAAAAATGACATCGTCATATTGGGAGTGTTTCCCCAAAAGATACTTGATTTTTCTAACTTTTTCAGTTTTCTGTTGATTTTATTAAGGTCTTTGATATAATAACGATATAGTACGAAAAAAAGAGGTGACCCAGCTTGAGAAAGCTTTACGGAAAAGGTTTTGGTCCCAGAGATTTTGGCGCCCCGAAGTATCATTACGGCGGGCCGTTCTGGGATGTTCCGAAATATCAGGTGGCCCGGCAGATGGAACTGGAAAGCATTCTGCTTCTGAAGAATGACAACGCAGCCCTTCCTCTGTCCGACACCGCTCCCGTTGCCCTTCTGGGTAACGGTGTCATCCATACCAACACCGGCGGCGGTGGCTCCGGCGGCGGCATGGGCGCGTTCAGCATCAGTTTCTTAGACGCCATGGACGAAAAGGCCCTGCCCTA
>SVLN01000042.1 GCA_015067925.1 Oscillospiraceae bacterium
ACAACATCGATATGTCCGTTGAGCTGATCACCCCGATCGCCATCGAGAAGGGCCTGCGTTTCGCTATCCGTGAGGGTGGCCGTACCGTCGGTTCCGGCGTTGTCATCGACATCGAGTAATTCTCACCGTTCCTAAAGAGCAGAGGCAAAAGCCTCTGCTCTTTTTTTGTGCTTTTCTTTCCGCACAAAATCGTGTAAAATATTCTGGGTTTCTTCGTTTTCTGCACTCTGTCCAGGCAGCCTGAATAGGCTGAAGGGTGGAGGTGTGGAACTTGATACTGCAATTGATGACAGCGCTGCTTCTGGCAGCGGGTGTGCTGCTGTACGTATGGTGCCTTCTGGGTTGGTTCGTTCTGCCCTTTGGCGGCAAACATTTACAGCTTGTTCTGAAGGTTCACGGCGATGCCGACGATTTAGAACGCCAGCTACGAGCGTTATCCTGGCTGCGTGGCAGCGGCCTGCTGCAGGCAGAACTGACGATCGTGGATTGCGGGCTAAGTGAAACCGGTCGCAATTTGGTGCGTCATCTGCGTGAGACATACGAGTTTACATTTTAGAGAAGGGAGTGACGATCATGGCGGATTACCAGCAGGATCAGCAGATCCTCTCCGGCAGCGTGGCTGCGGTGGTGTTTCATAATCCGGAAAACGGCTATGCCGTGGTGCGCCTGTGGTGCGATTCGGGCGAGCTGGTGAACGTGGTCGGCACGATCCCTATGCCCGCTGCCGGTGAGCGCCTGATCGTCACGGGCCGCTGGGGCCGCCACGCCTCCTACGGGCAGCAGTTCCAGGCGGAGTTTCTGGAGCGATTGCTCCCCGAGAGCAAACGAGATATCCAGGCTTATCTTGCCACCCGGGTGATCCGGGGCATCGGCGAGCGTACGGCGGAAAAAATTGTCGAGCGCTTCGGCACCGACAGTTTGAAGGTCATTGAGTCCGAACCAGAGCGCCTGACGGCGATCCCGGGCATTTCTTTGCGTAAAGCCAAGGATATTTCCGAACAGTTTCGGATGCAGCTGGGTCTGCGCCGTTTGATGGAGTTTCTAACTTCTTACCACTTGCCGCCCGAGCTGGGCCCGCGCCTGTATCGCTATTTCGGCGAGCAGGCGGTGGAAGTGGTGCAGAACAACCCCTATTTGCTGGCAGAGCCGGAGTACGGCGCGGCCTTTACCTATGTGGATGCCTTCGCTCTGGAGCTGGGCTTTGAGGAGGACGACCCCCGTCGAGCCGAAGCGGGGATTCTGTATGAACTGCTCCACAACCTGAACAACGGCCATGTGTTCCTGCCCACGGACAAGCTGATTACCGCCACGGCGTCCCTTTTGAACCTGCAGCAGGAGATCATCGAGCCTGCTGTGCAGCGCCTGACGGAACAGGGCAAGCTGATGGCAGACACCGTGGCGAATCTGCAGGTCTGCTACCTGCCGGAATACCACGAGGCCGAGTGCTATGTGACTGATCGCCTTCTGCAGATGGCGGATACCCGCTATGACGCGCCCCGGAATCTGGAGCGCACCATTGACCGGATTGCCGAAGAAAACGGCATTGAATACGCCGAAAAACAAGTAGAGGCCATTACGGCTGCGGCGACCTGCCAGCTGATGGTGCTCACCGGCGGCCCCGGCACAGGCAAAACCACCACCCTGGCAGGTATGCTGTGTTTGTTTGACCGGTTGGGATTAAAGACCCAGCTGGCGGCTCCCACGGGCCGGGCGGCCAAGCGTCTTTCGGAACTCACCGGAAGGGAAGCTGCCACCATCCATCGCCTGCTGCAGACCCAGTTCTCGGAGGACAGCGCGGAGATGGTGTTCTTCCACGATGAGGACGAGCCGTTAAAGGCGGACGTGCTGGTGGTGGACGAGACGAGTATGGTGGATCTGCTTCTGATGCAGTCTCTGCTGCGAGCCATGAAGCCCAAGTGCCGGCTGGTGCTGGTGGGTGACCCTGACCAGCTGCCCAGCGTGGGCGCGGGCAATGTGTTCTCGGATATCATCCGCTCTGGCTGCGTGCATACGGTGCGTCTGACGGAGATCTTCCGCCAGGCGCAAGAGAGTCTGATCGTCATGAATGCCCACGCCGTCAACCATGGCGAGCTGCCGGAGCTGGGCGTGAAAGATCGGGACTTCTTCTTCCTGCGCCGCAAGAATCAGCAGGATGTGCAGCAGACGATTCTGGAGCTGGCTTCCCGACGGCTGCCCCAGAATATGGGAATTCCGTCCTCGGAGATTCAGATCCTCTCGCCCACCAGAAAGGGCGAGACGGGAACGGTTCGCCTGAACAGCCTGTTGCAGACGGTACTGAATCCCCAGTCGAACGAAAAAAAAGAGCGCTCTTATGGCGAATTTTTGTTCCGAGAGGGCGATCGAGTGATGCAAATTCGGAACAATTATGATATACTATGGAAAAAAGCGGACGGCACGAGTACCGGCAGCGGCATTTTCAACGGTGACGTGGGTCAGGTGCTGCAGATCGACTTCTCCGCTGAGACCGTGCGCATCCAGTTTGATGACAAAATTGCCGAGTATGGCTTTGATATGCTCATGGAACTGGAACCGGCCTATGCCATGACGGTGCACAAAAGCCAGGGCAGCGAGTACCGCGCGGTGATCCTCTGCGTGACGCCTGGATCGCCCCTGCTGCACACCCGCGGCATTCTCTACACCGCCATCACCAGAGCCAAGCAGCTTCTGATTTTGGTGGGTGATGAGCAGGTGGTGGCCGAAATGGTACACAACGACCGCAAGTCGCGCCGCTACAGCGGCCTGAAGCTGCGGCTGGAAAAGGGGAGAGCGGAATGAGTGTGCTTTCCCGTGTGCTGGATCTTCTCTACCCGCCCAAGTGCGTGTTTTGCAGAAAGCTTCTCTCCCGTGGGGAACAGGGGTGGTGCAGAGCGTGCGAAAAGAAGATTCCCTATTACGATGAGAAAATTACGGGTGATTATTTCACCTTTTGCGTGGCGCCTCTGGAGTATCGCGACGATGTGCGAGAGGCGATCCACCGTTTCAAATTCTCAGCTCTGGATTGCTATGCCGAAGTCTTTGCCCCATTGGTGGCGGAGAGCCTTGCCTATCACGGCGTGCAGGCGGATCTTCTGACCTGGGTGCCGGTCAGCCGTACCCGCAAGCGGGAACGCGGCTATGACCAGGCTGAGGCGCTGTGCCGCAGCCTGTCCAAACTGCTGGGGCTTCCGGCCCGGCCGCTGCTCACCAAAACGGTGGACAACAAGGCGCAGTCCAGCCTGGATAGTTTACAGAGAAAAGCCAATGTGCTGGGCGTATATAGTGCGCTCAACACAGAATTGTTTGCGGGCAAACGGGTGCTGTTGGTGGATGACGTCATCACCACCGGAGCGACGCTGTCCGAATGCAGCCGCGTGCTGCTGACCGCCGGCGCCTTGCAGGTGACCTGTGCGGCCATCGCCTGTTCGACGGGCGAAAAAGAGGAAAAGTAGGTGGACCATGTTTCGATTGATCGGCGATTTTGGCGTGGATCTGGGAACGGCCAACGTTCTCATCTATGCTGAGCGCAGAGGCATTGTGCTGCGCGAACCCAGCGTCATTGCTGTGGACAAAAATACAGGAAAAATTCTGCAGGTGGGCGCTGCGGCGCGGAACATGCTGGGTCGCACGCCGGGCAACGTGGTGGCCATCCGCCCGCTGCGCGAGGGCGCCATCTCGGACTATGAGATGACCGAGCGCATGCTCTCCAGCTTTTTCAAAAAGATCTCCCGCTTCTCCCTCATTAAGCCTAGAGTCATCGTCAGTGTGCCCAGCGGCATTACGGAAGTGGAAGAGCGCGCTGTGATTCAGGCAGCCACCAATGCCGGTGCCCGTCAGGTTTACCTGATCGAGGAGCCTCTGGCAGCTGCCCTGGGCGCGGGCATGGACCTGTCCGGTGCCAACGGCAAGATGGTGGTGGACATCGGCGGCGGTACCACGGATGTGGCGGTGCTGTCCATGAACGGTATCGTGGTCTCCAACTCCATCAAGGTGGCAGGAGACGCCTTTGACGACGCCATCATCCGCTACCTGCGCCGCCGTTACAGCGTTCTGGTGGGCACCAACACCGCCGAAGAGATCAAAATGGCGGTGGGTACTGTCTATGAAGGCTCCGAATCCGTCACCATGCGTGCCAAGGGCCGTGACCTGAAGACCGGCCTTCCCAGAGAGATCGACGTCTCATCTTCGGACGTGCTGGAGGCTCTGCGCCGTTCCGCCCGTCAGATTCTCGATGCTGTGATGGACGCTCTGGAGCACACTCCCCCCGAACTGGTGGCGGATATCTCCCAGAACGGCATCGTGCTCACCGGCGGCGGCAGCCAGATCCGCGGCATGGTGCAGTTGGTGGAAGAGCGCACCGGCATTCCCGCCCGGGTGGCCGACGACGCCGAGAGCTGCGTGGCCCTGGGCTGCGGCAAGAGCCTGAAGTGGATCAGTTCCATGCAGGAGGGCACCATCAACATCGCCCGCCGCAAGCTGATGGAAGAAGGATAATCATTCAAATAAGAATCCTCCGTACAGCGTAAGCTGCACGGAGGATTCTTTTCTTTATTCAGAAAGTTGTCTTATGTACGATTTTGTCCAGGGACAAACGGAAATGCAAATTCCGCAGCTGCCTTCGGTAACCCCCATTTCCTGTCCTCGTTCGATCACCTTGGCCTTGCAGGCGAAAGGATCGACCAGTTCATTTCGCGCTGTTTTCAGGTCCCAATGATTGCCTACAATTGCCTTTGCAGGGCAATGGGTGATGCACTCTGTGCAATCACCGCATTGGGAAGCATTAATTGGGGTGCCGGCTTTTACAGGCATATTTGTGATTACGCCGTTCATCCGAAGGGCATTGCCATACTCTTTTGTGATGAGGGTTGAGGATTTACCAATCCATCCCAGACCTGCACGGGTGGCTAAGGTTTTGAAGGGAAGAACGGTTACAAAGTTCTCATCCTGCATGTTTCTGGAAAGAGAGTAGGCTGCAAATCCCTGCTCAATGATGCACTTCTCAAGGTATAGGCTGGTTTCTTTCAATTCCTTGTTGATTCTTTTGTATTCATCGTAGTAAGCCTGCGACGGAACTTCGCTCATGTCGGGGAACACCGTGAGGGCGGTGGCAATGCAGATGCCGTATGGTAAGCCATGCCTCTGCTCCGGTGCCACTTCACGCAGATCCGCAAAGCCAACCATGTCGATATTTGTGTTTTGCAGCACATCCAGGATAAATTGATTATGAATCATGGCGTTCTCCCCAATGACTCAATACGGCTGCAACTGTTTCCTGCGGCAGGTTATGAATGCTGATGGGATCCCTGGGATTCTCTTCGTAAGGGCAAAGCGCTTTCTGGAACCAACCCACATCCCGCCAGGCGCCCAGCTTAAAGCCGGAGTTGTGCCAGATGCCGGCAGGGGAGAAGCCCATTTTCGCGTGCAGCGCCTCGCTGGCGGCGTTGGGAACAGTGACGCAACTGTAAGCGGTTTTGATGCCCTGCAGGCGCAGCAGCTCCAGAAGCGCCCGGCAAAGGGCGGTGCCGATGCCGCGGTGGGTGGCATCGGGATGCAGATAGATGGAGAGCTCTGCATTCCACTGGTAGGCCTTGCGCTCCTGGTGGCGATGGGCGTAGGCGTAACCGAGAATTCTGCCCTCTTCCTCCCAAACAAGATAGGGATAAAAGGCCATGATCCCTTCCATCCGCTGCTCGAAAGCGCGCAGGGAGGGAACCTCATATTCAAAACTCACAGCGGTATTTTCCACATACGGTGCGTAGATGGCAAGAATGGCCTCGGCATCTCTCAGCGTGGCCGGACGGATTGGAGCCATGGGCGGCACTTCCTTCGTTTTCTTTTGATTATAACACGCCCGGGACGGATTACAAGGCTTTTATGCATTCTTTCGCCGCAGGGCATAAACGAGAACTGTCAGACCGATTTCCAGGACGTAGAGGGCGGCAATCACACCGTTGACGGCATTCAGCCGCGCCTGGCCGGCATAGAGCGCATCATAGGTGATGACAGTGATGGGCAGGATCGAACCGTCTTCCTTGGGAGAATAGCGGATGTTGCAGACAGTGCGGTTGCGAGCCTGATAGGAACAGACCACGGTGCCGTCGGGGAGGGTGAGCTCGCGGTAGTTGGCCTCTTCCTCCGTGATCTCATTGCCGTACTGGTCGTAGTAGACAATGGAACTGTCCGGTGCGGGGGTTGCGACAACATTGTCGGGAGCACCGTAAGAATAGCTATCCACATCCCGTTCCATAAAAGCAATGAAGCTGTCGTAGTCATCAAAGCGAATGGAGGGCGCCAGGGAAGTGGCATCCATGGCGAAGTTCAAAATCAACTGAGCGGTTCCTGTGATAGCCAGGCAGATGACAAGCGCCGTCACGCAGGTGCGCAGCAGACGCTGATTGCCTTTGAAGATCTCCTGTTGCTTTTCGGTGAGCACATACGTGCCGTTTTTCATCAGCTTGCTGTCTACAAAGTGGCAGACGATGTAGCAAATAAGGGCAATCACGACGGAAATGAGCACGCCTAGGGCGCACCAACCGCCGGCTGTGAGGCCCACATGGGCGTCGCCCGGCAGAAGCAGTAGGGGAAGACTGGAACCCAGCAGAACAGCCGTCAGGCAGAAAGTGCGCTGGGCCTGGCGAATGACTGTGCGGCGGAATGCGGCGGCATCCGGGTCCTGCAGGCTTTCCTCGGAAACGCTGAACAGAGCGTTGGAGAGAATGATGGCCTGGCTTACGCCGGCGGCCAGATAAAACACGCAGCCCACAAAGAAACCAATGTAGGCCCTGAGGAAGCCGAAATTACAGATCATGGCGGCGATCAGACCGGTGACGGCCAGGGCGGAGGAGAGCAGGCTGCGGTTCCGGCTGCGGGAGAGGGAAGAGGCAAGCAGATACTTGCGCTGTTTCTGCGCCTTTTTATCGTTGTCCTCCTGGGTACGTTCCACCGGGGAACGGCGCTCGCCCCGCAGCAGCTCGTCACAGGTCACACCGAACAGTTCGGCAATCACCGGGATCAGGGACAGGTCCGGCGCGCCTTCGTCGCGCTCCCAACGGCGGACAGTTTTATCGGAAACATTCAGCTGCTCGGCCAGTTCCCGTTGGGTCATGCCGCTGGCCTTGCGCAGGGCGGCCAGAAAGCTGCCCATGGTTTTTTGCTGCATAAGATTTGCTCCTTTTGATGTAAGATGAGCTGATTCTACGTTTCTGAGGGAGAAAACACAACCAAGAAGACCGGGAATCTCTCTCGGAATCCGAGAATAAAAGGAAAAAGGCCTGAAATCTGTTGATTTCAGGCCCGGGTCAGCTTAATCACCAACGCCGAAGGAAACAACCTTGCCCATGTTCCAGAGCTCGGCGGCCTTCTTGGCGGCGTCTTCGCGCTCAGCCTCGGAGGCGTAGGGGACCTCGGCTGTGTGGCAGCCGCAGTCTAAGCAGGTGGCGTAAAAGCACCAGCCGTTTTCTTCTTCCAGCAGGCTGGGGCCGTCGCACAGGGGGCAGTCCAGCAGGGGAATTTCGCGGATTTTATCGTCCATTGTAAATGCTCCAATCTGAAAAACTCAATTCTGAAAAGCAGAACTCTTGAGATTCATTATACTCAAAAATGCAGATTATGCAAGTCTCGGCCGGGAAAAACCCCGTTACCGCCATAGCCAAATAGCGCCTTGTGTGGTAGAATAAGAAAAAACGCCCCGGGGAGGCAGCTATGTTATTATCCGCAGAGCATTTGAGCGTGAATTTCGGCAGCCGTCAGCTGCTGCAGGATGTGAATTTCTATCTGAACGAAGGTGACAAGGTCGGCGTAATCGGCATCAATGGTACGGGAAAGTCTACCTTTCTGAAGATTCTGGCAGGCACGCTGGAGGCAGATGCGGGCCGCATAACCCGCAATCCCAATGTGCAGATCGGCTTTCTCTCCCAGAACCCCGTGATGGACGATGAGGCCACCGTGCTGGAGCAGGTGTTTCTGCACTTTCCCCAGGAGTTTCGCCAGCTGAACGAGTACGAGGCCAAGAGCATGCTCACCCAGCTGGGCATCACAGATTTTGAGCAGAAGGTAGGCACCCTTTCCGGCGGTCAGCGCAAGCGCGTGGCTCTGGTTGCTGCCCTGGTGCACCCGGCGGATATCCTGATTCTGGACGAGCCCACCAACCACCTAGACAGCGAGATGGTCACCTGGCTGGAGGATTGGCTCAAATCCTTCCGCGGCGGCCTTGTGATGGTTACCCACGACCGTTACTTCTTAGAGCGAGTGGTCAACCACATCACGGAGCTCTCCCGGGGTAAGCTCTACCATTACGAAGCCAATTACTCCAAGTATTTGGAACTCAAAGAGCAGCGCGCGGAGATGGCGGAAGCTTCCGAGCGCAAGCGCCAGGCCATTCTGCGCGTAGAGCGCGAATGGATCATGCGCGGCTGCAAGGCCCGTACAACCAAATCCAAAGAGCGCATCGGCCGCTATGAGGCCCTTCTAAATCAGGCTGCGCCGGAGACGGATGACACCGTACAGATGGCGGCCATTTCCAGCCGTCTGGGTAAAAAAACCATTGAGCTGGAGGGAGTCAGCAAGGCTTTCGACGGCAAGTGCGTGATTGAAAACTTCTCTTACAATCTGCTGCGCTCGGACCGCATCGGCATCGTGGGCCGCAACGGCGCGGGAAAATCCACGCTTCTTCACATGATCGCGGGGCAATTGCAGCCGGACAGCGGCCATGTGGAGATCGGCATCACCGTCAAGATCGGTCACTTCTCCCAGGAGGGCAGAGAGCTGGATCTGAACCAGAGAGTCTATGATTTCATCCATGAAATCGCCTCCGAGGTGAAGACAGGAGAGGGCACCTTCTCTGCCAAGCAGATGATGGAGCGTTTCCTCTTCCCGGCGGACCTGCAGTCTGTGCCCATTGGCAGCCTGTCCGGCGGTGAGCGCAGAAGACTGTATCTGCTCTCTGTTCTGATGGCCTCACCCAATGTGCTGCTGTTGGACGAGCCCACCAACGACCTGGACATCATGACCCTGTCTATCCTGGAGGATTATCTGCAAAGCTTCTCCGGGCCCATTCTGACGGTCTCCCATGACCGTTTCTTCCTGGACAAACTGGCGGAGACGATTTTTGAGGTCTGCGGTGACGGCCGGGTGGAGCAGTTCACCGGCAACTGGAGCGACTGGGCGGCAAAGAAGAAGGAAAGCCAGGAACCCGTCAGGGAAGAAAAACCGAAGCCGGTGCAGGAACGCAGCAGAGAGAAGAAGCTCAAGTTCTCCTTTAAGGAGGAGCGGGAGTTTGCCACCATCGATCAGGACATTGCTGATCTGGAGGCGAAAATCGAAGAAAATCAAATGGCTCAAGGGGCGTGCGGCAGCGACTATGTGAAGCTGCAGCAACTGCAGGCGGAGCTTTCGGAGCTGGAAGCTGCCCTGGAGCAGAAAACCGAACGCTGGTTCTACCTAAACGAGCTCAAAGAAAAAATTGACGCCCAGTCAAAGTAAGAGGAGAGCGTATGAAAGAATGTTTGCGCTATTTTTTCGGCGCGGGTACGGAACCGGAATTTGCGCTGTTTACCCCGGCGCACTTCGCGCCCATCGTGCTGCTGATCGGTGTGCTGTTTTTGCTCTACCGGTATCGGGAAGCGCTGAGAGAATCCCCGCATGAAACCAAGGTGCGCTATGTCCTGGCCTTCATACTGATTATCTGCGATATGTCCTACTATTGGCGTCTGGCCGCCGCACCTTGGCTCTCCGGAGGCCCGGCAGAGAGCCTGCCCATTGGCGTGTGCGGCTGGTCGGTGGTTTTCTGCGCCTTTATGATGGTGGGAAAGAGCCAGCGGCTGTTTGATATTGCCTATTTCTGGCTACTGACCGGCTCCCTGTTTGCCCTGATTACCCCCACGCCCCTAACCTACTGCGGCCCGACCCGATTTCGGTACTATCAGTTCTGGCTGGAGCATACCATGGGTTACGTCGCCATCTTTTACATGATCTTTGTCCATGGCCTGCGGCCCAATCGCCGCTCCCTGGTGCGCTCCTACTGCGCGCTGCTGGCGATGGCGGTGTTGGCGGCCTGGGTGAATCACATGATCCCCGGCGCCAATTATCTGTACATGGCCCGCCCGGAAAGCGCCCCTTCGGTGCTGGATATCCTGCCGCCCAACTATGGCCTGCGTGTGGCGATCATCGTAGCGGTCATCACCGCTATGTTTGGCCTTGCATATCTGCCCTGGTATCTGAAGGATCGAAAAGCCAGCGCGAAGGCTGCAAAATAAGTGATCAAAAATCCCCGACAGTTGTCGGGGATTTTCTGCAGCCAAAAGATTTGCGGAAAAGTGCTTGCACTTTGCAACAAAGTGTGGTATCGTACTTTTGTAGAAACAACTCTGAAAATAAATTTCAGCAAATTTCTTTATAGAGTTGGACCATATTCTGATAGAAGATCGTCCCCAAAAAGATAGGAGGAATTATTGATGAGTGTTCCTGTAATTCACGGCCCGAAGCGCGGCGTGTCTATTTACAGCTACTCCGGTGAATGGTGCAAGACCATGAACCTGGAGGATTGCTTCAAGGACATGTATGATATGGGCGCTCACGGCATTGAGATTCTGGCCAATGCCCATATTGAGAGCTATCCGGAGCTCAGCGATGAGTTCCTGGCCAAGTGGAAGTATCTGTGTGAAACATACGATGTGGAACCTGCCGAATACGGCCACTGGATCGATTATCGTCTGTATAAGGACCGTACCATGAATTTGGAAGAGGCCCTTGTGATGCTCAAGCGCGACTTCAAGATTGCCCATCAGCTGGGCTTCCGTGTGCTGCGCACCAAGATGGGCGTCATCAACGGCAAGCTGGAGCCCTTCGAAGAGTGGCGCGAGTTTATCTCCGCAGCGCTTCCTTATGCCGAAGAATACGATGTGATCATGTGCCCGGAGATCCATCTGTCCACCGTACTTTCCGACAAGATGGTCTGGGACTTTGTGGATTTCATTGAAGCCACCGGCACCAAGAATTTCGGCCTGAACATTGACCTTTCTGTGTTCCAGAACCGTTTTGACGTTCCCGGCGTGGTGTCCTTCCGCAAAAAGGAAGGTGTGGACCACTCCCAGCCGGAGGAGATCATTCCCTTGCTGCCCTACGTCAAGTGCATCCATGCCAAGTTCAACAAGATGGACGACGACTTTAATGAGCTGACCATTCCGTATCCCGAGATTCTGAAGATCCTGGTGGAGCAGAAGTGGGACGGCTATCTGGTTTCTGAGTATGAAGGCGAAAAGAAGGATGTGCCTGGCTTCGTGACCCACGAACTGCGCAAGCAGCACGTGATGATGAAGCGCATCCTGGGCTATTGAGAGGAGGAGATTCCATGCTTGAACAGGAAGTCATTCAGTATCGCGGATTCCGTAACTGGGAAGAAAACGGCGAGATCGTTGGTTTCCAGGTCTGCGTTCGTTCCGATTATTACCGCGGCATTTGGCTCAGCCAGCTGCGCCCCGGCCGTGTGATCGTCGACGGTGAGCTGTTCCCCTGGAACACCATCATCTGGAACATCGACGGCGTGGATTACACCACCGATGAGATGGCCAAGCGCAGCGATAAGTTCTGGCGCAACAGCGAAGTTGCGACCCTGAAAGTTAGAAAGCCCGGCGGCTTAGCACAGGGCTTCCATGATGTGACCGTTCGCTTCTTTGCCAGCGCCTCTTATCTGAATCCCCAGTCTGAGCGCGACGACAACAGCGAGGGCAACACTTTCTACGGTGGTACCTACACCCGCGAACATATGGTAATTGTGTAAGAATAAAAACTTCGGCCGATCCAATTTGGATCGGCCGATTTTTATTTTGTAAGCTCGCCGAACGGTGCAAGATCCTTCCGCGTGGAGCCGCCATAGTGCATTTTGTAAGGATAATGGACGTTCACGGGGCATATCTTTCCGCTGATGAGGCTGTCAAGGACCCGCATGGCCTCGTAGCCCAGTTCGTAGTAAGGAGGCAGAATGGAGGTCAGGTACGGCTCACAGGCGCGGTCATGCTCGCCGCCAATGAGGGAGACAACGGCCATTTCATCCGGAATGGCCACGCCGCGGGTGCGCAGCATGTTGACAACACACGAGGCAACGACGCTGTTGGGCATAATCAGGCCGTCCGGCCGCTGACCCAAGGGCAGGGACATGATCTCATCCACAATGCAGGTGTGGTCGCCGAAAGCCTGGGAGAAGAAGGTGTCGCCCATGATGATGCTGCGCACTTCTTCGATGCCCAACTCCTGTGCATCCGACAGCTGCAGAATGATCTGCTGCTGGATCTCAGAGGTGTAAATCCAGACACGGCGGCAGCCTGCCTGATGGAGCTCCTGCATAAGAACCTGCATGGCGTCATAATAATCGATCCAGATGGAGTTGCAGTTCAGGCCCATGCCGTTGTAGCCAACAGTAACGATGGGATAATGCTGGGCAAAATCCTGCAGGAAATCCGTAGCAGTGACTTCGTGGGTCAGAAGGCCCAGCGCAGCGCCGCTGTCCAGCTGACTGCGCACATATTCCTCTGAGCGATGCAGGGAATTGATCAGCTGCACGGTATAGCCCAGGTCCCGGGCCGCAGCATACACGCCGTCACAGCCGTTGCGGCCGGGCACCAGCAGAATCGTGTTGGATTCGGCAGACTTGATGCGAGCGGTGCGGTAGGGATTGGCGGCGTCGGTATAAGCCATATTGTGGTAGTTCAGTTCTTTTGCGGCGGCCAGAATTTTCTGGCGATTGGCCTCGCTGGTTTTTTTGCCGCTGAGCACACGGGAAACCGTAGCGGGGGAGAGACCGGTATATTTGGCGATGTCGTAGATGGTGGTCATAGAAGATCCTCGCTGGCAATACAAATTCCATGAAATGGTAGCTATTGATACTCTACCATACCCAACAATGTTATGCAAATCTTTTTTGAAAACAGGGGAAACTTTGTTTCCGCAAGAGCTAAAGAAAGAATGTTTCAAATTAATTGTGCATTATCTACAAAAAATGCTGAAACAAGTTTCTGTGAGCAATAAAAACGGAGCAATTTGAGAGGATAATACTTAAAAAGTGCGCGATAATTTTGAAAAACAAGAAAAAACGGAACATAATCATTTTTGTACATTCTTTCAATTGAAATTCGTTGCATCTTGCAATAAAATGAAATTGCTGAAATTTATTTTCGAAATTTTCATTAAGGAGGAACAACACTATGTATGATGCATACCTTGTGGAACAGGGTACTTTAAAGAACGACGTGGTTGACGGTAAGGTCGTCGGCTTCAGTCTTGGTGTCCGTGTTTCCAACTACCGCGGCATTTATCTGTCCCTGGTCAACGGTTTTTATGTAACGGTTGACGGCGTGGAGTATCCGCGTGAACTGCAGACCTATGAGATCAACGGCAAGCCGCCCCGTCCTCTGAGCGAGACCATCAAGTCTGTCTGGGAGCATTGGGCTCTGTCCGACACCCTGTACATTCACATTGCCAAAGAGGGCGGCCTGGCCCCCGGCAAGCACGAAATCGGTTACATGGAGTGCACTCTGGCTCAGTACGGCTATACCGAACCCGAGCATGACGAGGCGCTGGTTACCAACCCGCCCCTGCCCGGCGATCCCAGAGGCGGCATGAAGACCAGCCGTGTCAACACCTACGTTCTGGAACTGAAGGAGGATTAAGAGATGGGCATTAAGAGAGGCGTTTCGCTGTATTCCTATCAGCAGAATCAGTTCTTCCGTCAAATGACCTGGAAGGATATGCTGCGTGAAGTCGCCACCAATCTGGACGGCGCCACCGGCATTGAGATTATTTCCGAAGCCACCGTTGAAAACTATCCGTTCCCGTCCGACGCATTCGTTTACGACTGGCACAACGAGCTGGCCCGCTACGGCCTGGAAGCCGTTACCATGGATGACTTCCTGGATGTTCTGCAGTTCCGTGATCATGTTATGACCGACGCTGAGGCAGCCTGGCACATCACTTATGACCTGCAGATTGCCAAGAAGCTGGGCTTCAAGAACATGCGCCTGATCACCGGCACCTCCAT
>SVLN01000043.1 GCA_015067925.1 Oscillospiraceae bacterium
CGAACCCGAGCCCGAGCCTGAGCCCGAACCCGAACCCGAACCCGAGCCTGAGCCCGAACCCGAGCCCGAGCCCGAGCCGGAGCCGGAGCCCGAGCCGGAGCCCGAGCCTGAGCCTGAGCCGGAACCCGAGCCCGAGCCGGAGCCCGAACCTGAGCCCGAACCCGAACCTGAGCCCGAACCCGAGCCTGAGCCCGAGCCTGAGCCCGAGCCTGAGCCTGAGCCCGAACCCGAGCCTGAGCCGGAACCGGATCGGCCCTACTTCCCGGCCATCGACTACCCTGTGATTGATACCCCCACCGTAGAGATTGAAGAGCCCGAAGTCCCCCTGGCCGGTGAATTTGAGATTGAAGAGCCGCTGGAAGAGCTGCTCGACGAAGAAGTCCCCCTGGCTGATGTTCCCTACACCGGCGGTCTGTCGATCTTCTGGATTGTCCTGTCCGTCCTGAGCGCAGCCGGCCTGGTTACCGTCGGTACCAAGCGCAAGCACTGATCGGCGCAACATGTTCTAAACACAAAAGAGGCCCTCCGGGGCCTCTTTTTTCCTGGATACAGTTATTTTTCAAAACTTTTCTTTTTCTATAAAAATGTAACCCGATCTGTAACCGGTATATGGTAAATTAAGGTCAAAGAAAGGAGGGATCTTCATGCAGAAAAGACTACGGACCATTCTGACGGTGGTGCTGTCCATCATTTTGGTTCTGAGTGCCGGCATGCTGGTGCATCAGCAATTCAGCCGCCGCAATGCAGTCCGTGCTGCCGATCAGGCAATGGCACTGGCGGGGATCTCCACTGCACCCCAGGATAAACCGACGCTGCCGGAGGAACCAACCATTCCGGAGCAGCCCACCAACGAAACACCCACCATCATTGAAGACGAAACGCCGCCGCTGAGCGAGCTGCCGAAAGAACTGATTCCTTCGCTGGACCGCCCCGGCGTCTGGCAGGACGCCCCCGTTACGGATGATCCGTATATGGATCTTTTAGCTGAGACCGACCTGGCTGCCTTGCGGGAAATCAACGAAGACGTACTCGGTTGGATCATCATTCCCGACACTTACGTCAATCACCCTCTGATGGACGGCGACGACAACAGTTTCTACCTGGATCATGCCTGGGACAGAACCCCCAGTTTTTACGGCTCCGTCTTTCTGGAGCAGCAAAGCAGCTCCGACCTGACAGACTTCAACACCATTCTCTATGGCCACAACATGGGAGACGAGAACATTTTCGGTTCCCTGAAACACTACAACGATGAGGCCTATTGGAAGGAGCATCCCTACGTCTACATCGTGGATGACCGCGGCGTGCATCGTTATGAGATCTTTGCCGCCTACGAGGCCTCCATCCGCAGCATCGTCTATGTGCTCGACTTCGACGACGACCTGCGCGAGCGCTTCATTGAAGCCGCCGTGGAGCACTCCGTCATCGACACCGGCATCACCCCCGTGATCACCAACCGGATCCTGACCCTTTCCACCTGCACCGGCTACACCAAAAACACCCGCTGGGTGGTGCAGGCCAGACTGGTCAGCGCCCGGGACGCGGAATAAAAAAACCACCGCGGCTTTTTTGCCGCGGCGGTAAGGAAAACGTTACGGAACGCTGATGCTGGGCGTCAGGGGCTGCACCATGAAATGCAGCTTCACCGGCGAATGCGGGTACTTTCTGGTATACGCGCCAATGATGCGGCGGCATACCATGCAGCTGTTCTCATAATTGGCCTGGGGCAGCATGACGATGAACTGGCTGCCGCTGCAGCGGGCGAAGGTGTCGCCCCGGCGCAGATTGGTTCGGATCTCATCCTGCAGATGCTCCAGCGCGGTATTCATGCTGCGCTTGGACAGCGGCTTGGAATCCAGCGCCGCCGTGATGGAAAGAAGGGCAATATGCGTCGCCTTTCCGCTGCGCTCCATGGCCCGGGCCTCCACAAAGCAGAGAACCTTGAAGTAATCGTACTCGCACTGCAGCGCGCCCGAGGCAGGATCCTGTTCCTGCAGATGTTCGAGCACCTGCTCCATGGGCAGCGACTGATCGTTCAGAGAACGGGTGGCTTCCCGGTAGGCCTGGCGGATCTCCTCCGAGGGCAGGATACCGAAGTCATCAAACAGCTTTTTGGTCAGATCCTCATAGGCGGCCACAGCGGCCTTCTGGTCGCCGCAGGCACCCAGGGCCCGGATGAGCATGGCGTGCAGCGGTTCGTGATAGGGTTCCACCCCCACGGCCGCACGACAGATCTGCGCTGCTTCCGCAAAGCGCTCGCGCTGCATTAAAAGAGGAACCAGTTCCATCACCAGTTCTATGTATCGGTTGTGATAATGGGTGGTGATGGGAATGACCCAGGTCTCGGAAGAGAGTTTTTCCAAAAAGTCGCCCTGATAGAGCGAGAGCGCCTGCAGATAAGAAGCAATCCGCGCCTCCTCATCCTCGGTCTGGACATTACCCAGGCGGTCAAACTCCTCCATATCCAGTGTGCAGGGCACCTCGCCGTTCCAGGCGTAGCCCGCATCCCGGTGCACGATCAGCTCGCGCCCGGCATTGGGCCAGAGCTTATCCAGCATGGTCCGGGTGCGGTGGAAGGTGATTTTTAAGGCATTTTCCGGATTGCTGCTGGCAGGATCGTCGCCCCAGAGCAGCTCAATGAGTTTCTTTTGAGAAACGGGCCGGTCCTTGTTGCACAAAAGATAGGCCAGGAGCAGCCAGGACTTTTTGGAACGATTATCCCGGTCGGAAACCTTGTTTTCCCCGTATTGCAGGGAGAATTCTCCCAGCGTTTGAATGGATAAAAGCTGCATAGCTTCACCCCGCAAATCAAATTCTTTTCTCTATTCTATCATCTTTTTTAGGGAAAGAAAACACTTTTGTTGCTTCCCTTTTTATTTTCTCTCTGGTATACTAAATTTGTATGATCCATGTTTTTCGGCATGGTCGTATGAGGAGGACTGAACATGAAACTGTTTCGAAATGTAACCCTTCTGATCCTGGCTCTGACTTTGCTCCTGACAGGCTGCGCGCCTGCGGCGCAAACAGACGACCCCTTCATTGACGCCGCGCCCCTGGGGCTGGCCATTTTGGAGGACGAGGCCGTGGCCCTCTCCGACGCTCCCGCCGCCGTGCCGGAGTTCCCGGAAGCGGAAGCCACCGGTGAGAAAGAGAAGAAAAACACCGAGGCCACCATCGACTACTCCAACACCGCCGACGGCTATGTGATGGTCCACTACACCGCCAACACCTCCAAGCGTCTGAAGGTGCAGGTCAAGGGTCCCAGCACCACCTACACCTACAACCTGACCCGCGGCCAGTGGGAGGTCTTCCCCTTCTCCGACGGCAACGGCAGCTACAAAATCACCGTTTATCGCAACGTCTCCGGCAACTCCTACGCCACGGTGCTCTCCCTGAGTACGGAGGTCACCCTGGAGGACGAGTTTGCCCCCTTTATCCGCCCCAACCAGTACGTCAACTACTCCGCTGAGAGCGACGTGGTTTACAAGGCCGCGGAGCTGACCGAAGGCATCGAAGATCCCCTGAAGAAGGTGGAGGCCGTTTACGATTTCGTGGTGGGCACCCTTACTTATGACAAAGAAAAGGCCAAGACCGTCAAGAGCGGCTACCTGCCCGTACTGGACGAAGTGCTGGAGGAAAAGACCGGCATCTGCTTCGACTACGCCAGCCTGATGACCGCCATGCTGCGGTCCCAGGGCGTGCCCTGCAAACTGGTGGTGGGCTACGCCGGCAAGGCCTATCACGCCTGGATCAGCGTCTGGACCGAAGAGAGCGGCTGGGTGGATGGCGCCATCTTCTTTGACGGCAGCGCATGGAAGCGCATGGATCCCACATTTGCCTCCTCGGCAAACAAGAGTGCTTCGATTATGAAGTACATCGGAAACGGTTCCAACTACACGGTCAAATATCTGTACTAAAGAAATCGCCGAGCGCGTGAAACGCATGGGCTTGTGGGATGCCCACAAGCCCATTTTGCATTACGATGGAAGAGAGCATTGCCATGAAGCAAATCATGTTTGAAGATCAGGCCATACAGGACCTTTGCCGCGGCCTCGCCCTGCAGCTGCATGCGGGCGTGGGGTTGGGTGACGGTCTTTTCCTGCTGGCAGAAGAAATGGACGGCGCGGAAAAAGAGCTCATTCTGGCCATGGGCCGGAAGCTGGACGAGGGCGTGAGCCTCTGGGAGGCCATGGCACAGACCGGCGCCTTCCCCCGCTACGCCACGGGCCTTCTGGCCGTGGGCGAACGTGCCGGCAGAACCGAAGAGGCTCTGACCGCCCTGGCGGATTTCTATCAGCGCCGCGCCAATCTGCGCCATCAGCTGCGCTCCGCTGTGGCTTACCCCGCCCTGCTGGTGGCGCTGATGCTGGCCGTCATCGCGGTGCTGCTGATCCGCGTGCTGCCTGTATTTCATGACGTTTACGCCTCCCTGGGCACCGGTCTGACCGGTCTGGCCGGAGGCCTCCTGCGCCTGGGGCAGGTTCTGAAGGCCGCCCTGCCGGTGATTCTGGTCATTCTGGCGCTGTTGGCGGCATTTTCTGTGTTGCTTGCCTGCTCCGAAGGCCTGCGCACGCGGCTGCTGCAGTTCTTCCGCAGCCGCTTCGGCGATCGCGGCGTACTAAAAAAGTACAACAACGCCCACTTCGCCCAGGCTCTGGCCATGGCCCTGCGCAGCGGTTTGACCCCCGAGGAGGGCGTTCGCCTGGGCGCCGAGCTGCTCCGGGACAGTCCCGCTGCAGCCCGCGCGGAGCTGTGCCTCTCCCTGCTGCAGCAGGGCAAGGCGCTGAACGAGGCTCTGACGGCGGCGCAGCTGCTGCAGCCGAAGGATAGCCGCCTCCTGGCTCTAGGTACCCGCAGCGGCAGCGCCGACCGGGTTATGGAAGAGCTCTCTTCCGCGCTTTCCGACGAAGCCGAGCGCAGCCTGGAGCGTATCATCTCGAAAGTGGAGCCGACTTTGGTCCTGTGTGCATCGGTGCTGGTGGGTGTGATCCTGCTGGCGGTGATGCTGCCCCTTCTGGACATCATGTCGGCCATCGGATAAGCCATGAAGAAGAAGTTTTTGAAGTGGATCCCGATTCTGCTGGCTGCCGCTTTGATTGCAGCCCTGTTTCTCTGCGCCCTGAAGCGGCTGGATGAGAACCGCGTGGATCTGGGCCGAGAGCAGCTGGAGCTGGCGCTGCGCCGCGCCGCGGTCACCTGCTACGCGGCGGAGGGATGCTATCCCGAAACCGCTTCGTATCTGTACGAGCACTATGGGATCCAATATGATGAGAGCCAATACACCGTGCATTACGAGGCCATTGCCTCGAACCTGATGCCGGACATTACTGTGGTGGTCAATGCCCATGAAGAGTGAAAAAAAGCACCTGAAAATCACAAGTCTCGCCGCCCTTTCGGTGTTCACGGCGTTCACTTTGTGTACCCTTCTGGTGCTGCTCACCGGAGCGAAGGTCTACCGCGGGGTGGCCGATCGGGCGCAGACGCGCTCTGACGCCTCCACCGCCGTGCGCTACCTCACCACCCGGGTGCATCAGGCTGACAGCGCCGACGGGCTTTTCTTGGAGTCCTTCGGTGACGGCCAGGCCCTGGTGCTTTGCAGTAAAATTGACGGCGAATCCTATGAAACGCGCATCTACTGCTCCGATGGCTGGCTGTGCGAACTCTTCAGCGCCCAGGGCGCCGGTCTCTCCCCGGAGGATGGGGAGCAGATCCTGCCGGTGGAAGGCCTCGCCTTCTCCCTGCAGGGCCAGGTGCTGACAGCCTGCATTGAGGACTCCCACAGCACCCAGCAGGTGCTGACGCTGGCGCTGCGCGCCAGGCAGGAGGCCGCGCCATGAAGAACAAAACCTCTTTGCTGCTCATGGAGCTGCTTGTCATGGTGCTGGTGTTCGCCCTGGCGAGCGCCATCTGCCTTCGGGTATTTGCCCGGTCTCATGAAATTTCCGAGGCCGCGCTGCGGCAGGATCGGGCGGTGCAGTTGGCTCAGAACACCGCCGAAACCGTCAAGGCCTGCGCCGACCTCCCCGAAGCCGCCCGGATTCTGGGCGCGCAGGCAACGGATGACGGTTGGCTTTTGGAGCAGGACGGCTGCAGCGTACTTCTGACCGCCCTGCAAGCTGACACACCGGGCCTTTCCGGCTGCGAGGTTGCCGTCACCTGTGAGAGTGAAACCTTCCGCGTGAACGTTTTCTGGCAGGAGGTGGCGCCATGAAGAACCCCTCCCGTTCCCCGGCGCCCAGCGTGGGCGCGGCCAGTCTGCTGGTGATTTTTACCGTTCTCTGTCTGACGATCTTCAGTCTGCTCAGCCTGAGCACCGCCCTGGCGGATCGGCGTCTGAGCGACGCCGCGGCAGACAGCGTGCAGGCCTATTACGAGGCCGACGCCGCCGCAGAAGAGATTTACGCCCGTCTGCGCGCAGGCGAGATGCCCGCGCAGGTACAGGTGCAGGGCGACACCTATGCTTATACCTGCCCCGTTTCCGAAAAGCAGCAGCTGCAGGTGCTTCTGCAGCTGGAAAACGATACCTGGACCGTACTGCAATGGCAGCTGGCGGTCACGAACCATGAAAGCCTTGACACCGACCTTCCCGTCTGGGACGGCGGCTGATACCGGAGGTGCAATCAAAATGGATTGGCTGGAATATTTGAAGCAAGCTGTGGCCCACGAGGCCTCGGACGTGTTTTTCGTGGCCGGCGGCCCGGTGTGCGAAAAGCTGGACGGACACATCCTTCATATGGACGAAAATCGTCTGCTGCCGCCCGACACGGAAAACGTGGTGCGCGCCATCTACGAATTGGCCGGCCGGGATATCAGTTCTTACCTGGCCAAGGGCGACGACGACTTCTCCTTCTCCCTGCCCGGTGTGGCGCGGTTCCGCGTGAACACCTACCGCCAGCGCGGCTCAATGGCCGCGGTGGTACGCGTGGTGTCCTTTGACATCCCCGATTGGAAGGAGCTGGGCATCCCTGAGGCCGTTATGGACCTTGCGGAGATGACCACCGGCATGATTCTGGTCACCGGCACCGCCGGCAGCGGCAAATCCACCACCCAGGCCTGCATCATCGACCGCATCAACCACACCCGGGACTGCCACATCGTCACCCTGGAGGACCCCATCGAGTATCTGCATCGCCACGGGCGCAGCATCGTCAGCCAGCGGGAGATCGCCATCGACACAGGCGACTACCTCTGTGCCCTGCGGGCCTGCCTGCGGCAGGCGCCAGACGTGATCCTCCTGGGCGAGATGCGCGACGCGCAGACCATGCACACCGCCATGACCGCTGCGGAAACGGGCCACCTGGTGATCGCTACTCTGCACACCCGCGGCGCGGTGAACGCCATTGACCGCATCATTGACGCCTTTCCCAGCACTCAGCAGGCACAGATCCGCGTTCAGCTTTCGGCTGTCCTACGCACGGTGGTGTCCCAGCAGCTGCTGCCCGACACGAACGGCTCTCTGGTTCCCGCGTGCGAAATCATGCACTTAAACAGCGCCATTCGCAATATGATCCGCGAGAACAAGAACCACCAGATCCCGGGCGCCATTTCCGCCGGCGCAGCCGAAGGAATGATCAGCATGGATCAGGCCCTTCTGGCCCTGTACCGCGCCGGAAAGATTGACCGCGCAACTGCGCTGGAAGCAGCGGATCACCCGGATCTGCTTCAGAGAAATTTCTGAAAAAACTTGTGTTTGCAAGCAAAATGTAACCCAACATGTAACCGGCAAATGGTATCTTTTAGACAGAAAAAGAGTTACCCTGTAAGGAGGATGTCTATGCCGCAATACGATCAGCGCTATACCGCCGGAACCTTTCTCATCTACCTGGATCGGTACGATGACGGGATCCCCTGCGGGCAGATTTTTCATCCTCAAACGGAAGAATGTCTTCATTTCAGAGGGTTGACCCAGCTTCTGCTTTCCATGGAACAGACCATGGACCTGGAGAATTTGCCCCAGTCTTTCCAGAGCGTGCGCACCTTTTTTCCTTTTGTCGGCACGTTTTCAAACAATGCCGATGCACAGCCGAGGGTAGGAAAATTGGCCACCTTCGCCCTGCAGATCCTCTTCCGCCGCAATGCCAGCTGGCAGGGTTCCATCTCCTGGCTGGAGGGCAAACAGCGCCAGAGCTTCCGCAGCGTACTGGAGCTGGTTCATCTGATGAACAGCGCCATGGAGGCCAAGCGCCTGACGCTTCCGGAAACTGCTCCGGTGGAGCGATTGCGCGAAGCATAAAAAACGCAAAAGCACCTGAACGAGACCCGTTCAGGTGCTTTCTGCGTGCCGAAAAAGTGTTTTCGACACGCTGTGCGGTTTTCAAAACATTTGAAAATGTTCTGAAAACCTGTTTGATCATACGAGAAGGGGGCTTTTTGCCCCCTTCTCCCTTCCCCCGCTGCTCTATTGGGGAAGACCTCACCATCGTTTTTTGACAGACTGAAAAGCACCTGAACGAGACCCGTTCAGGTGCTTTTTTCCATCTTTTAATCGCTTACGTTCCGGCAGATGATCAGGCTTGCTTTTTTTCCATTCCAATCGATGAGGGACGCCTCCGCCACAGAACGGATGCCCAGCATATCGTTCTGCATCACGGCGCTGCAGTGGCCTGTCTCTCTTACATGCTCTGCCGGGCAGCCGGGGCAACGCTCCGACAGTCCCATGAGACATTCATAGCAGGTTTTTCCCACCTTCGCCTCCGGCGCGGTGACTTTGGTCTTGGCATTGAGGAAGTGGATCCGGCAGGTCTCGGGGTCGATGACGTAGATCCACGCATCCTGCCGATCGAGAATGCTGTAGAGATTATCCATCTGCTGCTGCATTTGCTCCTGGGCGCGGCGCTTGAGCAGGAACACCGCCAGCATCTCCGAGAAATAGACCAGCATCTCCACCTGCTCCCGGGTCCAGTAGCGGTAGTCATCGCAGGCGTCGAAGCCCACATAGCCGCGGAAAACGCCATTATCGCGGATGGCGCACTGCAGCATGGACTTGATACCCTGGGCCTCCACGATCTCCCGGGCACTGGGCTCCATCTCCCGCACATCCGGGCAATAGAACACGCCCTGCTCGTCGAAATTGTTCTCATAGCCGGGAATGTCGGTCTCGTAGCTGATGTTCTGCAGCTTTTCGCGCTCCGGCGTGATGCCCTCGTTGCACCATTCGTAAGTATTGTTGCAGACGGTGTTGTCCTGGTTATTTTCAAAGACGTACACGCGGCTGACCTTCATCTGCTCGCCCACCAGAGTCAGCAGCTCATTGACCGCAGCATCCACATCATCGGCGGTATACAAACGCTCAAAGCTGTATTGCACCAGGCTGTCATTGGCCAGGCCCGGGCGCTCGTCGGAATCGATTACGGTCTTTGCCACAGCGGCCCTTCTTCGGGCGCCGGCAGAAAGCCGATGCAGGCTGTCATAGAACACAAAGGTGTTCTTTCCTTTGTCCTTGGCCTGATACAGAGCCTGATCCGCGCACTGGAACAGATCCACATAGTTCGTTCCGTCGCGCGGCGCCATCGCCACACCTACGGAGCAGCTCAGGCCGGTGTCCTTCATCTGTGCCTTGAACAGGTGGTGGAACATGCTGACCAGACGGCTGCAGCGTTCCTCCACCAATCTGCGCTCGCTCAGGCCCTGCATGTAGACAAAGAATTCATCGCCGCCGATGCGAGCCACCACGTCCTGCGCGCGGAAAATTCTCTTGATCTCCTTGGCGATCTGGATCAGCACTGCATCGCCAAACATGTGGCCGAAGCCGTCATTCACTTCTTTGAAGTTATCCAGGTCAATGATGAGCATAGCGCCGCTTGTGTTCTGCTCCAGGCTTGCCTCCACCCGGTTGCGGGCGGTTTCTTTGTTCAAAAGCTTGGTCAGCGCATCGCGTTCGGCGCGATCCTGCAGACGCTGGGAGGCGCGCTTTTCCTCATCGATGTTGATGATAACGCCATAGAGCTTCTTGACAGTACCCGCCTCATCCTGGGTTGCCGTAGCTCTGAGCCGGCACCACAGATAGCGTCCGCCGCGGGCCACAATGCGAAGCTCCACAAGCTCATAGGAGGAAGCTCCCTTTTCCAGCTTTTCGATGCTCTGCAGCAGTTTGGAAATGTCGTCCGGGTGAATGTGGGACTCGTCGAAAATATTCTCGCGGACATTTTCCGACAACGGCTCGTTGCCGAAAATCTTCTTCCACGTATCGGAGAAATTGATGGTATCCTCTTCCAGATCCCATTCGAAGAGCACGTTCTCCGTCTGGGAAAGAATGATCTCATAGCGAGCCAGGGTCTTGTTCAGTGTCTCGATCTCCTGCTTGGTGCCGGTGATATCCGTGAGCACACTATGCAGCACCTCCTGACCGGCCATCTGTAGAAGTCTGCTTCTGTTCAGAAGCCAGATAACGCTGCCGTCTTTGTGACGCACGCGGTATTCCACCTCTGCCATCACACCGGAGGCAAGCTGGGTGTGAATCTGCTCACGCATCATGGCCCGATCTTCCGGCAAAACCAGTTCAATCAAGCGGTTATTATAGACTTTGCTCAGCTCTTCGGAGCTGTATCCCACCAGCTTGCTGATCTCGCTGCCGCCGCGCTGCAAGGTAAAGTACGCATCATAGGCGCAAAGATACTCGCCCACCAGATGCGTTTCCGTCGTCCTGCCCAGAGAGGGCTGCTCGGCCGACTTCAACGCGCCGGCAGAGGCCTCAACCTTCTCCCAGATCACCAGAATCTTATGGTTCTGGCTGCTGCGGGGATCCAGGCGAATTACTGTAACCGTAAAGGGGATGTCCGGCAAGGCAGCTACCGCACCTCGCACAGAGAATTGCCAGGTGCCACGACGTCTGCCCTGTCGAATAAAGGCAGGGACCAGCTTTTCATGGAACTCGATCAGACGCTTCCGATCCTCGGGAATCACGATCTGATCGGTGAACAGGTCCTCCACTTCCTTGAGGGTCGTGGCGGTCTGCAGCACGGTCAGCTCCGGATAGGGATTATACAAAAGATGATACTCCTGCAGGTCCTGATCCACCTCCGCCACCAGGGCGCCGGAATAATGCATCAGAGAAAGAAGCTTTGCCTGCACTGCTTCCAGGGCGGTGGCATCGGCCAGCTGCTTGGGAGCAGGCAATTCGGGGTCGAAGCGCTCGCTGGCGGGAGACAGGCCATCGGCGTAGGCCATAGCCAATTCCTTGAAGGTGCCGGTGACATGGCGGAAGCATTCCAGCAGTTTCCCGGAAAACGCTCCGCATTCGCCCCGCAGGATCATATTGGCTGCCGTACCGAAGCTCACGGCGTCCTTATAAACTCGCTTGGTAGTCAGTGCGTCGTAGGCATCCGCCAGACCCACCACCTGGGCGCAGATGGGAATGTCGTCGCCCACCAGGCCTTCGGGATAGCCGCTGCCATCCCAACGCTCGTGGTGGTAGTGGCAGATGTTGTGCGCATAGCGCAGGTAGTCCTCGTCGGCGATGTCCTGCAGATTCTCCAGAATCTGACTGCCGATGAGCGCGTGGGTTTTCATGATCTCCCACTCGTCGGACTCCAATCTTCCGGGTTTGTTCAGAACGGCATCCGGAATGGAGATCTTGCCCACGTCGTGCAGCGCCGAGGCGCTGGAAATGATTTCAATGATATTGGGTGTCAGGCCGTATTCCGGGCAGGAGCGGCTGACTTCCTCCAGAAGGATGCGGGTAAAGTGCCGGATGCGCAGAATGTGCTGGCCGGATTCCGCGCTGCGGTATTCGATGACCGCAGAGAGGGCGTCCACCATGCGCTGATTGGAGTGCCGCAGCACCGTAGCCTGCTCATCCACCAGATCTTCCAGATGGCGCACGTTCAGATGCTGTTTCACCAGGTTCTCCACCCGGCGACGCATGGCGTAAGCATCGTACTGCAGCGACAGCACGTCAACCGCGCCGTGATCCACCAAATCAGTCATCCGGACGGCGTTGTCATTGGCCGTGAATGCGATCACCGGGATCTTGGAAAACTGTGCCTCCTTACTGAACTGGGTCAGGACAGGCTTTCCGTCCTCCTTCAGGGAGGTGGTGTCCAGCAGCACAGCCGCAATACAGCTGTGATTCTGATGCATCAAAAGAGACGACTGGCTGGAATTGATGGCTTCCAGCAGATTAAAGTTTTCCTGAAACACCGTGCGCAGCAGCATGCGATGCTCTGCCGTTCCGCTGACGATCAGCAGGGTGTCACGTTTTTTCATATCGTTCCCTCCTTCAAATGAGGTTCTCTTTTTATTATATCACAGCCTCCACGGTTTTCCAACCGACTCTCCGGGGTCTCAGCGTACATTTCTTGACTTTTTTCATCCTTTATACTATGATGTCAGGGAGCTTTTGAAAAGCACCCTGATGAAATTTGAGGAGGAAACCACTGTGTTTGTTTATGACAGACCCGGTCCCAAGCGCGGCGTTGCATTTTACAGCTACTCCGCCGAATACGGTCTGACCAAGACCCTGGAGGACTGCTTCGAAGATGCCCATGATATGGGCGCCCACGGCATTGAGATCCTTGCCAACACCCACATTGACAACTACCCCTACCCCACCGACGAATGGGTGGAGAACTGGTGGCGTCTGTGCGACAAGTATGAGGTCGTCCCCGTGGAATATGGCCACTGGATCGACAGCCACATCCTGGCCGACCGTGAGCTGACCACCGAGGAGAGCATCGAAATGCTCTGCCGCGACATCCGTCTGGCCCATCGTCTGGGCTTCACCTGCATGCGCACCAAGATGCCCGTCATCAACGGCGAACTGGAGCCCGTTGAGAACTGGCGTGAGATCATCAAGGGCGCTCTGCCCCTGGCTGAGAAGCTGGGTCTGGTGATGCTGCCCGAGATCCACACTCCCTCCAACCTGAAGGGCAAGATGGTGCAGGAGTACGTCGCTTTCATCGAAGAGACCGGCACCAAGAACTTCGGCCTGAACATCGACTTCTCCGTGTTCCGCAACAAGTTCGATGAGGGTGCCCACAGAATGCCCGGCTTCGAGCCCAACGTGCCCGAGGATATCATTCCCCTGCTGCCTTACATCTACTGCTGCCATGCCAAGTTCAACCACATGTCCGACGACTTCGAGGAGACCACCATTCCTTACACCGAGCTCGTGAAG
>SVLN01000044.1 GCA_015067925.1 Oscillospiraceae bacterium
ACAGGATGTCCTTTGGCTTTGTAGTCGCGGAGGATAAACGCGAATACATCGAGGACGTAAACGCTGGTACAGTGACTTACACCCGCACGATCACAAAGATCAGCAAGCTGTATGATGTGTCTGCCGTAAGCATTCCTGCCAACGATATGACCAGCATCAGCGCCCGGAAATTCAGCGATGGAGTGATCTCTGAATTTGAATCGGAGCGGATTTGCCGGGAAAAGAAGAAAAAAATCAAACTTATGATGGAGGTAGCAAAATGAAAATCGAAAACATGACCATGGCTGACATTGAGGCCCGTATGGCCCAGATCGCCACCGAGATGGATGCGGAGGGTGCCGACCTTGACGCGCTGACCGAAGAGGTCCGCAAGCTGAACGCCAGAAAGGACGAGCTGCGCAAGGCTGAAAAGCGCAGTGAACTGCGCAAGGCTGTTGCCGGCGGCGCCGGTGTCGTTCTTGACATGCCCGGCAACCAGGGTGAGGAGCGCACCTATGATGCCAGCTCTCCCGAGTATCGCTCCGCCTTCTTCAAGGACCTGATGGGCGCTGAGATGACCCAGGAGGAGCGGGCGGCTTTCGTCCACACCACTGCGAACACCGCGGCTGTGCTGCCCACCACCACCCTGAATAACATCTGGGATCTGGTGTCCACCCAGCACAGCATCATGGGCGACATTACCATCTACCGCACTGGCACTGTCATCGAGGTGATCAAGCACACTGCGATCACTGCAGGTGCAGCCAAGAGCGTGTCTGAGAATGCCGCCAATGACGATGAGAACAACACCTTTGTTAAGGTCGTTCTGTCCGGCAAGGATTTCTCCAAGCACGTGGACATCACCTATGCCATGGAGCGTATGAGCGTCGAGGCGCTGGAGGAGTACCTGACCAACGAGATTGCCGACCAGCTGGGCGCGGCCATGGCGGATGATGTGGTGGCGCAGATCAACACTGATATGGCATCCGGCAATAAGATTTCCAGTGCAAAGGCTGACACCCTGACCTTTGCTGAAGTGGCGAAGGCGTTTGGCTTGCTGGAGCGGGCCGACAATGTTGTGGTATACGGCAAGCGGTCCACCATTTACAGCTATCTGGTTGGCATGGTCGATGCCAATGGTCGCCCTGTGTTTCAGCCTTCCGCTCAGGCCGGTGCCGCTGGCGTCATTCTGGGCGCTGCCATCAAGATCGAGGATTCCGTTGCGGCCAATGAGCTGCTGATCGGCGATGCTAAGAAGGTGGCCTATAACATGGTTCAGGATATCATGATCGAGTCCGACAGAGATATCAAGAAGCACGTCACCACCCATTCCGGCTATGCCCGTGGCTCTGGCGCTCTGATTGCGCCTAAGGCCTTTGCCAAGATCACCGTAACCCAGGGGTAAGCGGCTATAGCCTCCAGAGAGAGTCGGTAGCCTATACAGCCGAGGACTTGAACAGCATGACGATTGCTGAAATCAAGTCCTTGGCTGCCGACTTAGGCTATAGCATCACAAAGACGCTGAAGGCTGACATCATTGCTCAGTTCCTTGAGCAGCAGGAGGCTTGAGATGGCTCTTATTCCTGAGGATATCCTTAAAGCGGCACTTTTTCTCACAACAGACGCGTATAACGAAGAGTTAAGGCGGCTGCAGAAGGCGGGCATAGAAGACTTGCGGCGTGCCGGAATAGAAGTTGGCGATAGGCATGAGCTCCTTGGAATCCCGCCAGAAGAAGGCAACCTTGTTGCGCAAGCGGTGATTACCTATTGCCGCATGAATTTTGGCTCGCCCAAGAACTACGACCAGCTCAAAGCCAGCTACGATGAGCAGAAGGCCCAGATGCAGATGATGACGGGGTACGGGTTCCCGGAAGAAAAGGAGAATGAGGATGCTGTATGATGTGGCAAATCTCATTGCTCGGACTTCTGAGGAAAACGACATCGGAGATCTAATCTACACCGAGAGCCCGCGGCAGGTATATGTTGAAGTTTCATCCATTGGGTTGAAGCGAAAGATGGAGGCGATGGCCGCCGGCCTGAAGCTGGAGTGGAAGTTCACCCTGTCCAATGTGGCCGAGTATGGAGATGAGGAAATCATCGAGTACAAAGGCAAGCGGTATAACATCGTGAACGTCTACATCACAGATATGCTGTCCGTTGAGCTGATCGCCGCGAGGTGCTGACATGGGGCTTCCGAAGTCTGTTGTAAAAATCAAAAAGGACGGCGTAGAGTTCACGAGTAATGTGGATCGGGTTAATTACACGATTGTGGAGTTGACCAGAGCTGCGCTTAGGGATGTGGGCCGCTTGGTCTGCAATCGAGCGCGACAGCGGATCAAGAAGAACACGGGGCGCCTCGCAAAGAACACCCAGTATTGGGTGCGCAAGAAAGAGTGTGACCTGCAGGTGGGCTTTAAGCCGGGCGGATGGTACGGTATCTTCCAAGAGCTGGGCACCGAAAAGCAGCCGAAAATCGGAGCGCTTTTCAATGCGGTGTCAGAGAACATCGACACCATCCGGGATATCGAGGGCAAGTATTTGTCTGCGATAGAGGACGAGCAACAGGCACTTAGCTTAATAAACGAGGGGGAATATGAAGGCGATGAGTAGAAGTAAGACTGTGGCCCTGAGAAGGGGAGTAAAAGGAGTCATCAGCCGGATTATTCCCTCCGTTTATTTTGGGCAGGCCGATGGAAACCACCCGAAGCAATATGTCGTTTACGACCTCGAAGAGCTCTCTTTTGAGGATGGCTGCCACAGGATGCAGTTGGAGGTCAACTGCATGGACTATGGCACCGATACCGCTGCGTGCGAGACGCTTGCGGACCAGATTCAAGCGAAGTTCGACCATTACAAGGAACTGAACGATGAAATCCTGTTCAAGTGTTACTTTGACAGACGGCAGCCTGTCTATGAGGAGGACCGCAAAATCATCCGTCGCAGGCTGCTTTTTGAAATTCATCTCTATGAAAGGAGTTAAATCATGCCTAAGTTTTCTGGCTTTACTGCCAATACTCCCAAGCACCTGCAGATGGATGCGGGTGCCTTTCTGAAAAACTATGATGTAGCAAAGGATACGTGGGACACTGCGAAAGCGACCAAGCTTTTGGGGGCCACCGCTGGCGGCGGCAGCTTCTCCGCTGTGCCTACACTCCGCCGGATCGAGGTGGATGGCGTCAAGGGAGCGGCCAAGGGCATGGAGACGCTGGACGAGTGGGTTGTTACCCTGACCGCCAACGTCAAAGAGGTCACTGCCGAGACAATCAAAATGGCTCTGGCTGCAGCGCAGTCGGGGGCGGCAGAAAGTCCTGCTAACTACACCAAGATCACCGCAAAGAACGAGGTCGCGCTGGAAGACTACATGGACAACCTGACTTGGGTTGGGCGTCTGTCCGGCTCCAACGACCCTGTGATCATCGTGGTGAAGAATGCGCTGTGTACCAACGGCCTGACCGTTTCTTTTGCGGATAAGTCTGAGGGTCTGATCCCCATTACCGTCACTGGCCACTACGCACTCGATGATCTGGAGACGCCGCCCTTCGAGATTTACTATCCGAAGGTTAGCTGAGGAGGCTGCTCATGAGAAAGTTGAATACCTCTGATGTGTTTGCGCTGGCCCGGGTTGTTCGGGTCAGCGGCCTTCGGGCTGAGCTGCAGGAGCTGATTAAGAACGCGGCGAACAGGAATGCCCGTGTTGAAGATGTGGGCATTGGTGGCTTTTTGACCATTATGGAAGCGCTCGCAGAGAAAAAGTCTGAGTCGGCCATCTACGAGGTTTTGGCCGGTCCTTTGGAACTGGAGCCGGAGCAGGTGGCGTCTATGCCGCTGGATGAAATGGCGCAGAAACTGAAGCAGTTGGAAGAGGAGAACGATTTGAAAAGTTTTTTTCGATGGCTCTCCGGCATTCTTGGGAAGAACTGACCGACCTTCTGTATCGCCGGTATCATGTGCCAGCAGACATTTTAGCTATGGACGCGGATGCGGGAGTTAGTTTGCTGACGCACGCGATAGAACAAGAGGAAGAGCATCTGATATTCCTTCGGTGGGTGCAGATGGCTCAATATACACAGTCTTTTGAGGCTTTTAAGGCAGGCCTGCATAGACCGCCGGACAAGCCGACAGAGACGATTTTGGAAGATGTGGGGAGTATACTCCACGCCTTTGAGCAAGAGAGGTGATCGGCCTTGGAAATTTTCAAATTATTTGGATCGATACTCATTAACAGTGATGAAGCGGAGGCATCCATCCAGAAAACAGAGAGCAAGGCCGGGAAGATGGCCGAAGCGCTTGGCAACGGAATCAAAACCGCAGCGAAGTGGGGTACGGCTATCGTAGCCGGAGCGGGTGCGGCGGGCGCAGCGCTCATGGGAGTGGCGAACAAAGCGGCTGAATCAGCTGATGAAGTTGATAAAATGTCGCAGAAAATCGGCCTGAGCAAAGAGGGATTCCAAGAATGGCGATATGCCATGGGACAGTCCGGAGTGGACATTGGAGTAATGCAAAACGGCATGAAAACGCTTACCAACCTGATGGATAGCGCAAAAAACGGGACCGTCAGCGCCAAAAATGCATTTTCCGATATGGGACTGTCCATTTATGACAGCAAGGGGGCCTTGAAAGACCAGGAAACGATGATGCGTGAGACCATCATGGCCCTTGCCGAAATGGAAGACAGCACGGAACGCGCAAAGCTATCGACGCAGCTGTTTGGTCGGGCAGGAACAGAGCTGGAACCGCTACTTAACAGTGGTGCAGATGGCATCCAAAACCTGATGGACCGTGCCCATGACTTGGGCTTGGTGATGAGTGATGATGCCGTAAACGCCGGAGTGGTTTTTGGTGACACCCTGGCAGACGTGAAGGATAGCTTGGGCATGGTGGCGACAAATGTTGGCGTCCAGGTGATGCCGGTAATTCAGGGCCTTTTGGACTGGGTAATTGCCCACATGCCGGAGATCCAAGCCACGGTGAGCAAGGTGATGGATGGCATCAAGGCTGGCATAGAGGCATTACAAGCGTTCTGGGCGGAACACGGTGATGCCATCTCCGCCAAGGTCGAACAGGTCATGGACATCATTGGCAAGGTAGTCAAAGTTGCAATGGATGTCCTAAAGAAGGTCATTGACACGGCTATGGCCATCATGAAGGGCGATTGGTCGGCGGCATGGGATGGCATTGTGGGCATCGTAAAGAGTATCGGGACCGCGCTGTTTGATGCGGGAAAGGCAATATTCTCCAGACTGTGGGATGGAATCAAGAGCGTGTGGGACAGCATTGCCGGCTGGGTTTCGGAAAAGGTGTCCTGGTTGCTGGACAAGCTGACATTTTGGGATAATGGCACTTCGCGCATGAACAGCGAAGGCTTTTCCCACGCCTCTGGCCTTGCCTATGTGCCGTATGACAACTATCCGGCTATTCTCCATCGTGGAGAGATGGTACTTAACGCCAACACGACCAACAACCTGTTGGAGGGGATGCGCTCCATCATGTCTGACAGCGTGAATGCTTTTGGTCTGATGAATGGCGGTGCCACACGGCTGGAAATTCCAATCAGCATCAATGGGCGGGAGTTCTATCGCGCGACTATTGATGACCTGCGCATGATCCAGAGATCTAACCCCGAGGTGGTGAGCAGATGACACAGCTGATCATTGATGGAAACTATATGCCAGAGGTCAGCAAAAACAACTACCAGTGTTTTCCGGCCCAGCTGGGGACGCAGGTGGAGATGGTTTCGGGTCGCCTTGTCACGGAATTGCGTGGCAATGTGCAGATGATCACCACGGCATATTCGTACATCACGCCGGAGTTGTGCCGGGCGGTCATGGCAGTGCTTAGATCCGGGAAGTCCTTTCCGGTCACGTATCTGCCGGATGACAGCGACACTATGAAAACCGGCCGGTTCGTAACGCAGAGCCTGACGAGCCCGTCGTTTGCGTTCTCTGCAGGGGGGACGGCATATTGGACCGGTCTGGCATTTACGCTGCGGGAGGTGTCGCCCCATGATTGAGCGATCTTCTGCCTATAAAGCGGCCATTACCGGAGACAGCAGAAGGATGCTGCTGCGGGCCATCATTGAAATCATAGATCCAGATATCGTCCATGGCGTCGGCACATCCAGCGGCGCCATGGACTTCTCAAAACCGGAGCAGCTGGTAGACAAGGAAATGCAGCTGTCCAGTGACTACGTAACCCTTGAGAGCAATCGGTGGATCCTTGGGCGAGGTTTCAACCTGGTACCAGCGAGCAAAAAAATCCCCGGACAGATCGGTATGGTCTGTAAGGGGGTTTCTGGTGCGGACCGTATATTTGCAACTCCACAGTGGATCGAACAGCCGTTTACAGGGGTTTCCATCCTGCAGGCGTGCTCTGTGTTCTTCCCGGATGCGGATTTGGACGGTGTTCCGGAAGACTTCACGGTTGAAATTCGGCAGGGTGGTACCGCGTATCATACACAAACATTCACAGGCAACAGAGCTTCGCAGGTGAGCGTGGACGGGTTCACTGTCTACGAGCCGGATGCCATTCGGGTGACGGCGACAAAGTGGTCATTGCCGGGGCGCCGGATGCGTGCGGCAGAGATCAGACCCGGCGTTTATGAGACTTGGGATGGCGATATCATAGCTTCCTTTGATGTTGCGCAGCAGGGTGACATCTCCTGCTTATCGCTTCCATATGGCACCTGCACCCTGCGCATGGACAATCTGGATCGCCGGTTTGAACCACGCAACAAAAACGGTATCTTCCTGTCCTTGGAGGAGCGGCAGGGCATTCCTGTGGAAATCGCCGTGCTTTTGGAGGATGGGAAGGTTGAGTATAAGCAGGTCGGTGTTTTTTATCAGTACGCCGGCGGATGGCGTACAGGAGACAATGGACTGACGATGCAGTGGGATCTGGTAGATATCGTTGGACTGGTGGCGGAGAGAACCTTTATTCCGCCGGAAAGCATTCCGACCAATCTGGCGGGCTGGATTGCTGCGGTAGTAGCACAGCTGGGAAGCAATTTTGCCGACCTGTGGCACGTGGATCCTAATTATTCGGATTTGCCATTGACCTGCGACAAAGCCGATGTTACTGGCGTTTCGTGTGGCGACGTGCTGAGGTGGGCGTGCATGGCCACGGGCACGTGGCCCAGAGCGGATGCACGGACAGGCTATCTGACTGCGGAACCTCTCTGGAACGAGGGCAACGAGCTGACGCTGGACAATCTGGAGAGCTACCCAGTCATGAAGGCAAATGATGATCTTGCGGCCATCATTTTCACGCTGAACGATGGGAACAAGACGCAGTATGTGGTCTCTGGTAACTCTACTTCTTCCAGTAAGACCGTGAGCGTGGCCAATCCCTTCATTAAGGACGCGACTGCGGCATTGACGGCGGCCCGTCTGATCCTGGCGGCCTACGGAGGAAACAGGCTGGAGACGGTGGGCCGCGGGGACCCGGCTGGAGAAATCGGGGACGTGGATACCGTTTGGCTCAATGAAAGCGCAGCAACCACCGGACGGCGAATCATGCAGTCGTTTGGATTCCAAAGTGGCGTATTGCGTGGGTGCAGAAGCACCCTGTTGCAGGCGGACGGTTCTTTCCTATATCAGTCCAGAGCGGCAATTACGCAGTCAGGCACATGGAAAGCTCCAGCCGGAGTAAATACGCTGCGCATCATCCTTGTTGGCAAAGGCGGGGATGGTACAGGCGGCACGGATGGCAGCTGGGAGGCACCGGGCATCGATGGCGTCAATGGAGCCGGTGGCCGCGTGTGGGCAGCTACAGTTACCATCAACCCGGAGCAGGAATTTGCCGTACAGATCGGAGACAATACCGTATTTGGGCCATATTCCAGCGCAAATGGAAAGGTCTATGAGCACGGATATACCGATGTTGCATCCGGCTCGTCCTATGGGCGCACCGGCGTGGCGGTACCGCTGGCGGGGTCTGGCGATGGTGGAAAGTACGGAGCGGGTGGCGTTAAGGGAAATCGACACCGTGAAGAACGCACCGTATATGTGGACGGAAATCCCGTAAAGGTAAATCGTTGGGTGACAGACAATGAACCGGGCAAAGGTAAACCGGGTGTTTCCGGTGCGACTGGGTGCGTTGTGGTCTATTGGGACAAGGAGGGCGGCACATGAGCATCGTTGACACGCTGATCTATGACCGAACCGAGGCGGAGCGGGATGCCCTGGAGGCGCTGTATGCAAAGGCAAAGGCAGGGGATGCCACAGATGAAGAAATGGCCATCTTGACAGACCCTACGCATAAAGGGGCTTACAACTACACCGACCTCAACCGAGTGGGTAAGGCTATCGTCTACATTGCCAACCGCCTGAAGGCTGCCGGCAACGATATCGAGGTATCACCAAAGACCAACTGGACAAGGGAGGATATCCCAGCCCCTGCGCAGATGGTCCACTATCTGGAGCAGATCCAGAAGGTGCGGGACGTGCTGACGGTCTATCAGACCACTCCGGCCGTCCCGGCTGACATGGAGGGTTTGACCCACACCGAGGCCAACGACATCGAGAAGATCTTGGTCGATGTGGACCAGCTGATCACAAACATGATCGCCGCCTACTACTACAGCGGCGAATTGTACGGAGGTGAAGTGTAATGAAAGACAGAGTTTCCAAGTATCCGGGAAGGGCGCTGATTACCCCCGAGGATGGTTCAGCTCCGTTTTATGCAACGATAACAAGGGCCGATGAGCCGACCCAGGCCGGAAATCCGATGGGTAAGATTACCTTTCTGACTGACGACACGGCAAAATTTGCGGAGCTTGATCCTGAAGAGGCAACACCAAACGATATGTTCCGCAGCCTCACACCACAAATAGGGGATATAAAAACAACCACGAGCATTGGGCTGAGCGACAATTGGTTGTTGTGCAATGGCGCTCCGGTATTCAGCTCGACCTATCCGGATTTGTACAAAATGCTTGCTACTCCGGCAAATGTTCTGGTGCAAGTGAGCACGACAGACACATCACCATTTTTGAGAGTCGTTACCGATGGATCATCTTATCTTGCGATAACCTCCAGTGCGGTATATGTCTCAAGTGGCTTGGCACAGGGGTTCACGAAGAAGACCTCAAGTGTATTCAGCGGCATCACATTTGAAAATGCGTGCTATGCAAATGGCACTTGGGTTGTTATGGGCAAGAGTTCCACTACTTATTATGCATTTACTTTGAGCTCTCTTACGGCCAGTCCGACTAAGTATACGGCGTTTTCTGTCAGTGACACTACATATTCTGTGTACGATCTTAAGTATGCGGCTGGATACTACGTCGCTGTTGTGGCGACTACCGGAGAAAACGGCCTTCATATCTATGCCACCAATAACTTGAGTGGAACATGGACATCTAAAACACTGACATCCAGCTATCGTTTTGGACCCTTCAAGCCGTGTCTGGAGTATGACAGCACTGCAAAACTGTGGATTGTGAGTAGTGGTTATTACCGCTACATGTCAAGCAATGGCGTATGGCACGGGCAATATACTGCCACGGCCACAACGCCAACATCTACATGGACGCAGCGGGAATTGAATGAAAAAAACACTAAGAGTAACGATGTGAATCCGCGCGTGTGCATGGCATATACCGGTGCATATATTGTGCGTGTTCGTCAGCCGTATGTCACAATAGCAGAAGCCCCGACGTCCACAAAGTATATCGAAAGATTCAACGCATCTACCCTTAAATGGGAGTTGCTACACACCGTCACCTTGTCTGGAACGCCGGAAGTTGCGATTCATAATGCCAACGACTCCAAGTTGTACATATGCGATTCCACCACTTTGCACAAAGTGGCTTTGGGGAACGGAGCACAGGAAAGTTTGGCGTTTGAGGGTGCAGTAACGATGAACGATCTTGTGCTTGCAGGGGCAAATTGGTTGGCTGCCGGGAAAGGGTCCCAAGCCACATCCGGCACGCAGACTACGGCGTTTGCGGTAAACTCTGCAAAAAGAGCCCCAACCATTTCTTTTGATGCTGTGTACTCTTACATTAGGGCGAAATGAGGTGGTGACATGACAATTAGTAAGCCGACCTTGCCTCCTAAAAAGGGCTATGTAGAGGTTGAGGTTAACGGTAGGCGAACCTATCGCAATGTGGAAACTGGCGAGTTTATTGAAAATGAGGGCGCCCATGTGCCCGTCCCAGAGCAGGACTCCACCGTCTGGGACGAACTGGACGCAGCCTATCAGGAAGGAGTGAACAGCGCCTATGACAGCTAAAGACAGAGTGCTCCACCGTGAGCGTGAGCGCGGCAGAGCTGCCGCTTTGGGTCTGGCTGCCCGTGCCCCTGGGATGGACGGCACGGCGCTGATCGCTGAGCAGGGCCATATTCCTGCGTGGCGTGAGGACGCTGTTTATACCGCCGACCATGTAGGCTTCCCGGTGCAGGACGGTGACCAGGTATATACCATCTTGCAGCCACACACGCCGGCCAACAACCCCGGTGTGCGCCCAGCTGACTTGCCGGCCATCTACTCTATCAAACACACCACTGACCCAAAGAAGGCCAAACCCTACATGGCTCCCAACGGTACCAGCGGTGTGTACATGACAGACGATTGTGCGGTGGAGGGTGGCCATGTGTATCGGTCCACCATCGACAACAACGTGTGGGCGCCCTCCAGCTATCCTGCCGGGTGGGAGGACCTGGGTGCCGTAGAGGAAGTGCAGGGGGTGAGCGAGTAATGGAAGTGAAGATCGAGCACCGCCTTACTGCGGTCGAAGATCGCTGCAAGTCCAACTCACACCGGCTGGAGGAAGTGGAACGGCGGCAGGACAACTTGGACAAACTGGCCACCTCCGTGGAGGTACTGGCTATGAGAGAGGCCGCCGTAGAGAGCGATGTCAAGGAGATCAAGAGCGACGTCAAGGCAATCGCCGCCAAACCCGCCAAGCGGTGGGACGGCCTGGTGGACAAGCTGGTCCTAATCGTGGCCACGGCCTTTGTGACGTGGCTTCTAACTCGGGCGGGGGTGCCTGTATGAAGGACCTGTTGCTGGCCGCTCTGGCGGCCTTTCTGGCAGGTGTATTCATCGGTGGGACGTTGGCCTTTGTAGGGCTGAAAAAGCTGACCCGGGCCAAGCTTGGCAGCGTGACACGGCTTCTGTTCGTAGCTATCGCGCTGTCGGCCATCTCTTGGGTGTTCATCAGCTACGCCATCGCCATCTATTCCACTGTACATCTGGGGCAGCCCTACACCATGGAGGAGCTGTCCAAGCCTGCCATCACCGGCATACTGTGCGTGCTCTTTGCCAAGGTGCTGGAGAATGTATTTGAACACAACGATGGTGCCCTATTCGGGCACAGCAACAAGAGGGAGGAATAACCATGACTGATCTGACCAACATTCTGGAAATCATCATCGCCTTGGTGGTGGCTATCATCACTGCCTTTGTGATCCCCTGGATCAGGAGCAGAACCACCGCTCAGGAGCGGGAGGAGCTGTTGGCCTGGGTGGATATTGCCGTGGCCGCAGCGCAGCAGCTGTTCCACCGGTCTGAGGGGCATGACCGACTGAACTACGCATTGACGTTTTTGAAAGACAAGGGATATGAAGTAGATGAGCCGGCTGTTCGCAATGCGGTGGAGGCTGCGGTGCTGAAGCTCCACCAGCAGTTGGAGGGCGCAGCCAATGACAGCAATTCTTGAGGAGGACCGGGTATGACACAGAAAGAGTTTGATGCTCTGATGGAGAACTGGTTGGCAAGGCAGGCGGAAAAGGGGACGAACCCTTGGGGCAAGATGCCGGAAGCTCAGCACATGGGAATTACGGATGGGCGTCGTCCTCAGAGCTTTGCCACACGGGAAGAGGTGGCGACCATGATCATGGCGGCACTCAAGCACTGGACTGATTGCGCGATCAATATCGTGAAGAACTCCTGAGCCGTTAAAAACGGACGAAAAAAGCAAAGGAAGCCCCCGGCAACCTGCCGGGGGCTTCCTTTGCTTATTCAGTAATGTGGAGTTCTTGCTTCAATGCTGCCTGCAAGATAGCGGATACATTAAGGCCGGCCTTTTCGGCCTCGGAATTGAGCCAAGAGGGCAAGGACACATTGCGGCGTACAGTGCGCCGCTCATTTGCTCGGCGATATGCGGTAAAGTCAATGTCGATCATGGACACTATTTCATCAGCTGCGCAGGTGATGTCATGGGGAGAAGAGGGGGTGGGGATAGCCTTATTGTCGTCCTCCATATCTATGCCCATAATACCAATTGCATCACGGGCCATCTCGATTGCATCTGCGAGTGTTTCGCCTTGCGTGTTGATTTGGAAGTCTGGAGAGAAGGCCATATAGCCGCCATCTTCAAGTCTGGTAAATATAACGGGAAATACTGCTTTCATATTGCGTTCACTCCTATCTTAGTTTATATTTATTTATTGCGACGGGGGGTTATTTCAGCCCCCGTCGCTTGATGATTGCTTTTGCTACAGCTTCTTTGATTTCTTTTTGTCGGGATATTGGCTCACAGTCGATGCCGTTTGTGTAGATGTCGTGGTTTCCGCCATCACGCTTGAGCCACCAGCCGTTTTGTTCGAGAAGCTTTATCAAGTCTCTACGCTTCATTGTGTGCCCTCCTTACAATCAATATTATACACATTTAGTGTGTATTTGTCAAGCGAATTTCAAAAATATTTTGTGTAAATTTTGTGTATAACAGGAAGAGGGGCAAAAAATGGCCACCGAAAGGTGGCCTTCATCACGGACAAATATTCGGTTGCCTTGATTGCAGTCGTATTGCTGAAAAAATCCCGCAAACCATTGCAAATGCGGGGAAAAGGCTTGTATGGCATTCAAGAGGTCAGCGGTTCGATCCCGCTTATCTCCACCAAAAAGTCCTGTAACCGTAA
>SVLN01000045.1 GCA_015067925.1 Oscillospiraceae bacterium
CCTTCCATTTGGAAGCGAAAGCGTTCTGCTACTTCCCTGCAGCAAAAACTTCGGAATCTTCGAAAAAGATAAGGAAAAAGTCCTGTATGCTGAGCATACAGGACTTTTTATGTTTCAATTAATCCAACGGCTTCATGGTGGGGAACAAAATAACCTCACGGATGGTGTCATTATTGGTCAGCATCATTACAGTGCGGTCAATGCCGATGCCCATACCGCCGGTAGGCGGCATACCATACTCCAGGGCAGTGAGGAAATCTTCATCCATCATTTCGGTCTCGTCATCGCCGCGCTCGCGCTGCTCAACCTGCTTTTCAAAGCGGACTCTCTGATCGATGGGATCGTTCAGCTCAGAGTAAGCATTGGCCAGCTCGCTGTGGCAGACAAAGAGCTCAAAACGCTCAGTCAGTCTCGGATCCAGCGGGCTGCGCTTGGTCAGCGGGCTGACTTCCACGGGGTACATGGTGATGAAGGTAGGTTGAATCAGCTTCTCTTCCACTCTCTGATCGAAGCATGCATACAAAGCGTTGCCCCAGGTGCGTTCAGCAGCATCGGCCAGCTCAACGCCCTTGGCCTCGGCGGCCTTGACCGCTTCTTCGTCATCGGTGATGGCGCCAAAATCGATGCCCACATATTCCTTAACAGCATCCACCATGCTCAGGCGGCGCCAGCCGGGAGTCAGGTCAATCTTCTCGCCCAGCCACTCAATTTCATAAGTACCAAGAATCTCCTTAGCAGCACCGGAGATGATACCCTCGGCGATATCCATCATGCCGTGGAAATCGGTATAGGCCTGGTACAACTCAACAGAAGTGAACTCCGGATTGTGCTTGGGATCCATGCCCTCATTACGGAAGATGCGGCCGATCTCATATACGCGGTCCATGCCGCCAACGATCAGTCGCTTCAGGGGCAGCTCCGTTGCAATACGCATGAACATATCAATATCCAGGGTGTTGTGATGGGTCACGAAGGGACGGGCGGAAGCGCCACCGGCAATGGTGTTAAGAACAGGAGTCTCCACTTCAATGTAGCCCATGTTATCCAGGTAGTTGCGCATGAACTTGATGAACTGGCTGCGAATCACAAAGTTGCGCTTCACGTCAGGGTTGACCATCAGGTCCACATAGCGCTGACGATAACGGGTCTCGCGGTCAGTCAGACCGTGGAACTTCTCAGGCAGCGGCAAAAGAGACTTGGAAAGCAGCGTAATCTCCTTGGCGCGAACGCTCATCTCGCCGCGCTGGGTACGGAACACTTCGCCCACAACGCCAACGATATCGCCGATGTCATACTTTTTGAAGGTCTTATAAACCTGCTCATCCATCTCGTCCTGACGGGCATAAAGCTGGATGCGGCCATCACGGTCCTGCAGATCGCAGAAAGAGACCTTGCCCATACCGCGCTTGCTCATCAGACGGCCGGCGACCTTGACTTCCTGGCCTTCCATGGCATCAAAATTATCCTTGATCTGCTGAGAGGTGGCGTCCCAGTCAAAGCGGGTCTGCTGGAACGGGTCCTTGCCCTCTGCCTGCATGGCAGCAAGCTTTTCTCTGCGGATCTTTACCTGATCGGAATAAGAAACTTCCGGAATGTTCTTCTGTTCGTTTGCCACGATATTTCCTCCAAACGTAGGGTGCTTACTTTTCGATGCTCAGAATCTCGTACTGAATGGTGCCGTTGGGAGCTTCCACATTGACAATCTCGCCAATGGCTCTGCCCAGCACAGCACGGCCAAAGGGAGAGTCATCGGAGATACGGGCATCCAGGGGGTTTGCCTCCTGAGAGCCGACAATGAGATAAACCTCACACTCGCCGGTGGCCACTTCCTTCACACGGATGGTGCAGCCCAGGCCAACGCCGTTACCGGCAGCCTCTTCCTCGTCAATGACAACAGCATGGGCCAGGATGTTCTCCACCTCAGCAATTCGGCCATAGAGCTTTGCCTGCTCGTTTTTTGCCTCATCATATTCGCTGTTCTCAGACAGGTCACCAAAGGAGCGCGCTTCCTTAATCAGCTCAGCGACTTCCTTCTCGCGGGTGGTCTTCAGATAGGTCAGTTCTGCCTCGAGTTCTCTCAGGCGGTCATGTGTCAGTTTGTATTCCTTTGCCATTGCTGTTTACTTCCTTCCAAATTGATATTCAATACCGTTCATTCGGTTAAGCTGCTGGCTTAAAATTATACCAGAAGCAAATTTATGCTGTCAAGTCATTCGGCAATATTCGCGTCAATCTGCTCCTGCATGGCACGAATTGCCTCCTGCAGCTGCTGGTCGTCCTCAGGTTCCAGCAGGCCGTAGTAAAGATTTGCGTAGGTATCATCATCCAGATCGATCACGATATCAGGGGTAATGCCAACACCGGCCAGGCTCACACCGTTGGGTGTGAAATAAGCACCGGACGAGAGCGCGATGGCAGAGCCGTCGGAGAGCTGATAGGTGCGCTGATAATAGCCCTTGCCGTAGGTTTGCTCACCGACGATCACTGCCGCATCATATTCCTGCAGCGCCGCTGCAAAGAATTCTGCGGCGGAGTAAGAGTCAATGTTCACTAGTACCGCCATGGGCATATCCAGGTAGCTCTTTCCGGAGCGGATAATCTCTTCCGTGCCGTCGGTTTCCCTGCTCTGGAAAATGATACCCTGGGGCAGCAGGTAATCCAGCAGCGTGCACAGCTCCGTCTTCATGCCGCCGGGATTAAAACGTACGTCGAAAATAATGCTCTTAGCTCCCAGCATTCTCAGCTGCTCGATGGCAGAGATGGTCTGCTGTGCACAGCGCTGATCGAAGTTGGCAATGGTAATCAGGCCAACATAGTCGGCAATGATCTCGTAGGTCACAACCTCCGTCAGGATGCTGCTGCGAACCATGGTTACATCAAATTCCTCGCTGCCGCGCTTGACTGTGATGGTGACCTCAGTTCCCTCTTCGCCGCGAATGCGGTCCCGGGAAGCCTCCAGGCCGAGCTCCAGCGCGGATTCGCCTTCAACCTCGGTGATGATATCATTCACCTGAATGCCGGCGCGATATGCAGGTGCATCACGGGTAACGTCCGTAACCTTCAGTCCGCCATCGGGTTCACTGACGGTGACTGTCACACCAATGCCCACATAGGAATTCGTCAGGCCTTCGTAATATGCTGCCATTTCCTCGGCAGAAATGTAATAGCTCCATTCGTCACCGGTTGCTTCGACCATGGCAGAGGCAACGGCATCTTTCATGTCCTCAATCTCGAACTCGCCCACAAAGAACTCATCCAGATACGCACCGACTTCGGCAACCTTTTCACCGACCTCATTGTAGTTCATGTAGGGCTCGTAGATCTTCTTCGTTTCTTCAACCGCCTGATCCACAGCCCGATCAACCGTCGGCGCAACAACGAAATGGTAGGTCAGCACAAAGGTCAGTGCTGCCGCCATAAGGGCAAGCACGCCAGTGCCCAACCAGTAACGAACTCGCTTCATGTTCTTCCTCCTGACGAAACGCATGATTCCCGCAGCCCAATTCGGGCTGCGGGAAATGGTATAATCATTGTAATTTCACGTAATCCATGGGATTGACGTTTTTATTATTGATCTTGATCTCAAAATGCAGATGCGGACCCGTGGATTTTCCGGTACTGCCGACAGTGCCCAGCTTCTGGCCCTGCTTGACAGAATCGCCCTGCTTCACAGCAAAGGTATCCAGATGCAGGTAATAGCTCAAAGAACCGTCCTCATGCTGCAGCTTGACGTAGTTTCCGTTCCACTCGCCATATGTAGCCACAAGAACCGTGCCGGACTTAGTAGCATACACGGGCGTACCGGTATTGGCGGCAAAGTCCACGCCGTAGTGGAACTTATAAACGCCATCCACAGGATGATTACGATATCCGTAGGGGCTGCTTACCCAGATGCCCTGCCCGGCGGGAAGCGGGAACAGGAAGCCGGTGGCATCCACCGAACCGGCAGAGGGCTTTTTATTTGCCTGGGCCTGGAGCGCTGCCTTTCTCGCCTCTTCCTGACGAATACGCTCCGCTTCTTCTTCCGCCAAAGCCTTGTCATATGCGGTCTTTGCCTCGGTGATCTGCTCGGAGAGTTCTTCTTCGATGTTTTCGTACTCCAGCATCAGCGCATTGAGCTTGAGAATATCGGAATTGATCTGCAGAATGTAGGAATCGGATTCACGGCGCTGCTCTTCCAGAAGCAGCTCTGCCTCACCGAGCTCAGCCTTGGTATCCTCCAGGGCCTGCTTTTCCACTTCCAGAACACGGCGCTCTTCTTCAATACGAGCAAGAACCGCGTCCATCTGCTCCAGCATCAGCTGGTCAGCAGTAACGATTTCCTGGATCATGTCAACACGATCCAGGAGATCCGCAAAGCTGTTGGCATTGAACAGAATGCTCCAATAGGAGATGCTTCCGTTTTCTTCCATGGCGCGCAGGCGCTGCTTGTACTTTTCGTTGAGTTCCACACGTTCAGCCTCGCTGGCGTCAAGCTGCTCCTGCTTTTCTGCGATGGAAATGTTGAATTCACGAATGCGTTCATTCAGCGCTTCAATCTGTTCACGGGTTGCAATGATATTCTGATCGATCTCCAGCTTGCGATCTACCAACGCCTTGATCTCATCATAATTCTCATCGAGCATATCCTGCACCTGCTGCTGCAGGGCGGCATTGTCGCTTCTTTCCTCTTTGAGCTCTTCCAGGCGTTCTTCCAACTCATCGGAACGCGCGGCAGAAGCCATGGAAGTCAACGCACTGATCAGCACGGAGAAAATCATGAGCAAAGCAAGAATCAACGCAATAATGGAAACCAGGGTCTTTTTTAAACGCATTGCTGCGCTCCTTTCTTAAACTTTCAGGAATTTACGAATCGAAAGCAGGCTGCCGAATACGCCGACAAAGAAGCCGACAGCGCTGTACAAGGCAATGATCACATTGCGGAAATTGGCAAAGGGCAGCACATACAGCAGCTGCATGGTGTCCACAGCCGTAATGCGGGATACGATCAGATCATAGATGCCCCATTCGGCGAAGAACGCAATGGCTGCACCGAACAGGCCCAGAATCAGACCTTCAAACACATAGGGCCAGCGGATGAAGCTGCTGGTGGCACCCACCATGCGCATGATGGCAATCTCTTCTTTTCGATCATATAGGGCAAGTTTAACCGTATTGGACACAATCAGAAGAGAGACGATGAACAGCACGCCAATGATAATCACAGAAGATACGCCAAGAATTCTCTGCAGCGTATCGAAGCCTTCCGAAATCTCATGATGGGCACGGATATACACTACGCCATCAATTTGCTCCAAGAGATCCTTCGTTTCCAAAAGCTTGGAGTAATCCTCCAGGGTCACCTCATAACGGTCACGGAAGGTCGATGGATCCAGGCCGGTGAACAGCTCCGGATTCTCCTGCTGAGACGCATAATTCTCAAGCGCCTGTTCCTTGGTGACGAACACCGCATTATGAACATTGGTGATCATGTTGATGTAAGAGCCAACGCTTCTTGCCTGGGATTCAGAGTAGGACTCATCAATATAAACGAGGATCTGGTTCTCCGCTTCATAGCGTTCGATGGTATGCTCCACATTTAAAAGAAGCAGGCAGAAGGTACCCATGATAATCAGGCAGGCCACCGTCACACATACAGCAGCAAAGGACATGAATCCATGCAGAAAAACGCCGCGCACGCCCTCACGGACGAAATAGCCAAAATTATTCCTCTTCATAGACGTAATACCCATCCATTCCGTCGCTGATAATCATGCCTTCATCAATGGCAATAACGCGCTTGGCAAAGCGGTTGACCAGTTCCCTTTCGTGGGTAACCACCACAATGGTGGTACCCAGGGCGTTGATCTGATCCAGCAGCATCATGATCTCATAACTGCGGCTGGGGTCTAAGTTGCCGGTCGGTTCGTCGGCAATGATCACGCTGGGGTTGTTGATCAGTGCACGGGCAATGGCCACACGCTGCTGTTCGCCGCCGGAGAGTTCCCGGGGCAGACGGCGGGACTTGTTCTCCAAACCCACCAGTTCGAGTACATACGGAACACGCTTTTTGATTTCCTTCTCCGAAGCGCCAATCACGCGCATGGCAAATGCTACATTATCATAGACACTTTTGTTTTCAATCAGTCGGAAATCCTGGAAAATAACGCCCAGAGTACGGCGCATAAACGGAACCTTTTTGCGGCGCAGTTTCTCCGAATGATAGCCATTGACGTACAAAGAGCCTGACGTTGGCTTTAATTCAGCGGTCAGCAGCTTGATAATGGTGGACTTACCGGAACCGGAGGGGCCCACCAAAAACACAAACTCACCGTCATCAATGCGCAGGGACACCCCACTGAGCGCCTTGTTGCCGGTGTCGTATGTCTTTGTCACGTTTCTCAGTTCGATCATAGGGTGAAAAACCTCCGAATCAGGCGAATAGAAAAGGGCTATTCACAAAAATATGCCTCCGGCCGCTGAATGCTGACCGGATGCATATTCTTTGGGCAAACCGTAACACGGGTTTGCATCATTATAGCATCTTGGATTCCCGGGACTGCAAATATTTTTTGACCATCAGCGCCACTTTGAAGATAATGGCATGGTCAAACTCACGCAGGTCAAGTCCCGTAAGCTTCTTGATCTTCTCAAGGCGATAAACCAGCGTGTTTCTATGTACAAACAGTTTTCTGGACGTTTCGGAAACATTCAGGCTGTTTTCAAAGAACTTATTGATGGTGAACAGGGTCTCCTGGTCCAGCGTATCAATCGAGTTCTTCTTAAAGACTTCAGACAGGAAGATCTCGCACAGGGTGGTGGGCAGCTGATAAATCAGGCGGCCAATGCCGAGATTCTCATAATGGATAATGTTTTTCTCGGTATCAAAGACCTTAACCACCTCAATGGCGATCTGCGCTTCTTTGTAAGCATCAGCAAGCTCACGCAAATGGTTTGCCACAGTACCGATGCCGATCATTGTCTTGATGTAAAGATCAGACTTGATGGTTGCCTCAATATTGCGAGCAATCTTATAGAGCTCGTCCGTTTCGGTGTTGGCAGAAACCTGCTTGACCACAACGATATCCGACTCATTGATGCTGATGACAAAATCATGCTGCTTGTCGGTAAAGATGCTGTTAAGCACATCCACCGTGGCGATATCGGTCTTATCCACCTGGCGAATCAGGAACACAGCGCGCTGCTGTTCACTGGGGAAACGCAGCTCTTTTGCGCGGATGTACACGTCACCGGGCAGAATATTGTCAGTGATGATATTTTTAATGAAGGTTGCTTTGTCGTGCTTTTCTTCGTAATAGATCTTTGCGCCGTTCAGGGCGACAGCAGCCAGAGAGCAGATCTCCTTGGCCTTCTCATCGGTGCCTTCCACAAAAACAGCATAGTCGAAACTGGCACCCCAGCTGGCCAGGGTTTTAAAGGTCTTGTCTTCGGTAACTACAACGGGATCAATATGACCGGAGAGCAAGTCAATCATTTCCAGCCACTTGGAACCAATAATTGTACTGTCGCTACAGGAAATAACGGCACCGTCAGAGTCGATCACACCAATCAGGCGATTTGTAGCATCTTTCATCTGTTGAATTACACTCTGAAAAATACGACTGGACATGTCTTCGTCCCCCTTTTGTGGAATCTTCGGTAAAATACACAAAGCAGCAAAAGTATAATACTCCATAAAGACCGTAATTTCAAGTCTTATTTGACAAATTGTCCGAAAAAAACCGTTCGAATTTGTTTCTATTCACAACATTTTCGTCAAAGTGCTAAAAAAAGAGGGTCAAAATCCGTCAAAAACGACGAACGTTAAAATGACGAAAAACCGATTGTGTCAGTCGAAGTCAAAGATGTCGCAGTCAATTTCCGTCATTTCGCCCAAAGACATCCCCTCAAGGGTCACCGGCCCCTCAGACAGGCGGCTCAGATAGGTTACAGGCATTCCCCTGCTGGCGAACATGCGGCGAACCTGGTGATACTTGCCCTCACAGATGGTGATTCTGCTCTTACCGGGGCCTAGCGGCTCCAGTTTTGCGGGCAAACACTCTGTTCCGTCGCCAAGGACCAGCCCTTTTTCAAATTCAAAAACATCAGCCTGGGTTGCCTCGCCTTCGTGCTCTGCGTAGTAAACCTTCTGCACAGCATATTTCGGTGAAATCAGTTTATGCGCCAGCTCTCCGTCATTGGTCAGAAGCAATAGGCCTTCCGTGGCCTTGTCAAGCCTTCCCACCGGCGCCACATCCAGTTTTCGGTATTCCTCCGGGATCAGATCCATTACCGTTGCCTGCACGCGGTCCTCTGTTGCGGTAATATAGCCGGCAGGTTTGTAAAGGGCGATGAGCACCCGGCGCATTTTGGCTACCACTTCACCATGCACCGTGATTACGGCATCCTCCGGTACCTTCTGATCAGCGGCGCGCACAACCACACCGTCCACCGCCACCGCGCCGGAGCGAATCAGCGCTTTGAGTTCCTTTCTGGAGGCGACCTTCGCCTCGGAGAGCACCTTGTCCAGACGCTGCATCATGAAATCCCCTTTCCATTCATAAAGCCTGACCACTCCCTCATAAGCTGAATGTAACCCAACAAAATCATGAAGTGGAGGCACAATCATATGATCATTACCGCGAAATTCTCCAAACGAAAGCTCACGGGACTTATTCTGGTCGTTCTGGTCTGCGCGATCAGCATCGCGCTGTTCATCACAGGCTGTTCCGGCGACAAGATTCCGGATCTATCTGAAAATGAAGCACGCGTTGCTTATCTGCAGAGCCTGGGCTGGCAGGTCTCTGAAGAACCGGTCAAAACCCAGCAGGTCAACATCCCTGAGCAAATGAACGATACCCTGGCCAAATACAATGATATCCAGATGCAGCAGGGATTCGACCTGAACGAACATCTGGGAAAAACGGCCATGCGATATGTCTACGAGGTGACAAATTACTCCAATACCACCGGCGATGTATTCGCAACCCTGCTCATCCGGGATGGCAAACTGATCGCTGCCGATCTCACCAGCTGGGATGCGGACGGCTTCTGCCGTCCGCTGATCGAGACACAGAACTGAGTGCATTATATCACAATCGGAAATCCGTGAAAAGGATTGCTTTTTTCCGTAGAGCTGATATAATAAGAAAAACCGAATATTCATGTCTTCAGGGCAGGGTGAAATTCCCGACCGGCGGTAAAGTCCGCGAGCCTTCGGGCCGATCCGGTGCAATTCCGGAACCGACAGTACAGTCTGGATGGAAGAAGATGTGTACCGTCACAGCACCATTTCTTTATCATTGATGGAACACCTGGAAGGCATGTCCTTTCGGGTGTTATTTTTATAAGGAGTGGTATTTATGTCCGAATTCTTACAGTCCCTACAGGAAAACGCTGCGTTTCTGGGAGTGTGCTTGCTTACTTTTATTGCCCTGTTCGTGATCGCATGGCTTGCCGAACGCTTCCTATTGCGCCAGCGCTCCGGCGTCAGCAAAGCTCGCTACATCAGCTATGTCGCCATGTTCTCCGCCCTGGCAGCCGTTCTGATGCTCTTTGAGATCCCCCTGTTCTTTGCCCCCAGCTTCTATGAGCTGGACCTGAGCGAACTGCCCGTGCTGATCTGCACGTTCCTGCTGGGTCCCGTTGCCGGTGTGGTAACAGAGTTCCTGAAAGTGGTCATCAAGCTGGTGTTGAAGGGTACCTCCACCGCCTTTGTGGGCGACTTTGCCAACTTTGTGGTGGGTTGCGCCTTGATCCTTCCTGCATCCATTGTCTATCACTTCCGCCGCACTCGCAAATCCGCTCTGGTGGGCATGATCGTTGGCACCGTGATTCTGACGGCTTTTGGCAGCCTCTTTAATGCTGTGTACCTGCTTCCCCGATTTGCCGCTCTGTACGGCATGCCCCTGGATGCCATCATTGGCCTGGGTACCCAGGTCAATCCGGCGATCAATTCCGTTTCCACGCTGGTTCTGTTCGCCGTGGTGCCGTTTAATCTGCTCAAGGGTATCGTTGTGTCCCTTCTCACCTTCCTGCTTTATAAGCGCATTGCAAAGCTTTTAAAGCACGGAATTCAGAAAGTATAAAACTTCAGCGCTCAGAGAAAACCTCTGAGCGCTGTTTTAATTTTCCAGATAGAACAGCAATTCATCCACAGAGGAAAACTGATCATAATCACCTTCAAAACCATTGCGATGATATACAACCCCTGCTTTTTCTTTACGTTCCAATGTTTCAAGCAATGCCGATTCCCCATGCTTTCGAATGAACGCAACAAATGCCGCAGGTTTCATGTTTTGTAGCATCCCCAGCTCGCACTCCCTGCAACATTCACCGCACCCATGCAATCCCAATTCCATGGAACAAGCTCGGTTTTTGCACCATTGCTTATCAACACAACCGTCCGAATGACAACCAGGGCAGGTATCATTTTTAGAGCACAGACAACAAGCCAATCCGCATCGAGCAATTCCTAACTCCTTTTTCATGTCTAATCAACCTCTCAGTAGCGAACATTTGTTCTATTATATCGCGCTGTATTTGATTTTTCAACAGCTTTCCCGTTTTCTCGGCTTGACAGATGTGCTATACTGAGGAAAGAAAAGAGGTGAACGCATGGAAAAGCCGAAAATCAAAGTCGCCGCTGTCAATCGCCAGGCCCGGCATGAGTATTTTATTGAAGAAACCTACGAAGCCGGTATTGAACTGACAGGAACGGAGGTCAAATCCATCCGCGCCGGCACATTGAATCTCAAAGACGCCTGGTGCCAGGTCAAAAACGGCGAGATGATGCTGATGCAGATGCACATCAGTCCTTACGAGCACGGTAACATTTTCAACCGCGATCCCATGCGTCCGCGCAGACTTCTCATGCACAAGCGTGAGATCATGCAGCTCTTCGGTAAAGTGAAACAAGATGGCTACGCACTGATTCCCCTGCAGGTATATTTTAAAGGCTCCCGCGTGAAGGTGGAGGTCGCTCTGTGTAAGGGCAAAAAACTCTACGACAAGCGCGAAGACGCAGCCAGGAAAGACGCCCGCAGGGAAATGGACCGGGCCATGAAAGAAAGGAACGCAAGATAATGAGCAATCCGATTGCAACCATCACCATGAAAAACGGCGGCGTCATCCGCGTGGAGCTCTACCCGGAGATCGCCCCCAATACCGTCAACAACTTCATCTCCCTGGCCAACGCCGGCTTCTATGACGGCAAGATCTTCCATCGCGTTATCCCCGGCTTCATGATCCAGGGCGGCTGCCCCAACGGCGACGGCATGGGCGGCCCCGGCTACACCATCAAGGGTGAGTTCCGTTTCAACGGCTTCAAGAACGATCTGAAGCACAAGCGCGGCGTCATCTCCATGGCTCGCTCCATGAGCCCCAACTCCGCCGGCAGCCAGTTCTTCATCATGCATGATGATGCCAAGCACTTAGACGGCCAGTACGCCGGCTTCGGCAAGGTCATCGAAGGCATCGAGGTGGTTGACCAGATTGCCGCCACCGCCACCGACTTCAACGATCGTCCCCTGGACGAACAGGCCATGGAGTCCGTGCGTGTGGACACCCTGGGTGTGGAATATCCCGCGCCCGTCAAGGCCAAATAAGTTAATTCGCTTACATTGTCCTACCCTCCCCGCCGCTGAAAGCGGCGGGATAAATGGGGGCGTAACGGTTTCGACGGGGGCAGTGAGGCTTGAATAGCGGGCGGTGGCGCCTGACCACCATACAACGGGCATCTTTAAATTTAACTGAGAACGATAACACCGTTCTGGCTGCTGCTTAATTAGCAGCCCATCCGCCCTGGGAGGTCCACGGCCCAGGCTCGGGTGTGACCTGAGTGGAGCACGTGAGTACGCTAAGCTTTGCGCGTGCCATGCATCATGAAGCTACCAATTCCCGTAGTGTGACGATTCACGCCGGGGAAAGGGAATGTAAATAATCGTCTGCGCCCGGAGAAGTTCCTGTCAAGCTGTTTTCGGACAGGGGTTCGACTCCCCTCGCCTCCACCA
>SVLN01000046.1 GCA_015067925.1 Oscillospiraceae bacterium
TCGCTGCCGCCCACGTTCGTGACCTTTGCCACGCGCTTGCGCTCAATGGGCGCCTGCTTCTGAATGCGTGCCAGGAAGAGACGGCGGATGGTCTCGGCGCGGATGGAGTTGACCATGGTCTCGAACATCTCGTAGCCTTCGCGCTTGTATTCCACAACGGGATCGGCCTGGCCGAAGGCGCGCAGATGAATGCCGCGACGCAAATCGTCCATGGCGTCGATCTGGTCCATCCAGTATTCGTCCACGACCCGCAGCATGATCACGCGCTCGAGTTCGCGCATGATGCTCTCGCCGTACTCAGCCTCCTTGGCGGCATAGGTGGCGCGGCAGAGGGTGAGCAGGCGCTCCTGCATCTCTGCGGCGGTGAGCTTACTGAGCTCTGCGTCGGAAACGGTAAAGGCGCCGGGAGCGAAATAAACGCCCTCCAGCTGGGAAGTCAGTTCCCGCACCTGGGCCTGCTCGGTCAGATGCTGACTCTCGCCGAACACGCTCTGCACGGCCTCGGAAACCACGCCCTCCAGCATGCCGAGGATGCTCGCGTGCACATCTTCGCCGTCGAGCACCTGGCGGCGCTGTTCGTAGATGACGGTACGCTGGGTGTTCATGACGTTGTCGTATTCCAAAACGCTCTTACGGGTCTGGTAGTTGCGGGATTCGACCTTCTTCTGGGCGCTCTCGATGGCGCCGGAGAGGATCTTCTGGTCGATGGGCATGTCCTCATCCAGACCAAGGGTGTCCATCATGCCCATGATGCGCTCGGAACCGAACAGACGCATCACGTCGTCTTCCATGCTCAGGTAGAAGCGGGTGCGGCCCGGGTCGCCCTGACGGCCGGCACGGCCGCGCAGCTGGTTGTCAATACGGCGGGATTCGTGGCGCTCGGTGCCGATGATGAACAGACCACCCGCAGCGCGAACCTGCTCGGCCTCTGCGGCGATGCCGGCCTTGTGGCGCTCATAGGCTTCGTTGTAGGCCGCTCTGGCGGCGAGAATCTCGGGATCGGAGGTCTCGGCAAAGGAGTTGGATTCGGCGATGAGTTCTTCGGACAGGCCGGCTTTGCGCAGATCGGCCTTGGCCATGAACTCGGCGTTGCCGCCCAGCACGATATCGGTACCACGGCCTGCCATGTTGGTGGCGATGGTTACGGCGCCCAGCTTACCGGCCTGGGCTACAATCTCGGCTTCCTTCTCGTGGTGCTTGGCGTTGAGCACGTTGTGGGGAATGCCGGTTTTCTTTAAGAGCTTGGAGAGCTCTTCGGATTTTTCAATAGAGATGGTGCCCACCAGCACGGGCTGGCCGGTGGCGTGGGCCTCGGCGATCTGGTTGATGACGGCGCGGAACTTGGCGGCCTCGGTCTTGTAGATGACGTCCGGTTCGTCCACACGCACCACGGGACGGTTGGTGGGGATCTCCACCACGTCCAGGTTGTAGATGCCGGTGAATTCCTCTTCCTCGGTCAGGGCGGTACCGGTCATGCCGGAGAGCTTGCGGTACAGACGGAAGAAGTTCTGGAAGGTGACGGTAGCCAGGGTCTTGGACTCGTTGGCGACCTCCAGGCCCTCCTTGGCCTCGATGGCCTGGTGCAGACCTTCGTTGTAGCGGCGGCCGTACATCAGGCGGCCGGTGAATTCGTCGACGATGATGACCTGGCCGTCCTTGACCACGTAGTCAATGTCCCGCTTCATGATGCCCCGGGCCTTCATGGCCTGGTTGATGTGGTGGGAGATGGTGGTATTTTCGGGGTCAGAGAGGTTGTCCAGCTGGAAGAAAGCCTCCGCCTTGCTGATGCCCCGGGCGGTCAGGGAGACCGTACGGGCCTTCTCATCGATGAAGTAGTCGCAGTCGTAGTCGTCCTGCACTTCCTTGGCATCGGTGCTGACGAAAATCTGCTTCTTGAAGCCGCGCACCAGCTGATCGGCCATCTGGTACAGCTGGGTGGAGGCCTCGCCCTGACCGGAGATAATCAGGGGCGTACGGGCCTCATCGATCAAGATGGAGTCCACCTCGTCCACGATGACGAAGTTGTGGCCGCGCTGGACCATCTCTTTTTTGTAGATGGCCATGTTGTCGCGCAGGTAATCGAAGCCCAGCTCGTTGTTGGTGCAGTAGGTGATGTCGGCGTTGTAGGCTTTGCGGCGCTGATCGTTGGTCAGGCCGTGGACGATCAGGCCCACTTCCAGGCCCATGAAGCGGTAGACCTTGCCCATCCATTCCGAGTCGCGGCGGGCCAGGTAGTCGTTGACGGTGACGATGTGCACGCCAAGGCCGGACAGGGCGTTGAGGTAGGCAGGCAGAATGGCCACCAGGGTCTTGCCTTCGCCGGTTCTCATCTCGGCGATGCGGCCCTGATGCAGCACGATGCCGCCAATGAGCTGCACTTTGTAAGGACGCATGCCCAGCACGCGGTCCGCGGCCTCGCGGATGGCGGCAAAGGCCTCGGGCAGAATATCATCCAGGGTTTCACCTGCGGCCAGGCGGGCTTTGAGTTCGGGGGTTTTGGCTTTGAGCTGTTCGTCGGAGAGGGCACGGTAAGACTCCTCCAGCGCCAGGATGCGGTCGATCTGGGGCATAAGGCGCTTGATTTCCCGTTCGGAGCGGGTGCCAAAGAGTTTGGTGATAAGACCCATGATGGATCCTCCTCTGTGTGTATGAGATCCGCGAAGATCGCGGTCGAAAAGTGTGCATAAAAATACTCATAACATTATAGCACAGACACTACTATAAAAAAAGCAAAAAAATTGTAAACACTGGAAGATGAAGGGGAAGTGACCTTGATTTTAGGGCAATGTGGTGATAAGATAGACGGTAGCGCGATGAAACGCGCAAAATGAAAGCAATCCCATGGCTTTTCTTCGGCGGAATACCAAAGGAAAGGGAAAGTGAGAGACAATATGAAAAAGTTCTGGATGATCCTTCTGGCCTTGCTGTTGTGTCTGAGCCTGTTGACGGCCTGCAGCGATCAGAACGAGAAGAACCCTGTAGACGATGTGACCGTTCCCGGCGACACCACCGCCTCCGGCGAGCAGACCGAGGAATATGAGACCCTCATTTATTCCTACTACACCTACCGCCTGCTCGATGACGGCACTGCTGAGATCCTGCACTACTATGGCATGGAAGAAATTGTGGAGATCCCCGCCGAGATCAACGGCGTGAAGGTCACCTCCATCGGCGATCAGGCCTTCGCCATGAACAGCGTGTCTCTCAAGGTCATCATTCCCGAGGGCGTGACCAACCTGGGCGAGAGCTGCTTCTATGAGTGCACCCTGATGGAAGAAATCCAGGTGCCTGACAGTGTAGCCACCATGGGCGACTTCTGCTTCTACGGCTGCACCGCGCTGAAGGCCGGCAAGATCCCCGAGGCCGTGGGCGCGATTCCGTCCTCCGTGTTCTATAGCTGCAGCGCCATGCAGAGCGTGCAGGTGCCTTCCACCGTGCAGAAAATTACGGAGTATGCTTTCTCCTACTGTTCCGCGCTGAAGAGTTTTGAGATGCCCAAGGGCGTCACCGTCATTGAAGACTATGCCTTCTACGGCTGCAAGCTGGTCAGAGAATTTGCCATTCCTGAAACGGTGACCGAGCTGCGTGAGGGCTGCTTTGCCGAGTGCGCCATGCTCAAGACCCTGGATATTCCCGCCGGCGTGAAGGTGATTGGAAAGAACGCGTTCTATAACTGCGCGGCCATCACTTCCCTGCAGCTGCCCGAGACCCTGACAACGATTCCCGATGCGCTGCTGTACGGCTGCGCCAGCCTGATGAAGTTCGAAATCCCCGAAGGCGTGACCAAAATCGGTGAGTATGCATTCTACGGCTGCAGCCTGCTGAGCGAACTGGCCATCCCCGAAGGCGTGACCGAGATCGGCACCAGCGCCTTTGAACTGTGCTCCAATCTGGTGGAGATGGTCATTCCCGAAGGCGTGACCAAGCTTGCCGACGGCCTGTTCTCCGACTGCACTGCCCTGAAGACCGTGCGCACGCCGGGCATGATCGTGCGCATCGGCGATTATGCGTTCTACAACTGCACGTCTCTGGAGGACTACCAGATTCCCGCTACGGTGAAGAATTTGGGTCACGCCAGCTTTGCAAACTGCCACCAGCTGAAGGAAATTGTCGTGCCCAAGGCTGTGACAGAGCTGCCCGACTACGCCTTCTATGGCTGCGGAAATGTCACATCCCTGTCTCTGCCCGATGGGCTGGAGCGAATCGGCCAGGCCTGCTTCTATGAATGCATCAATCTGAAGGAGATCGTTCTGCCTGATACGGTGACCGAGATCGCAAAAGAGGCGTTTTACTATTGTGCCCAGCTGGAGCGCATCGAATTGCCGGATAGCCTGCTGGAGCTGAGCGTGGATATGTTCAACAACTGCTGGATGCTCACCGAAGTTGTGATTCCCGATCACATCACCGAGATTCCGGCGTTCTGTTTCGCCAACTGCTATGCGCTGCCTGCGGTGCAGCTGCCCGCCGGCGTGACTGAGCTGGGTGAGGGTGCCTTCGCCATGTGCACCGAGCTGCAGAGCGTCAACCTGCCCGAGGGCATTGACGAGATCCAGCGCGTTACCTTCTACGCCTGCCAGAAGCTCAGCGAGCTGACCATTCCCTCCGGCGTGACCAAGATCGGCGAGAAAGCCTTCGGCGCCTGCGAAAGCCTGATGCGCCTGCAGCTGTCCGAAAATGTGAAGAAAATTGCAGCCGATGCCTTTGAGGATGCGCCGGAAGGCTTCGTTCTCATCGGTTTCAGCGGCAGCTACGCCGAGCAGTTCGCCAAGGAAAACGGCATTGAGTTCGGCTATTCCAAATAAAAAAGACAAGAAAACTCCCCCGGACCTGTGGTCCGGGGGAGTTTTTAGTGCTCAGATTCAGATGGTTTGCGCGCCTTCTTTGAGGTTTTTGCTGACGCGGATGTAGGCGATCACCAGGTAGATCGTGCAGGCCAGCCACAGGATGGGCTCGGTCAGACTCACGCCCAGATAACCCAGGTGCGGGATAACCAGGAAGGTGAAGACGATCTTGCCGATGAGCTCGATGGTGCTCGAGCCGATGGGAATGAGCTTGCGGCCCACGCCCTGCAGGAACATGCGCGTGGCGCGCAGGACCTCCAGCACGGGGAAGCCGATGGTCTGGCAGATGAGGTACATGCGGCCCATGCGCAGAACTTCAGGATTGGAGGAGTTGCCCAGAAGGCCTACCAAGGTGCTGCCCAGGGTGAAGGCCACGATGATCAGCAGGAAGTCCCACGCCACGGTGTAGAGGATCTGGCAGCGCATGGCCTTGTGGCAGCGGTCGATCTTGCCGGCGCCGTAGTTCTGGCTGACCATGGTGGTCATGCCGCGGGCCAGGGAGGTCTGCACAAGAATCATGTTCTCGTAGATCTTGCGGGCGGCGGTGTGGGCGGTGATGACCGTGGTGCCCAGGGAGTTGATGGCACCTTGCACACACACGGAGCCCAGAGAGAAAATGGAATTCATCAGCGCCATGGAGATGCCGGTGGAGATCAGTTCGTTGTAGAGCGCCTTCACGGGCTTGGCGTGCTCTTTGGCGAAATGCAGCTCAGGATAGCTGCGCTTGATGTAGAAGAAGCACAGGATCACGCTGGTCAGCTGAGCCAGCATGGTGGCCAGGGCAATGCCGGTCACGCCCCAGTCCAGAACGGCCACGAACAGCAGATCCAGAATGATGTTGGCTACGGATGCCACGGCCAGGAACAACAGCGGCGTACGGCTGTTGCCCAGCGAACGCATCAGGCTGGCTTCGAAGTTGTACATGGAGGTGATGGGCATGCCCGCCAGGATGACGATGATGTAATTCATGGTCTGGCCGAAGATCTCATCGGGCGTGTTCATCAGCCGCAGGATCGGACGGATCAGCAGGCAGCTCAGAAGGGCGATGGTGCCGCTGACGAGAAGGTTCAAAACCAGAGAGGCGCAGATGGAAGATTTGAATTTCTTCTCATCGTGGGAGCCGAAGGCTCTGGCCAGCACCAGTTCGAAGCCGCCGTTGATGCCGGTGGCCAGACCGACCAGCAGCACATAGATGCTCGACGAGGCGCCGATGGCAGCCAGGGCGTGGTCACCGTAAAGGTATCCTGCGATGACGGTGTCCACCAGGTTGTAAGCGTGCTGCAGCAGGGAGCTGAGCAGAATGGGGATGGAGAACATAAGCATCGTTTTGCCCACAGGGCCGACGGTCATGTCCCTTACGCGGGGGTTGGCCATGAAAAAAACCTCTCTTTCTTACAAAACCATTTGGGTCAGATGGTGCTTGCGCCCTCTTTCAGGGTGCGGCTGATCCGAATGAAATTGAATACTAAGAACAGCATGCAGATGACCCACAGGAAGGGCTCCACCATGCACACGCCGAGGAAACCCAGATAGGGGATCACCAGGAAGGTAAAGATCACCTTGCCGATGAGTTCGATGATGCTCGATACAATGGGAACAATTTTGCGGCCCACACCCTGCATGAACATTCTGGTGCCCATCAGGATGGTCAGGATCGGGAAGCCGGCGGTGTGGAAGCGCAGATACATCATGGCGTTTTTCAACACTTCGGGGTCGGAAGAACCGGAAACGGCCTTGATCAGCGCGGGGCCAAACAGATTGGTGATGAGAATCACTGTGAAGGATGTGATCAGGCCGAAGATGATCTCCAGCCGCAGGCTTCTCTTGCAGCGCTCGATCTTACCGGCGCCGTAGTTCTGGCTGACCAGAGTGGTCAGGGCGCTGGACAGACTCGTTTGCGGCATGTTCATCAGATTGTAGAGCTTGCGGGCGGCGGTTTGCGCGGTGATGGTGTATGTACCCAGGGAATTGATGGCGCCCTGCACGCACACGGAGCCTAAATTGAAGATGGTCATCATCAGCGACATGGAGGCACCGCTGGAGAGCATTTCGGTGTACAGCACCTTGTCGATTCTGGCGTGGTTGCGGTTAAAGTGCAGCTGCGGGTAGTGGCGGCGGATGTGGATGAAGCAGAGAATGCAGCTGAGCAGCTGGGCGAAAACCGTGGCCAGGGCGATGCCCGCAACGCCCCAATCCAGCAGCAGAACGAAGGCCAGGTCCAGCACCACGTTCAGACAGGAAGAAATGGCCAGGAAGAAAAGGGGCGTGCGGCTGTTGCCCAAAGAGCGCAGCATGGAGGAGAGCATGTTGTACATGGCGGTGATGGGCAAGGCTGCCAGAATGATGGAAATGTAGCTCTTTGCCTGGGCGAAGATCTCATCCGGCGTGTTCAAAAGCCGCAGGATGGGTCCGATGACCAGACACATAAGAATGGCCAGCAGCACATTGATCCCGAGGTTCAGCACCAACATGGCTGCAACGGCCTGCTTGAGCTTGTTTTGATCGTGGGAACCGAAGGCCCGGGAGAGGACGATGCCAAAGCCAGTGTTCAGACCGTTGGCAAACATCGTAACCAGGGTGAAAATGCTGGTTGTGGTACCAATGGCAGCCAGGGCGGCCTCACCGTACAGATGGCCTGCCAGAGTGGCGTCCACCAGATTGTAGATGTTCTGCAAAAGGGAGCTGAGAAAAAACGGCAGGGCAAAGAGGATCAGCGTTTTGCCCACGGGGCCGGTGGTCATGTCCTTTACACGGGGAGCGGCCATTGTCTCGCCTCCTGATTCCAATAATATATTGTATAGTATAAAACAAATACTTGACAAAATCAATTGCTCGATGAGCTTTTGGTGAATATGTAGAAAATTAGATTGTGAAATTGTGCAGTTCGCCGAAAGTGGGAAAATACATCGTGGGAAAGGCTGCAGAATCCATTGACTTTCCGATGGTGGGTATTGTATACTATATGCATAGAAAATGCGGCCATCGCCGCACGATCACGTATACTATTCATTAGGAGGAAACATCAATGAAGCTGAGAAATATCCCCGTTGGCGTGCAGCTGTATTCCGTCCGCGAGTCCCTGGAAGCTGATTTCAAGGGCACTCTGCAGAGAGTTAAGGACATGGGCTACTCCGGCGTCGAGTTCCACGACCTGTTTGGCCATGATCCCAAGGAAGTTAAGAAGTGGGTCACCGAGATCGGTCTGGTTCCCGTCTCCGCTCACATCCCCCTGGACGACATGATCGCTGATCCCGAAGGCACCATCGGCGCCTACAAGGAAATCGGCTGCTCCATGGTCGCTATGCCCTGGCTGGCCGAAGAGCGCCGTCCCGGCGGCCCCCTGTACGATGAGACCGTTAAGGCCATCGAGAAGCTGGCTGCTTACTGCAAGGAAATCGACATGAAGCTGGTTTACCACAACCATGACTTCGAGTTTGTCAAGCCCGAAGGCTCCGACGAGTACTGCCTGGACATCATGTACGCTCAGATCCCCGACCTGTACGCTGAGCTGGACCTGTGCTGGGTCAAGGTCGCCGGTGAGGATCCCGTCAAGTACATCAAGAAGTACGCTGACCGCTCCCCCATCATCCACTACAAGGATTTCTACATGCCCGGTAAGAAGGCTCAGAACCTCTACAAGCTGATCGGCACCACCGTCGAAGAGGTTGAGGATGACGCCATCTTCGAGTTCCGTCCCGTTGGCTACGGCCAGCAGTCCTGGATGGACATCACCGATGCTGTTGTCGACGCCAAGATCCCCTGGATCATCGTCGAGCAGGACGAGCCCACCCTGAAGATGGTTCCCCTGGATTGCATCAAGAAGTCCCTGGAGTACATCGCTACCCTGTAATTTTATCTTTTCGAAAGCGCCCGGATTTCTCCGGGCGCTTTTCTTGTCCCTGTTTTTGAACATGTTGCACAAAAAAGTGGGTCATTATTTGTGCGAGAAAACGAACAGAGTTGTGCTATAATAAAATATCAAAATATATACACGGCAATTTTCACTGCGCACTTGCGCGGTGTTTGACAGGAGGAATTCTCTATGCAGGTCCAGGATCTGGCACTGAAACTGAAAAACAACATGGGCCTTGTCATCAAGGGCAAGGACGAAATCATTCACAAAGTGACCCTCTGCGTGCTCGCAGGCGGCCACATCCTCTTGGAGGACGTTCCCGGCACCGGCAAGACCACCCTGGTCAAGGCCCTGGCCAAGTGCCTGAGCCTGCAGTTCGGCCGTGTGCAGTTCACGCCGGACCTGCTGCCCTCCGACCTGACCGGTATGAGCATCTTCGACCAGAAGAGCCAGGAATTTATCTTCCGCGCCGGCCCTGTGTTCACCAACATTCTGCTGGCGGACGAAATCAACCGCGCCACCCCGCGCACCCAGTCGAGCTTACTCGAGTGCATGGAAGAACGCCAGGTCTCCATCGACGGCGTCACCCGTCCTCTGGCGGAACCCTTCTTTGTGGCTGCCACCCAGAACCCCATCGAGATTCAGGGTACCTTCCCTCTGCCCGAGGCCCAGCTGGACCGCTTTATGATGCGTCTGAGCATGGGTTATCCCGACCATGAGTCCGAGCGCGCCATGCTCACCAGCTTCGTTTCCGCCAATCCTATCGACAGCCTGGAAGCCGTCGTGACCCAGGAAGAGCTCCTGGATGCCATGGCCCAGGTGCGCAAGGTCCACGTGGCTGAAAACGTGCAGGATTATATTCTGCGCCTGACCGCCGCCACCCGCACCCATGAGAAGATCCGTCTGGGCGTGTCGCCCCGTGGCTCCATCGCCCTGACCCGTGCCGCCCAGGCAAGCGCCGCCGTGGCCGGTCGCGACTATGTGATTCCCGATGATGTGAAAGCCGTTGCCGCGGACGTTTTGTGCCACCGCATTCTCTGTAAGGCCGCCAGCGCTATGCAGCAGGCCGAGACTCAGAAGATCGTGCGCCAGATCCTCGACACCACCGCCGCACCTGCGATTGGATAAATTATGGAATTTTTCTACGTTGTTGTCGTTTTATTAATACTGGCCGTGGCCCAGGCTCAGGTGTATAAACATCTGGGCTTCCGCGCGTTGGATTATGACTGCAAGTTCTCGGAAAACGAGGCTTCGGAAGGCGACGAGATCAAACTGGTGGAAACGGTCAGCAACCATAAAATGCTGCCGCTGCCCTGGCTGCGCAGTGAGCTGACCACCTCCATGTACCTGGATTTTGCCGGTTCCCAGTCCCTGATCGCCGACGATACGCGCTTTGTGCCCAGCTTCTTTATGATGCGCGGCCATCGCCGTACTGTGCGCAGCTGGAATGTGCGCTGTGCCAAGCGCGGCGTGTACGAGGTGCAGAAGTGCATCCTGCTGGTCACGGACCTGCTGGGCCTGAAGACCACCTCCCACGTGGCGGAGGTGAATACCGCCGTCACCGTGCTGCCTCGGCCCATGGATCTGCAAGGTTCTTTCACCTCGGCCAACCGCCTGCAGGGCGATATCATCGTCCGCCGCAACTACCTGGATGACCCCTTCTACCGCGTGGGTGTGCGCGAATATACCCCCCGCGATTCCATGCGCAACATCCATTGGGCAGCCACCGCTCGCACCGGCAAGCTGATGGTACATAACAACCAACAGACCGCCGAGCAGAACATGCTGGTGCTTCTGAATCTGCAGTCGCGCAGCTACGAAACGGTCAATATCTCCGATAAGGACCGCATCGAAACGGCCATTCGCGTCTGCGCAGGTTTCTTTGACGATACCCTCAGAAGCGGCCTTCCCGTGCGCTTTGCTGCCAATACCAGCCTGGACGGCACGGATCGTGCCATCGTGACCAACGAATTCTCCGGCCAGGAGCACGTGCTGGATCTGATGCGTACCCTGGCACGCCTGCCCATGCAGTTTACCGAGTCCTTCTCCGCCTTCCTGCGGGGCACCTGCGATCCGCTGACGGCTTCGGATATTGTCATTGTCACCGCCTATGTCAACGATGCCCTGTATGACTATGCCCGCGCCCGGAAAGAGGCAGGCTGCCATGTGAAGATCGTCTGCGTCACCCATTTGGATATGGGAGAGGCGCCGGATGATCTGGAGATCTATACGATCACGGAAGAGGAGGCGGCCCAATGAAAGAGATGAATCTGCGTACCCTCTTCTCTCAACTGGCCAATCTGGCCCGCTATCTGACCTGCCACCCCCTGTTTCTGTTCTGCTACACCGGCATTCTGAAGCAGGAAGGCTACCATTCCGTGGCCTGGGAAACCGCCGCGGTGGTTGTACTGGCATTCCTTTGCATGATCCTGACCCTACAGGCCGAGAAATGGTTCAAACGTGTGCTGGGTGTGCGCATTGTGCAGCTGGTAATGGTGGCCGTTTCTGTCGTGGCCGGTGTGTTCCTGTGCAAGGCCCTGGGCAGCACCGTGTGGATGCGCATGTATGCGGGCATCATCTTCGGCGTCTATGCCGTCATTGGCTGCCTGAGCGCCAATTACAAGCTGGCTCGCTGGGAATTCTTTGTGGCCGCATTTTTGTTCCTGTTCACGGTCATCACCCTGTCCGTGCGCGGCTTTGCCTATCCGGTTACCACTTTCATGGTGCTGTTCATCTTCGTGGCGGCCCTGTTTGCCCTGGAGTATAACTTCCTGAACATCGACTTTCTGATGCGCCGCCGCGGCCATCAGATGAGCCACCTGCCGGGCCGCATCCGCATGTTCAACTTGCTCCTGCTGCTGGGCGGCATGGTTCTTGTGCTGGTTCTCGTGCTCTGCCGCGGATTCTTCATGGATATTGCCGGAACCGTTTTCCGCGCCCTGGGCGCAGTGATCTGGTTCCTGCTGACTCCCATCCGCCGCTGGCTGA
>SVLN01000047.1 GCA_015067925.1 Oscillospiraceae bacterium
CATATATAGAGTTGGTGATGATTACGGTGAGGGTCCACCTGTTCCCATTCCGAACACAGAAGTTAAGCTCACTTGTGCCGACAATACTTTGCGGGTGACTGCACGGGAAGATAGGTTTCGCCAACACTAATATTCCTCAATAGCTCAGTCGGTAGAGCACGCGGCTGTTAACCGCGGTGTCGTAGGTTCGAGTCCTACTTGGGGAGCCATTGAGTATAGCCGTCACAATTGTGGCGGCTATACCCAAATTATTGGGCCTTTAGCTCAGTTGGTTAGAGCAGCCGGCTCATAACCGGTCGGTCCCGGGTTCGAGTCCCCGAAGGCCCACCATTTTCATCTTGAATATAGGGGTATAGCTCAGCTGGTAGAGCGGCGGTCTCCAAAACCGTAGGCCGAGGGTTCGATCCCTTCTGCCCCTGCCAAAAGCCACCGACTTTGTCGGTGGCTTTTTTGTTTGTTTTTGTATATACTTGAGTTCTAAGTAGCTGGTTTTGATCAGCTGCTTATTTTTGGGGCATAATTCTTTTATTTTGAATTGGGTTTCTTGTTTGAATCTTGTGTTGTGTAGAAATTTAGTGCTGTCGTATCGTTTCTTTTTTTCACTTGTTATTCTTGTTCATTTAATTTATACTATTACTGATCCGGTACTCCCATATGATAACGAAGAGCGAAATAACTTGGTTCTAGATAGAAACCTAGCTATCGCGAACACCGAATGGGAGGTGCACGATGTCAAAGTTGAGAAAGTGCTGTGGGATGGAGCAGGACTAAAAAAGGAGACGTTATAACAGTAAGTTTGGGAGTTGGCCCAATTGCGAATGGTTTTGAATTGGAAAAGAGGCCTCCGGTCTCTTCTTAAACAGTTTCGAAACTCTCGTGGGCGAAACCCTCGGCCCGCCTGATGCCGTACTCACCCCGATTAAACTGGAACTGCAAACTGAATGAGCTAAATATTGTTCGATTATTTTGCGTAAAAAAAAGACACCCCTTTATTGGGGTGCCTTTTATTTCAATTACAGCAGCTGAATACCGGCTTTTTCGCAGGCTTCTTCCATTTCTTTCGGCCAGACGCAGGACTGAACCTCGCCGATGTGTGCCTTGCGCAGGAAGAACATACACATACGGCTCTGGCCGATGCCGCCGCCGATGGTGTAGGGCAGCTCACCGTTCAGCAGAGCTTTCTGGAAGGGAAGCTCTGCCCGTTCGGGGCAGCCGCGAATCGCGAGCTGGTTCTTTAGGGCCTCTTCATCCACGCGGATACCCATGCTGGAGAGTTCCAGAGACAAATCCAGCACCGGGTAGTAGACCAGAATGTCACCATTGAGGGTCCAGTCATCGTAGTCGGGTGCACGGCCGTCATGGGGCTTACCGCTCTTCAGAGCGCCGCCGATCTGCATCAGAAACACAGCGCCGTGTTCTTTTACAATTTGGTGCTCGCGTTCCTTGGGGGTCAGATCCGGATAGCGATCTTCCAACTCCTGGGCAGTTACAAAGGTGATCTCTTCGGGCAGAAGTTTATCTACGAAGTTATATTCGCGGGTAATATAATTTTCCGTATGCTGCAGGGCAGCGTAGACCAGACGCACGATGCGTTTGAGTGTTTCTTCGTTGCGGTCGCCCTTTTCAATCACGCGCTCCCAGTCCCACTGGTCGACGAAGACAGAATGGAGATTATCCAGGTCCTCATCGCGGCGGATGGCGTTCATATCAGTGTAGAGGCCTTCGCCTACGCCGAAGCCATACCGCTTGAGGGCGTAGCGCTTCCATTTTGCCAGGGAATGGACGATCTCGTATTCTTCCTCTAAACCCTTGATATCGAAGGATACAGGGCGTTCCACGCCGTTGAGGTTGTCATTCAGACCGGTGTGATTGCCGACAAACAGAGGCGCGGAAACACGGGTCAGATTCAATTCGATCGCCAGGTCGCGCTCGAAGAAGTCCTTGACCTTTTTGATGGCGTTTTCCGTTTCGCGCAGCGTCAGATGAGAGGTGTAGTTGTTCGGAATCAGAAGTTCGTGCATAGAATCAACCTCTTTTCTAGGATAATCCAATTTATACCACATTCAAAACAGTTTTACAAGAGCAAGCGTGATGCTTTGGAGAGAGTTACAAATTTAGCCATGAAAGTTCCGAAAATTCCGACGAATACTAGCTTCGGAGGGATGAACATGAGGAAGAAACACCTTGTTTTGCTGTTATGCTTGCTTGTTTTTGCGTCAGCTTCTGCGGCGCCTGTAGATCAAAACAATGACATGGAGGAAGTGCGCAGCAGATTGGAGCAACAGATCGGAAGATTGCCTAAATCGATGGCATTTGTGGAAGAATAAGAAGAGCAGCTGCCTGGGCAGCTGCTCTTTTCTTTTACCAAAGAAGTGTTGCGAAATAATCGTCCGGGGTTTCAGCACGGCGGATGAGCTCGGTAGTGCCGTCTTCTTTGAGGAGAATCTCAGCGGAACGGAGCTTGCCGTTGTAGTTATAACCCATTGAGAAGCCGTGAGCACCAGTATCGTGGATGACAATGCGGTCACCAATGTCAATTTTGGGAAGGGCGCGGTCAATGGCGAACTTGTCGTTGTTCTCACACAGAGAGCCTGTGACGTCGTAGACGTGATCACACGCCTCGTTTTCCTTACCCATGACGGTAATGTGGTGGTAAGCGCCGTACATTGCAGGACGCATCAGATTAACAGCGCAGGCGTCCAGGCCGATGTACTCCTTATGCGTGTGTTTCTCGTGCACGGCGGTGGCCACCAGATGGCCGTAGGGTGCCAGCATAAAGCGGCCAAGCTCGGTGTAGATGGCTACATCACCCATGCCGGCGGGAACGAGGATCTGCTCATAGGCCTTGCGCACGCCCTCGCCGATGGCGAAGATGTCGTTGGCCGGCTGATCGGGAAGATAAGGAATACCGATGCCGCCGGAGAGGTTGATAAAGGCGATATGAACGCCGGTTTCCTCTTTCAATTCCACCGCAGTGCGGAACAGAATGGCGGCCAAGGTGGGATAGTAGTCGTTGGTAACGGTGTTGGAGGCCAGGAAGGAATGGATGCCAAAATGCTTGGCGCCTTTTTCCTTCAGGATGCGAAAGGCTTCCGTCATCTGGGGACGAGTCATGCCGTACTTGGCGTCGCCGGGGTTGTCCATAATGGTGTTGGAGATAGCGAAGGTACCGCCGGGATTGTAACGGCAGCTGATGGTCTCGGGGATGTAGCCGATGGTGCGCTCCAGAAAGTCAATGTGGGTGAAGTCGTCCAGGTTGATGATAGCACCCAGCTTGTCCGCCAGCTGGAATTCCTCGGGCGGAGTGGCGTTGGAGGAGAACATGATCTCGCTGCCGCGAATGCCGCAGCGGTCAGACATCATCAGCTCCGTCAGACTGGAGCAGTCCATACCGCAGCCTTCTTCATGCAGAAGCTTCAGAATCGCCGGAGTCGGTGTTGCCTTTACGGCAAAGTACTCCTTAAAGCCGGGATTCCAGGAAAACGCCTTGTGCAGATCGCGGGCGTTTTTGCGGATGCCGGCTTCATCGTACAGATGGAAAGGGGTGGGGTATTTGGCGCAGATTTCTTCCACCTGCGCGGCGGTAACAAAGGGTGTTTTCAAAATGGTTCCTCCTCAGGGGTAACGATTACATGATTGCGTGGGAGCGTAGGACGGACTCGATTTCTTCCACACGGGAATCCCAACTGCTCTTGCGGCCATAGTCGGCGCGCAGCGCTTCGCGGGCGGGATCGGTGTCATGGATGGCACGCTCGCAGGCAGCAATAAATTCGTTTTCCGTGCCGGCGATCTCAATGGCATCGGAGAACTGCAGCACCTGCTGGGGCTGCGGAGTGGAGACAACGGGTTTGCCTGTAGCCAGGTATTCATAGAACTTCAGAGGACTGACATCCCGACTCAGGGCACTGTCTGCAAATAGGTTCAGGCACAGGGAGAACTGGGCAATGTACTGCGGCAGCTGGTCGTGGGGTCGCAGGCCGAGAAAATGAACATTGGGGCAGGTTTTCAGCGCCTTGAGATCCGCACCGGGCTTTTCTGCACCGATGAGCACGAAGCTCCACTCGGGGTGCGCCTGGGCGGCGGCATAGAGGTAGGAGTATTCGATGCACTCCTGCAGAGCGCCCACGAAACCGAGGATCGGGCCGGGAAGCGCTGCAATGTCCTCGGGGCAGGGCTGTGCGGTTCTCGCCTGGGCGAAGAGCTCATACTCCGCGCCGTTGGGAATGCAGCGGGCGGTGGTGTTGCACTCTCTCAGACGGCGAGCCAGGGCATCTGCCGTGGCAAAGACCTGATCGGCCCGGGCGGCAAGATCCTCCTCCATTTTATCCACAACGGCAGGATTCATCAGGCCGCCATAGGCAGAGTGACGATCCACGCAATCATAAACCAAGGCCTTGTGGGGCACATGGGGTGCCAGATCCGCCGAAGTGGGGGAGTAGCACCAGAGCACGGCGTCATCAAAGCCGTGGCGCTGCATCTTTTTGCGGATGAAGCGAGCCAGGCGGAACTGATTGAGCCGATTGATGATGCGGAACTTATTGAAAAAAGGCAGCACCGGCGGCGTGGCGTAGACGGTGATATTGTCTTTCACCTTCTCGCCGGGCGCACGATAGGCGCGGAGTTTTTCTTTGGCGGATTTGTCCTTCAAAGGAGCCAGGAAGCTGACGGGAGGATCGAAATAAAGAATCTCTACATCCTTCAATCGGCGCATGACCTGCTGCTTGCGTGTAGGGATGGGATACCACGGAGAGGTGGAAACACAGACAACTTTTTTCATTTGTTTTCCTCCAGAAGGGCGCGGGCAGTGTCGGCGTTCATCTGCGCCAGAGCACGCAGATGGGCGGTATCCGGCAGAGTCTCGGCCCGCAGGGCGTCATCCAACAGGTTGCACAGGGAATCTGCCTGCAGGGTGTGTAGATCAGCGTAGTGATGCTCGCCCAAGTAATCTAGATACGCATTGACCTTGGGATCATACACAACGCCCACAGTGGGAATGTTCTGGGCAGTTGCAAAGATCAGCGCATGCAGGCGGATGGATACCACAGCCTTGCAGCGACGGATCAGGCCGACGGTGAGCGTACCGCTGGGCGGCACGGGGACGATTTTGTAGGGGCAGTGAAGCAGTGCTGCGACTTTCTGCGCAGCCGGTGCGTCGCGCTCAGGCTCCAGATTCAGAAACAGCGGTGTAAGGCCGTGCTTCTTGTAAGCATGCTCAGCGCAGGCGGCGAAGGCTGCAACGGAAGCGTCAAAGCCCTGCCAGGGGCGCAGGGAAAAGGCACAGTAGGCAGCATTGGGATCCAAACCTGCAGAAAGACAGAAACTGTCCACCTCGTGATCGGCAGCGATGCCCAGCAGCAGCGCCGGGTCCGCAGTCAGCTGAATTTCGGGACGGGTGACACCCATTTGCTGCAGTTCCTGCAGGGAGGAATCCTCGCGCAGGGTGATACGATCTACATAGCGGTTGATGACCCAGGCTGCCAGGCGGCGGTTGCGGGGTTTATTCACAGGGCCAATGCCGCAGCCGTACATCAACACACGGTTTCCGGCCTTTTTGGCACAGTAGATATTGAACAAGTAGTAAAGCAGAGAACGGGAGCTGGTCACATCCTGGATCAGGCTGCCGCCGCCGGAGAGGTACAGACGGGTTTTGCGCATTGCTTTCAGGAAAGAGAATACGTGGAAGGTCTGCACCGCGTCAATGCGGTAGCGCAGGCGGGTCTTTTCCGGGGTGCGGGAAAGCACACACAAAGGAAGATCCGGGTCGATGGCATGCATCTGCTCCACGATGGTCTCCAGAATCGCGTCGTCACCGGCGTTGTCCTTGCCGTAAGCGCCGCAGATCATCACACCATCGCGTTTTCCCGTGCCGCGGGCAGCACGGCGCAGAACGGTTTCGTAGATGTGCTTCTGGCTGTTGACGGTGGCTTCCACAGAGAACTGTGTGCGGACTTTTTCGTAAAGGCCGTCGGCAAACTGCCGTCGCAGCGCAGGATCGGCAGCCAAAGAACGCATGGCTTCGGCCAGGGCATCCACATCCCGGGCGGGGAAGAGGAAGCCGTTAATGCCGTGGTCAATCAGGTCAGGGATGCCGCCCACACGGGAGGCGATGGTAGCACAGTGCAGACGTGCGCCCTCCGTCAGGGCGTAGGGGAAGGTCTCGGATAGGGAAGTGAGCAGGTTGCAATCAATGGCGGAGTAAAAGCTGGCCGTATCCTGCACCCAGCCGGCAAAGAGCACGCTGCCCTCGGGGCAAAGCTCCTTTGCCAGGGCGGTGAGCTCATCGTGCTGTTCGCCGTCACCGGCGATGATCAGGCGGGCTTTGGGGTAATCCGCGACTGTTTTGGCAAAGGCGCGGATCAGCGTCGTCATATCCTTGACAGGATTCAATCGCGCCGCGATACCGAACACCGGCGCATCCGGTTCGCAGTCAAGACCAATAGAACGGAAGAACGCCTCCCGGCTCATGGCAGGAACCGGAGCAGGGAAGCTCACACCGTTGTAGATGGGGAACATCTTCTGGGGCGGGAAATTGCGGCGGATGAGAAGATCCACCATGGAGTTGCTCACGCCCACATAATAGTCCAGGTGTCGGAGGGCCCAGGCGTTGAGGTTGCCGTAAGTCAGCTTGCCGATGGGACGGCCCAGATAGTCAAGTTTGGGGTCGGAGTGCACGGTGGTCACCACGGGGATTTTTACTGCACCGCGAACCAGTGCGCCCATCAGGTTGGCGCGGGAGCCGTGACAGTGGATCAGATCAAACAGGCCCTCACGGACATGCTTGATCAGGCGGCTGCGGACAGCAAAAAGATTCTGGCCGCCCATAATTTCGGTACGGATCCCCAGTTCACGGGCTTCATCAGCAAAGGCGCCGTCGGTGAAGCAGATCAGGCAGACCTCTTCTGTCTGCGCCAGGCCCTGCAGAAGGGTCAATACGTGGGTCTTGGCGCCGCCGACATCACCGCCGGAAATCATATGAAGGATCCTCATTTGCCTGCCTCCTGTTCTGTACATTTGCTGCCCTCTTGTAAATATTGGCAGAATCGGCTATAATAATCCAAGCTGTTTTCTATATTCTACATGATATTCAAAAAACGGTCAATTTACAAATAGACGAAAGATTACCATGGGAGGCTGTATTCTATGAAAATTATAGACGAAAAAGGTCGTTTGTTCGGAAAAATCAATCTGATCGACCTGCTGATCGTTCTGGCGGTTGCACTGGTTGCTGTTGCGTTTGTGTGGAAGATCACGGGCAGCCGAGCCCCCGGCGACGTGGCAACGCAGGATCATCTGATCAACGCAGGCGATGAGGTTACGGTGCGCTACGAGGTTATCGTTGCAGGCATCGACGAGGCCTATTTCAAAGGCCTGGAGCGTTACGCCGAGGGTGCCAGCCTGGTGCGTGACAACAACGTCATCAACGGCAAGATCGTGAAGTTTGAAAAGGCCGAATGCTCCACTGCACTGGATCCCAACGGCAATGTGATTGCGGTGGAAGGCCAGGATCGTTACGATGCCATCTTTACCATCGAATACACCGGCAAGATGAACACCAATGCCCTGGTCGAAGGCCAGCAGGTGATTCGTGTTGGCAGCCAGTACACGGTTCGTACCCTGTTCATCGACATCATTGGTTATATTACTGACGTGGAGATCATTGGAAAATGATGAAAATCTTTACAGGAAGCCTGCTTTATAGGCTCTGGCTTCTGTTGTTGCGTGCCTGGCCGAACAGCCTGGCCTGCAGAACGGGAGCCGTGCTCCGTGCAGCCTGGCAGGGAAGCTTCCTTTATGGGCCGTTGACGCGTGCCCTGGGAAGCGATTGCACCTGGACAAAGAACAGCCTGTTGGCCCGTGCAATGACGGCGTTTAACCGGGCGCTTCATAATTGGACATGGATCCGCAATTGGGTGGACGGTTCTCTGATCGTCAGAATCTGCCGCGCGATCCTGCGTGTGTGTGAGAACAGCGTCGTGGTCGGATGGCTCTTCCGCGGCGGCGTGTCGCGCCTGCTGCTTCTTGCGCTGGCTCTGTATGTGCCCATCGACTATGTGCTGCGTGATGTGCTGCCGATCCCGGTTCTGGGCAGCGTGTGGGATGAGCTTCTGTTGCTTGTTTGCGCGGCCTGGGCCCTGTGGATGAAAGCTTCCGCGCAGATCGATCTGCGCGCCCGGGTCACACCGGTGCATGTGCCTCTGCTGATGTTCTTGCTCATCGGCTTTGCGGAAATGCTGTTTGTGAGTCCGTACTTCTCCATCGCCGTGTCCGGCTATCGCGCCACGGTACAGTACATGCTGTGGTTCTTTGTGATCTGCAGCCTGATGCGCGATGACGGAGATTTCTTTACCATCTACGTTGTTATGGCGTTGGTGGGCACGGTGATTGCCCTGCACGGCATCTATCAGTATATCATCGGCGTTCCCATTCCCTCGTCCTGGATGTCCAGCTCCGAGCAGAGCGTGCGTACCCGCGTGTTCTCCATCTTCGGCTCGCCGAACATCATGGGCGACTTCATGGTGATGATGGCACCGCTGGGTGCCGGCCTTCTGTTCTATCTCAAAGATTGGCGGTTGAAGTTCGTGGCCCTGTGTGCCACAGGCTGTATGTGTCTGGCCTGCCTGTTTACCATGTCCCGCGGTGCGTGGATCGGCATGGCGGTAGCAGTGCTGCTGTTCATGGCCATCATCGACATGAGATTGTTCCTGGCCTCCCTTTGCGCAGTGATCTGCGCCCTGTTCCTGCCTTTTGTCTGGAGCCGAGTGAGCTATCTGTTCTCTCCGGAATATCGATTCCTGACCACCAACGGCGGCCGCGAGAGCCGCTGGGCCTTGGGCATCAGCTATCTCTACCGCACGAACCCTTTGCTGGGCATGGGCCTGGGCATGTGGGGCGGCGCGGTGGCGATGCAGAACAAGCAGCTGCACTGGGTCTGGTACACCTACGTGGATCATTACTACCTGCGTGTCTTTATTGAGATGGGCTGGGTTGGCATTGTGAGCTTTGCAGCCTTGATGATTCTGCTGGCCGTAACGGGTATCCGCGTGTGCCATCGCCTGCGCGAAAAGCGGGAAAAGGCTCTGGCTGCCGGTTTGCTTGCCGGTCTGGTGGGCGTTATGGCCCACTGCTTCTTTGAAAACATTTTTGAAGAGCCCTATATGATGGCGGTGTTCTGGATTCTGGCCGGCTTGCTGGCATGGATCGGATTCCTGCGTAAAAAAACAGAAAATGCGTAATGCTAAGGCAGTCCATCCGTGGGATGGGCTGCCTTTTTAAAGTGTTGCCAATTTGTTGCCCTTTTGTAATCGCATTTGTGCCTGGAATGGAGTAAACTTATGACATGAGAAAAGAAAGGAGGCTGCGGGAATGAAGCGCTTGTTTTGTTTGTTTTTGTGTGCTGTGATGATCCTGTCCTTGGTCGGCTGTGTGCAGCCGCCGCCAGACGTTTCGCAGCCGCCTGTTCATGAGCCAGTGGTGGATACGCCGCAGACCCCGGATCCGCCCGTGGAACCGGAAGCACCGGAAGTACCGGAAGTACCGGAAAAACCTGAGGAGCCGGAAGAACCCCAAGCGCCGGAGCACCAGGAGGTTGTGCTCTCATCGCCTGCAGCGCTGAGCTTTGAGGATGATACGTTTTTGCAGCCTGGCCCGGAAGGAACGGTATTGATCGTTAGCCGAAAAATTGTGGATACAACCACCATGCCCTACGGCACTGCTTTGTATGTGACGGTGTATGATCCATTGTCCCATCAGATCCTGGCCCAGGCGGAGCTGGGGGAGAACTGCTATATTCTGCCCCAGGTGTTTGCGGACAAGTCATTTGCAGTGGTCGCCAACGAAGGTACACGGTATGATTTTTACGACAAGCAGCTGCAGTATGTGCACACCTATCGCCGCCCAGTGGAGGAGAACGGTTACTTCTCCAATGATAAACGGTATTTCTATTATGCCGACGGCGTCCTGAAACGGCACAACATGGCAAATGGCGCAACAGAGGAAATCCTGGTGGCCGGAGGCTTGCCGGTGCGCACGGTGATGGGCGTTCATCCGAATCGGGACGAGCTGACCGTGATGGCTGAGACAGATCCGTTTGGCCTGTCGGCTGCCATGGCGGTGCTGGACGTGAAGACAGGGGAGCTCAACTGGTTCCGCTCCGACTACGCCTCCACGAGCTTTTTTGCAGCCGGTGCAGTCTATTACCTGTATGAGGACGATTGCTATCGCAGCGTTTTTGCACCCCGGGATGACGAGGGGTATTATGAGGTTACCCTGCAGATGAATCTTTTGCAGTCCTTCCAGCCTGTTTCCAACGGACCGTTCCTGATGGCAAAACTGGCAGATGAGGAGCAGTCGGTGCGACTGTATCGATTCTCTCAGACTCCCACGTACGCGAACCTGGGGGTATTTTCGATTCTTCATGATCCCATCTCGATGTTGTATGAGCCGGGAAGTAACAGTATCTTCTATACCGTCCGTCTGGCGGAAGATCAGCCGTGCAGAGTTGTTATTCTTGATTTGGACCGTTTAAAGTTCGAACCGGACGCGCCTGCCATGCAGAGTGCGAAAGAAGACTATATTGATTCTGCGCGAATCGCCCATTATTTTGAAATTGAGGAACCGGTGCAGCTGCGCGGCGGTCTGGAGTATCTGCGCGACTATGCGGATGAACTGCAGACGCGCTACGATGTGCGGATCCTCTTCTCCGGCGAGTGTGCCGAGCCCTGTGCCGATGGTGAATTCACGGTGCAGACAACGGACTCCCTGTCGCTGCGCTATGAGACGCAGGTGATTTACAATGCTTTGAGCAAACTCGATGAGACGCTGGGATCCTACCCGGAAGGATTTTTCTCGGAGTTTAAGGACGAGAACACCATGGGTGTGCGTATTTTGCTGGTCAGCACCATTGAGAGTAGTTATGGCGTAGTTGCTTACGAATTTTATGCCGGCGGCTGGTTCAACATCGTCTATGACGTGAACTATCAATCCAAAGTTACAGCGAATCTGAATCACGAACTCTGGCACGCGATTGAAGAAAAGCTGAACTTTATTGATGGAGTCTGGCTGGATGAGACCCTATGGAGCAGCTTTAACCCCGAGGGCTTTGTCTACTCCGAGGAATACGAAACCCACTATGACAACTCCAGTGAATACGTCTACTACACGGAGTATGACCCGGAGCGGATTTACTTCATCGACACCTACAGCAAGACCTATGCGAAAGAGGACAGGGCGCGCATTATGGAATATGCCATGAGCTACCCGTACTTCATGGAGCGACTGCAGTACAGCGATGCGGTTATGCAAAAGTTGCGCTATCTGTCCCAGGTCCTCCGCGAAAATTTTGATTCCTCCAGCTGGTCCGAAACCACGCTGTGGGAGAAATATCTGCCCGTCGAGACCCTACAATAAGTAACAGGCTGCAGCAAGAGAGTGCTGCAGCCTGCTTGTTTGTGTCGAAAACCGGATTCTTTTTGCGGGATGTTTGACTTTCCGGCCGCTTGGCGTTACAATACCATTGCGACCGGGTCGGACAGTCGCGCTGTGCTGCCGAAAGGCGATCAGTGAGGAAAGTCCGGGCTCCATAGGGCAAGGATAACGGGTAACGCCCGCCGAAGGCGACTTCAGGAAAAGTGCAACAGAGA
>SVLN01000048.1 GCA_015067925.1 Oscillospiraceae bacterium
ACGAGGCCAACGTTCTGCGTCGCAGCCATCAGAATCCCATCGTCAAGGCCGTCTACGACGAGTACCTGGGCGAGTGGGGCGGCCACAAGGCTCACCACATCCTGCACACCAAGTACTACGCAATGCCGAAGTACCGCATCTAATCCCATCACAAACGAAAGCCCATGGCCTTTTGGCCATGGGCTTTTTTTGCACCTTCCTAAAAACAAACGCAGACGCTGCCCATTTTTTGGGCAGCGTCCGCATTTTATAAGAGGGGGATAATGATGAAGACGAATTTACATGACGCCCTGGGCCTTCATGGCCTCGGCGACCTTCAGGAAGCCGGCGATGTTGGCACCTGCAACCAGGTCACCTTCCATGCCGTATTCCTTGGCGGCGGAAACAGAGCTTTCGAAGATGTTCTTCATGATCTGCTTCAGCTTGGCGTCGACCTCTTCGGCGGTCCAGCTGTAGCGCATGGAGTTCTGGCTCATTTCCAGACCGGAAACAGCAACGCCACCGGCGTTGACAGCCTTGGACGGGGCAACAACCACGCCATTTGCCTTTAAGTAAGCAACAGCCTCATTGGTGGTGGGCATGTTGGAGACCTCAACATAGTACTTGATGCCGTTTTCCACGATCTTCTTGGCATCTTCGATGTTGACTTCGTTCTGGGTAGCGCAGGGCATGATGACATCGACCTTCTCGCCCCAGGGCTTCTGGCCCGGGAAGAAGGGAACGCCGAACTTATCGGCATAATCCTGCACCTTATTGCGGTTGGAAGCACGCATTTCCAGCATGTAATTGACCTTTTCGGGGGTGGAAACACCGTCGGCGTCGTAGACATAGCCGTCCGGGCCGGAGATGGTGACGACCTTGCCGCCCAGTTCATTGACCTTTTCCACGGTGCCCCAAGCCACGTTGCCGAAGCCGGAAACTGCAAAGGTCTTGCCCTTGACTTCCTCACCGAAGGAGGCGAGCATGTTCTGAGTGTAGTAGACAGCGCCGTAGCCGGTGGCCTCGGGGCGAATCAGGGAGCCGCCGTAGCTCAGGCCCTTACCGGTGAGCACGCCGGAGAAGTCATTGCGGATGCGCTTGTACTGGCCAAAGAGATAGCCAATCTCGCGGGCGCCGACGCCGATGTCACCGGCGGGAACGTCCCAGTTGGGGCCGATGTGCTTGCACAGCTCGGTCATGAAGGCCTGGCAGAAACGCATGATCTCGCCATCGGACTTGCCGGTGGGATCGAAATCGGCGCCGCCCTTGCCGCCGCCCATGGGCAGGCTGGTGAGGGAGTTCTTGAAGGTCTGCTCAAAGCCCAGGAACTTCATGATGGAAGCGTTGACGGACGGATGGAAACGCAGGCCGCCCTTGTAGGGGCCGATGGCGCTGTTGAACTGGATGCGGTAGCCGCGGTTGACCTGGGTCTTGCCCTGGTCATCGACCCACGCCACGCGGAACATGATCTGGCGCTCGGGCTCGACCATCTGATCAAACACACCGGCGTCGATCAGGTCCTGGCGCTGATCTGCCACGGGGGACAGGGACTCCAGAACCTCTTCCACGGTCTGCATGAACTCGGGTTCACCGGCATTGCGCTTGGCAACGCGCTCGTATAAATTGGCCAAATATTCATTCTTGATTGCCATAATCGTCTAACCTCTTTCTGAACGTCCTACGACGTTAATTCGATTGTGCATATTATAGCACCGCTTCCTTCATCTTGCAATACAAAACTGGCTGGACAGGCCTGTTTTCGGCAATTTTTGAAAGTTTCTCCAAATGAGGCGGCAATTTTTCTTTTCTTTTGTTGCACTTTTTATCCCTTTAATGCGACAAAGCGCCCCGCATCCTGCGACGCGGGGCACCTCTTACGATTCTCTATGGGCAATGTTACTGCAAATGCTGCTCAGGCACTCGGCAGCCTCGGTGGAGAAATCCTGCCGCACCGCCACATCAGAAAGGCACAGCATGCCAACCACCTTTCCCTGCTCCGTCACCGGCAGGCGGCGAACCTGCTCCCGGGCCATGAGGGCGGTGGCGGTGTTGGCATCGTCCGTGGGGGCAACGGAAACCACGCGGCTGGTCATCAGGTTGCGCACCAGGGTTTTGGCCGGGTCCTCCTGGGCCGCCACACAGCGCAGCACGATGTCCCGGTCCGTAATCATGCCCCGGAGCTTGCCATCCGGCGAACACACCGGCAGGGCGCCGACGTTGTGGCGGCTGAGCAGCCGGGCGGCCACCTGCACCGTCTCCTCCGGTGCCACGGACACCACATGGGTGGACATCAAATCTTTGACTTGCATAGAATCCCTCCTTGTTCAGATGGGATTATTATGGACAAAACCAGGGCAAATCAAACAACACAAGCAAGTAAAGCAATCGTCGAGGCCCCTTTCCGCGTCATAAACGCGGCATCTCTTGCTTTCTTCCAACCAGTTTCGTATGATAACGGCGAGGTGATTACATGGATCAACAGAAATTCGGCAGTTTCCTTGCCGGCATTCGGAAGGAACAAGGGCTGACGCAGGCGGAGCTTGCGAAGAAGCTCCATGTCACAGACAAGGCGGTCAGCCGCTGGGAGCGCGGTCTCGGGTTCCCGGACATTCATACCTTTGAACCCCTGGCCGAGGCTCTGCAAATCAGTGTTCTGGAACTGATGAAATCGGAACGAAATGCCCAGAGCGTTGTGACAAAGGATGAAGCTGCGCAGGCAGTAACCAACACCCTCCAGGTGGCACATCTGCAGTGGAAGCAAGCTGTCCAGCGCGTGACCAAGCGGCTTCTGATTGCCGCGGCAGCGCTGCTCGTTCTGATTGGCGTCTGGCTGCTGCTCACAGGCAGCGCGCGCAGAACAGACGTGTTTCTGGGCGAATACGCAGCGCTGCCCAGCGGCGATGTGCTTACCATTCACGTGGGCGTCGCAGGGTCAATGGGTTATATTCGCAGCTGTTCCGATGTTTCGAAGGAAACGGACGAGGTGGTTCTGCGATTCTATTCCGCCTTTGGCGGCCTGAACAGCGCCCTGGGTGCGCAGGATGTATTCCTTGTTTCCGTCAAGGACGCGGATGCTGTCTACTTTGACAGCACCGACGGGCCGCGTCTGGTGCTGCAGAGAAATGATGCAACAGGCGCATGGGAACGTGTGCCATAAACAATCGGCAGGACACATGTCCTGCCGATTCCTTTTTATAGTTGCGTCAGTACCACATCGTTGGCTTTTACCCTGCTCCAATCGAAGATTCTCGCCGCGTCGGCAGCGGAAATGGCCTCCCGGTGCTCCAGCACGCCGCATGCATGCAGTAGCGCACCAATGAGCTCCTCCGGACGCATGCGCTCCAGCAGTTCTTCCAGACTCAGGTCCTTTTCCCGCTTACTCAGCCGGCGGCCTTCCGGGGTCACCAGCAGCGGCACATGGCAGTATTCCGGCGCAGAGGCTCCAAAAAGTTCATACAGGTACTGCTGCCGGGGCGAAGAGGACAAAAGATCCCTTCCCCGCACCACCTCGGTGATGCCGCCGGCGATATCATCCGTGACCACCGCCAGCTGGTAGGCGTACACGCCGTCGGAACGGCGGACGATGAAGTCGCCGCAATCGGCGGTGAGGTTTTCCTTATATTCGCCCTGCAGGCGATCCAAAATGGCATAGGTTTCGTCCGGCACCATCAGCCGCCAGGCGGGGCGGCGGGTCTTTTCCGCGCGCTCGGCCGCCGTCAGATTTCGGCAGGCGCCCGAGTAGATGGGTGTGCCGTCCGAGGCATGGGGCGCGGAGGCCGCGTGCAGCTCATCCCGGGTGCAGTAGCAGGGATAGACCAGTCCCTTCTCCTCCAGGCGAGCAAATTGGGAGGCATAGGCCTCGGTGCGCAAGCGCTGCGGGGTCTGCTCGACATCCCAGGTCAGCCCCAGGGCCTCCAGATCCCGGCGCACCAGATCCACATATTCCGCCTTGCAGCGCTGGGGATCCAGGTCCTCAATGCGCAGCACAAAGGTGCCGCCGCGGCTTCTCACCGACAGCCACGCCAGCAGCGCGGAGAACACGTTGCCCAGGTGCATCCGCCCGCTGGGAGAGGGCGCAAACCGTCCGACGCAAGCCATCCGAATTCAACTCCTTTTTCTTTCTTGTTGTAAGAATATCACGGCTGTTTGCCTCGCGCAAGAGGAAAATAGCACGCTTTTCGGTTGACAAATTCCGCAAAACAAGATACCCTATTAATATAGAAAAAGGAGGTACATATATGCAGCGTTCCAGCGGTATTCTGCTCCCCCTGACTGCGCTTCCCAGCCGATATGGCATCGGCACCATGGGCCGCGCGGCTTATTCTTTTGTTGACTTTCTCGCCAAGGCGGGCCAGAGTTGGTGGCAGCTGCTGCCCGTGGGCCCCACCAGCTACGGCGATTCTCCATACCAGAGCTTTTCTACCTACGCCGGCAACCCGTATCTGATCGACCTGCGGATGCTGATGGCAGACGATCTTCTGACCTTGGAAGAGGTGGAGAGCTGCGACTGGGGCGATGACGAGACCCAGATCGATTACGAAAAAATCTACAACCATCGCTTTGAGGTGCTGCGTCTGGCCTGCAACCGCGGTTGGGACCGCGACCGGGCGGCCATCTCCCAGTTTGAACAGGAGAACCATCGCTGGCTGCCGGATTACGCCCTGTACATGGCCATCAAGCGCGCCAACGACATGAAGAGCTGGCTGGAGTGGCCCGACGAGGCCCTGCGCCGCAGAGATTTCTGGGCCATGCACGAGGCCAGAAGCAAATATAAGGCCGACGTGCAGCTGTTCATCTACATTCAGTTCCTGTTCTACCGCCAGTGGCGTGCCCTGCGCACCTACGCCAACGAGCGCGGCGTAAAGCTCTTTGGCGATCTGCCCATCTATGTGGCGTTGGACTCTGCCGACGTGTGGGCTGAGCCCGAACAGTTCCAGCTGGATGAAAATTTCGTCCCCACCGCCGTGGCGGGTGTGCCCCCCGACTATTTCTCCGAGACCGGTCAGCTCTGGGGCAATCCCCTGTACAACTGGGACAAGATGCGCGCCGACGGCTACAACTGGTGGATCCGCCGCATGGACGGCGTAGGCAAACTCTACGACATGATCCGCATCGACCACTTCCGTGGCCTGGAGAGCTACTGGAGCATCCCCTACGGCGACGAAACCGCCGTGAACGGGCACTGGGTCAAGGGGCCTGGCCTGCACTTTGTGCAGACCATTATGGAATGGTTCCCCCACCTGGGCATCGTGGCTGAGGACCTGGGCGTAGAATCAGAGGATGTGAACGCCCTTCTGAAGAACAGCGGCCTGCCCGGCATGAAGGTGCTGCAGTTCGCCTTCCAGGAGCGCGAACAGAACCCCTACCAGCCCCACACCTACACTCCCAACTGCATCTGTTACTGCGGCACCCACGACAACAACACCATCCTCGGCTGGGCCGAGGAAGCACTGGAGCAGGAACTTTCCTTTACCCGGGAATATCTCGGCCTGAGTGACCGCGAAAGTCTCTGCTGGGGCATGATCCGCGGCGGCATGCGCTCGGTGGCGAACCTGTTCATCGGCAGCATGCAGGACTACCTGGAGCTGGGCGCTGAGGCCCGCATCAACACCCCCGGCACCCTGGGCGGCAACTGGACCTGGCGTATGAGAAGCCGCGATCTCTCCACCGGCCTTGCCCAACGCATCCGCCTGCTCACCGAGACCTACGGGCGGGTGGCAACTTCTGCAAAACCGGAGCCGACGCTCCGCTAATAAACATCTGATTGGAGGAACTCCCCATGGCATTTGCAATGCGCATGACCTTTGTGGACGTGATCTGCGACGACTCCCTCAAGCACGTCTACGTGGATGGCGAGAAGGCCGGCTTCCAGTTTGAGGCCCGCCTGGCCTACTACCGCGGCCACTATCTCTCCGCCATCGACGAATTCTACGTCACCGTAGACGGCGTAAAGTATGACCCCGCCGTCTGCACCTTCGGCATCAACGGCAAGACCCTGAACGGCGCGATGCTCAACCGCTACGCCTCCGAGTTCTGGACTCTGCTGGAGCCGGCAAAGATCGCCGTTTTCGTTCCCGGCGGCATCGCCGAGGGCGAGCACGAGATCGATCTTCACCTGATGCTGCGCGTGCCGTATCTGCCCCTACCCGGCGGTGACAACGACCACGCCTACATGCCCATCGACAGCTGCGGTCAGAAGACGCTGACCATCCATGACTGAGGAGGTGCGAGAAATGAGTAACATCAAAGTCGGCGCAACCCTGTATTGCTGGACCCAGGAGTACGCCACCGGCAAAATGAGTCTGGAAGACATCATCCGCACCGCCGCTGAGATCGGCTGCGAGGGCTATGAGATCGTCGCCACCCAGATGATCCCCAGCTACCCCTTTATTTCCGATGAATTCCTGGCCATGGTCAACCGTCTGAAGGACGAGTGCGGCATCGGCCCCGTCAGCTACGGCGCCAATTGCGACCGCGGCATGCTCCCCGACCGCAACCTGACCGAGGACGAGATGCTCGCGGCCGCTATCATCGACGTGCAGAGCGCGCACCGTCTGGGCTGCAAGGTCATGCGCGCCCAGTATCTGATGGGTCCGAACGTCCTGGAGCGTCTGGAACCCTACGCCAGAATGTACGACGTGAAGGTGGGCATTGAGATCCACAATCCGGAGACCCCCTCCACCCCCATCATCCGCGAGTATGAGGCCATGATGGACCGCGTGGGCAGCCCCTACATTGGCTTCGTGCCCGACTTCGGCTGCTTCGCCACCAAGCCCAACAAGCCCTTCTGGGATGATGCCCTGGCCGCCGGCGCTCCCCTGGAGCTGCTGGAAATGGCCGCCCAGATGCGCTACGACAACGTTCCCATGGAAGAGGCCCAGGCTCGCCTGGCTGCCGCCGGAGCCACCGGCCCCGTGTTCGGCGCCTTCTCCGGCATGTACGGCTTCGTGCAGTTCTCCAAGGAGCCCGATTTCGAGGGCCTGAAGCGCATTATGACGCACTGCGTGCACTTCCACGGCAAGTTCCACTATCTGTACGAGAATGGCGAAGAGGCCTCCATCCCCTACGACGACGTGGTGGGTATCATTCGCGATTCCGACTACGAGGGTTACATCGTGGGCGAGTACGAAAACCACTCCGGTTTCACCGCCACCGAGATGACCCGCCGCTGCGTGGCCAAGATCAAGAACGTTCTGGGACGTTAACCAACACAAAAAAAGCGAGATGCCAAATGGCATCTCGCTTCTTTTTTGTGAAATTAGCGAATGATCTGCTGGCCGCTGGCGCGGTAGACCTTGAACCAGTCGATGCGATCGAGCTTCAGATCCAGGGCCGCGATGGCCTCGTCCAGACGCTCCAGTTTGCCGCTGCCCACGATGGGAAGGGCGTTCATGGGGTGATTCAGGATCCAGGCGTAGACGATGGTGCCGGGCAGGACGTTGTACTTCTCCGCCAGCTCCTCGATGGCCTTTCTTGCTGCCACGTACTGGGGTTCATCAGAGGTGAAGGTCTTGCCGCCGGCCAAGGGAGACCAGACCATGGGGGCGATCTTCTCGCCGGTGAGGTAATCGATCATGCCGGAGTTGAAGTGCTCAAAGCAGCAGGGGTTGACCTCGATCTGGTTGGTGACCAGCTGGCCGCCGGTGGCCTTATCCACGGCCTGATACTTGAAGGGATCGAAGTTGGACACGCCAAACTCACGGATGACGCCTTCCTTCTTCAGATCCAGCAGGGCGCGGCCGGCCTCGTGGGGATCAATCATGGGATCCTCCCGGTGGATCAAAAACAGGTCGATGTAGTCCACGCCCAGACGCTGGGCAGAGGCCTTGCAGGAGTTGGTCAGATACTCATAAGTGGTGTCGTAGTGGTTGGTCTGGGTGACGAAGTCGCGGCAGATGCCTGCCTTGGTGACGAGCTGATACTGATCGCGGTTGAAGCCCACCAGGGCCTCGCCCATGGCCTTCTCGCAGCGACCGCCGCCGCCATAGACATCTGCAGTGTCAAAGGTGGTAACACCTCTGTCAATGCACGCGGCCATATGCTCGTGCAGCTGCTTTGCATCCATGCCCCAGGCGTGGGTACGGAAGAAGCCCTGAACAATGCGGGAGAATTTCAAACTACCTAAGTTTACATACTGCATGGTCTTGCCTCCTTTATTTTTTACTCTGCCGGTTCGGGAATCGGCAGATCAACTACGGTGTAATCCGCCACCAGGGCGGGGATGAGCGTGTTCAGCACGTCATCCGTTTTCATGCGCAGGGTCGAGGTGTTTCGGCACGGATGGCAGCCGAAGAACGCCGCATCCATCAAAGGCTTGTCGATGACAAGGCGGACGCGATGCTCTTTGTCGTTCATCAGGCCCAGCACGCTCACGGAGCCGGGCGTCAAGCCCAGAAACTCCTGCATATGCTCCGGCCCAGCGAAGCTCAGGCGGCTCACGCCCAGCTGCTTGGACAGATCCTTGGTGCGGAAATTCTTGTCGCCGGGCATCAGCAGCAGATAAAAATCCGTCTGCTGGCGGTTGCACAGAAACAGGTTCTTGCAGATTTCGGTGCCCAGCAGCCCCTCGATCTCATGGCAGAGCTCGATGGTGTCCGCCGCATCGTGATCAACGCGGGTGTAGGCGATGCCCAGAGCCTCCAAGAGGCGGTAACAATCCTGCTCGCGCGCTGCGCGAGAGGAAAGATTCTCCGGCGCGCCGGTATAAACGGTGGGGTCAATGTACATAACGGCTTCCTCTTAACGGATCGTCTGCTGGCCGCTGGCCGCGTAGATGCGGTACCAGTCCGGATGCTCCAGCTGAACGTCCAGGGCTGCGATGGCCTCGTCCAGACGCTCAATCCTGCCGCTGCCCACAATGGGAATGGCACCCATGGGGTGGTTCAGCAGCCAGGCGTAGGCGATGGTAGAGGGCAGCACATTGTATTTCTGGGCCAGCGATTCCAGCACGGCGCGGACCTTGGCATACTCCGGCGCATCGGAGGTGAAGAGTCTGCCGCCGGCCAGGGGCGACCAGATCATGGGGTGAATGCGCTTTGCCATCAGGTAATCTGTCATGCCGGAGTTGAAATGCTCAAAGCAGCAGGGGTGCAGCTCAATCTGATTGGTACGCAGCGTACCACCCATGGCGGTGTTCAGAGCGTCCATCTTATTCGGATCAAAATTGGATACGCCAGCCTCACGGATCAGGCCCTCTTTCTTCAGGTCCTCCAGGGCGCGCCCGGCCTCATAGGGGTTGAGCATGGGGTCCTCCCGGTGGATAAGATACAGATCGATATAATCCAGCTGCAGGCGTTCCAGAGACTTGCGGCACGCAGTAACCAGATAATCATAGGTGGTGTTGTAATAACCGAAATTGGTCGCCACGTCGCGGCAGATGCCACCCTTGGTGACAACCTGGTACTCCTCCCGGCGGAAGGCCTTCAGCGCGCGCCCCAGCTGGGTTTCGCATTCGGTGCCGCCGTAAATGTCGGCAGTATCAAAGGTTGTGACGCCGCGCTCCAGGCACTGACCGAGTTTCGTCGTCAGGTTTTCATCAGGGATGTTCCAGCTGCCGGGCCAGGGACCACTCAGACGCCAGAAGCCCTGTACGATTCTGGAAAGCTTGATTTGACCCATTTCTACGTATTGCATCGTATTTCCTCCGTTCGAGACATCAATTGTTGACTAAGTCTATTATATCCCGTTTTGCCTTGCTTGTAAAGTACCACGGACCATGTTATAATGGGAAAAACGAATTTTTGTGAGGTCAAACCATGTGTGACGTTGTCATTCGCCCTTGTGGCAGCTATCAGGATGCCAAAGATGCCCTCATACAGGTACTCTCTCCCCTGGGTGGCCTTGACTGGGTGCAGCCGGGCATGAAGATCGCCATCAAGGCTAACCTGGTGAGTATGATGAAACCCGAACGCGCCGCCACCACCCACCCGGACCTGCTCTGCGCTCTGACAGAGCTTTTAAAGGAGCGCGGCGCGGAGGTGGTATTGGGAGACAGTCCCGGCGGTTTATATAATTTAACTTATGTAAACAGAGTGTACGCCGCCACAGGCATGCATCGGGTGGAAGAGGCCGGCGCAGTGCTGAACCGGGATTTTTCTCAGGCCGAGGCAAATTTCCCCGAGGCCGTGAGCGCCAAGACCTTTGCCTACACCCGGTACTTGGACGACTGCGACGCCGTCATCAACTTCTGCAAGCTCAAGTCCCACGGCATGATGGGCCTCTCGGCGGCGGCAAAGAACCTGTTCGGCGTGGTGCCCGGCACCATCAAGCCGGAGTATCACTTCCGCTTCCCCACCCCGGAGCAGTTTTCCCACATGATCGTGGATCTGAACGAATACTTTAAGCCGCGGCTTTCCATCTGCGACGCAGTAGTGGCCATGGAGGGCAACGGCCCCACCCAGGGTTCTCCGCGCCCCATGGGCGCGCTCATTGCGGCAGAGAATCCCCACAAGCTGGATGTGCTGGCTGCCACCCTCATCGGCCTGACGCCCGGGAACGTACCCACCATCCGGGCCGCCTTTGAACGGGGCCTGACGCCCCTGACGGTGGAGGAACTGACCATCGACGGTAACTACCAAAGCCTGATCGCCCCGGATTTTGACCGCATTGAGCACTACCGCAGCATGCATTTCTCCGGCACCGGCACCACTGCCTGGGAAAAACTGCGGGGATGGGTGGTCAAGACCTGCATGCAATCCCGCCCTCAGGCGGACAAGAAGGAGTGCATCGGCTGTAGAGCCTGCGAGAAAATCTGCCCTGCCAAGGCCATCGAGATGAAAAACGGCCTGCCCGTCATTGACCGCAGCAAATGTATCGGCTGCTTCTGCTGCCAGGAATTCTGTACCAACGGCGCCATGAAAGTGGTGCGCCCGGCCATTGGAAGGCTTTTGAATCGAGGAAAATAAAAAGAAACGGTCGTGGAGTCCACGACCGTTTTCGTTATTCTTCTTTCCACTGCTGACAGTGGATCACATAGCT